>CALMGU010000078.1 GCA_937865685.1 uncultured Alphaproteobacteria bacterium | reverse complement strand
GATCGCGATTTCGACGGCCCACCGCCCCCTCCGCCTCCCGCCTACGGTCCCCCGCCCCCGCCTAGCGGGGCCTATTACGAACAAGGCCGCTACGAAGCCGAATGTCGCCGCGGCAATGCCGCCGCCGGCACGATCTTCGGTGCGCTGGCGGGCGGGTTGATCGGCGGCGCGGCCAGCCACGGAAATGGCGGCGCCGTGGTCGGCGGTGCCATTCTGGGCGGCCTTTTGGGCAACACCGTCTCGCGCGACATCGATTGCGACGCCCAGCCGGTCGCTTTCCGCGTCTATGCCGACGGCCTGAACGGCAATCTGGGCCAGCGCTATGATTGGCGCCATGACAGGTCGTATGGCTATTTCACGCCGACGCGGGAATTCCGTCGCGGCGGCCTGGTGTGCCGAGAATTCACGGAAACCTCTTACCGGCCCGACGGCAGCAGCAGCACCCGTAGCGGTTCGGCTTGCCGCGAGACCGGCGGGAACTGGCGCTTCGATTGATCCAAGAGCCACTTGAACGGAGACAAAGATGTTGACCAAGAAAAGCATGATGATCGCCGCTGCAGCCCTGATGCTGGGGATAAGCGGCACCGGCGCCTTCGCCGATGAATGCAGCGGCCGCGAGCACACGGGCGGAACGGTCTTGGGCGCGCTTGGTGGCGGCGTTCTGGGCGGGTTTGCCACGCACGGCAATGGCCTTGGCATTGTCGGCGGCGCGCTTTTGGGCGGGCTGGCCGGCAATGCCATCGCACGGGACATGGATTGCGACGACCGGCCGGCCGCGGCCCGTTCCTATCGCGACAGTTTCAGGGGCCCGGTGGGCCGCCGCTATGATTGGAACCGCGGGCCCAATCGCGGCTATGTGGTGACCGACCGTGAATATTATCGCGGCCACATGCAGTGCCGGGACTTCACCCAAGTGGTCTATCGCCATGGCCGCGAATTCGACCGCCACGGCACCGCTTGCCGCCGCCGGGGCGGTGAGTGGGAGTTCATGTAAGACCAGCGTCAAATGAGCGGAATGGCCGGGCAGATGCTGCCCGGCCATTTTGCATTCGGGCGCCTTGAACCGCGCGCTTTGAAGCGATTGTCCTTGGCGCCGTGCGAGCCTAATCTTACGTGCGAATCCCGTTGAAGAAATTTCATGTCCACGACTTGGACCATTAGCGTTGCCGGCCGCTCCTACGGCCCCTATTCGCTGGAACAGATGAAGCAGTTCCAGGGCGAAGGACGTCTTGCGCCCCATTCCCTGGTTGCGCGCGATGGCGAAGAGCGGATGCGTTATGCCAGCGAAGACGGCGACTTGGCATTGCTGTTTTCCGCGCCCGGCCAGCCGCAACCGGCCGCCGCCCAGCCACGCCAGGCCGATCCCTCTCCCGTCAAATTCGGGCGCGACAGCCGCCCCGCCGGAGCGCGGAGCCGCTATATCATCGCTGCCGAAATGAAATCCGGCTCCATTAGCGCCCTGGAAGAAGAAATTTCCCAGTTCGGCGCTTCATTCCAGTTCATGCCGCAAGCCTGGATTTTGGTCAGCGAGGTTTCGATCAATACGATTCGCAGCGAGCTGATCCAGAAACTGGGCAAGCTCGATACACTGGTCGTTGTGGACACCACCCATGACAAAGCCGCCTGGTTCAACTTCGCGCCGGAAGCGGACACCAAGCTACGCCGGCTCTGGCAACGCGAAATCATGTCCGCCGAGACGTCGCTCTAGTCTCGGTACGGCTTTCGCAAAAGCTTGACATAGCGGCTCGCGCATTTATCCCCAGCCTCGCGCGAAAAACGATACGCTGAACGCAAGCGTCGTGATTCGCTCAGGGGCCGGAGTGCAGCATCGCACTATGGATCTTGGCATTGGGGACAATGCCCGCAATCAGGGGCCGGTTGGCCGCCCTCCCCGTTTCGCACGCTTTTCCGCACGCGTTCATCATCACATGGAGCAGGTATGGCAAAACGCTCTCAGCGTTCCAAGTCCCGTGAACATTTTTCCGCCAGCCAGAATGTGCAGCCGCTATTCCCAAACCGCCCTTGGAGCCCGCACGACCGCGATCAGGAAAACCGCGATCGCCGCTATGTGAAAAATGTCCGGGCGATGAGCCCGACCCAGCAGCAATTGATGGATGCGATCGATGCGCAAAGCGTGATACTCGCGCTCGGTCCCGCCGGCACCGGCAAGACCTATCTTGCCGTCGCCAAGGCGGTCGAAGCCCTGGAGGCCGGCAAGGTTCAACGCATTGTGTTGTCGCGCCCTGCAGTCGAGGCTGGGGAATCTTTGGGGTTTCTCCCTGGCGACCTCAACGAAAAGCTGGCGCCCTATCTGCGGCCGCTTTACGACGCGTTGACCGAAAGATTGGGCACCAAGCGCCTCAAGACCTTGCTCGCGGAAGGCGTGATTGAGATTGCGCCAGTCGCCTATATGCGCGGCCGCACGCTGAGCGAATGTTTCGTGGTGATCGACGAAGCGCAGAATTGCACTTATGGCCAGATCAAGATGCTCCTGACCCGGCTGGGCTGGCGCTCCACCATGGTGCTGACGGGCGATCCGGATCAGACCGACCTTCTGCCCGGCATGTCGGGATTGAGTGACATCGCCCGGCGCCTGGAGCCGATCCCGGATGTGCCGGTGGTGCGGCTCACGGAAGGCGACATCGTTCGCCATCCCCTGGTCGCATCGATGCTGACGGTGCTTTAAATGGCGAGGGCCACCGACAGGATGCCGACCCCCATGATGAAGCACCAATAGCCGACCAGCGCGATGGCGAAACCGTAAGCGGACGCGGAGCAATTCTTCTTGCGATAGGTGCGTGTCGCATTTTCGAGAAGCACGCTGGCGCCGGCGATCACCATGACGCCGTAATAGAGGAACGTTTCGCCCCTGCCCTGGGGCTTTCGTGCGAAGATGCGATAGATGTTGGCGATAATCCCGGACAAGGTGAGGCCGGCGGTCACCGCGAACAGAAGAACCGTGATGTCCCGCGCGAAGTGACTTGCCGGCGGCATTAGGGAAGTTCCCCGGTCCTGCCGGGACCGGCCGGCTCGAGCGCCCGCGCCAACATTCTTTGCTCCGGCCAATGCCCCGACCAATACATGTGCCAAACTGACGCGAATTGATGTTTCCCAGACACGCATCGCAAGAATTGGGCGAGGATCCATGGACCGCCTGACGCCGCAGTGCCCGAAAATGCTAGGGTCCGGTCCGTCGCACGGGTGGGGTCGGTGAACAGAAACAGCGAAATTCACCAGCATTCCGGCTGGCTGGTCCCGCTGGGCCTTTTCGGCGTCATCGTGGCCCTGAGCGGCTTTTTCCTTCTCTATTATTTGCGCCCGCCGCCCGCACCGTTTCGGGACAATCGCCCCACCGCGGCGGCCACCATGGTCCATCTCATGGTCCGGGGTATCAGTTTGCACATCCCTGCCCGCTTCATCGAAGCACGCGCCATCCGGGCCGGAGGAGATCGCGATACGGTGTCCTTATTCGCGGCGCTGCCCGACATGCGCGGCTATACGGAAGCGGAGGACAATCTTTTTGCCGGCAACGCGCCGGATTCGCCTGTCGTCCATATCCTGATCCGCGCCGACGCCAACGGCATGGACACGCAGAGCAGGCTGGCGCGCATCTACATGCCCTATATCGCGGAGCCCAAGGGCGAGCAGGCGCCGTTCGGCCTCACCCGCTATGCCTTCCGCGCCGATTCCGGCTATGGCCGCAACGAACTTTACGTCGCCAAAAGCGGAGGCCCATTGCTGCTCTGCGAGCAACCGGCCCAGGATCTGCCAAGTCCCAACTGCCTGGCCATCGACCGGCCCATCGCGCAGGGCATCGGTCTGACCTATCGCTTCAAGCGCGCGCATCTTGCCCGCTGGCAGGCCGTAGCCGCGGGCGTTAACGGTCTGATTTCGGATTTCCGAAAGTGATGCCGCGATAGCGTCAGCTGCGGCTGGCGGGCGGCTCTGGCAGATCCATTTCCAGGATCGCCATGTTGAAGGCGTAGGAAATCTCGCCGTCTTCCTCGTCCTTGAACAGCACGC
>CALMGU010000077.1 GCA_937865685.1 uncultured Alphaproteobacteria bacterium | reverse complement strand
TCGTCCAGCACACTGGTCGCCGCCCATGTTTCCGGAAAATGCTTTTTGTACCAGGCCAACCGCCGCCGCTCCCGAACCTCGCGCCTCTCCTCTGACAGAGCGTTAACCACCGCGCAACGATGACTTGCCAACCCTCGCATCCCCCGCTACTTTGCAATACAAAGTTCCCGGACCCAACCGCATGCGCGACATCAACAAGGCGCTTTCCGACATCGGGGAAATCCGCACCCAGATCGCCGCGGGCACATCCTTCCGCGGCTATGGCCCCGCCACCATCGTGGCCACCGGCGTGGTCGGCATCGCCACCGCCATCGCACAAAGCATTTTCCGCATCGGCCCCGACACCGCTCCGGCTCTTTTCGTCTGGAGCTGGGTGGGCGCGGGCATTCTCTCCGCCGCCATGGTGCGGATCGAGATGCAAGGCCGCTCGCGCCGCCACCATTCCGGCCTGGCCGATGCCATGATCGCCCAGGCGATCGAGCAATTTCTCCCCGCCGCCGCCGCCTGCCTTTTCATTCCCATTTTCCTGTTGCGCTTCGAACCGCGCGTGCTGTGGATGATGCCCGGCATCTGGCAATTGTTCGTCAGCCTGGGCATCTTCGCTTCGGTGCGCACGCTTCCCCGCAACATCATCATGGTGGCGGGCTTCTATTTCGTGTCCGCCTTCGCCAGCCTGCTCTTGGCCGATGACAGCCATGCGCGCGCACCCTGGCTGATGGGCGTCCCTTTCCTCGCGGGCCAGATGCTGATGGCTGCGATCCTCTATTTTTCCGCCGGAGAATCCGATGACGAAGACTGACGGCGCGCCCTTCGCGTTCGAAGGCCTCGACCGCGTGATGCATGAAAAGGCCCGTCTGGGTCTTCTTTCCTCATTGGTCGCCCATCCCAAGGGCCTGGCCTTTTCCGACCTGAAACAGCTTTGCCGCCTCACCGACGGCAATCTCAGCCGCCATCTTCAGGTGCTGCAGGAAGCCGGCTTGGTGGAGATCACCAAAAGCTTCGAAGGCACCCGCCCCCAGACCCATTGCGCCCTCACCCGCAGCGGCCGGCGGCGCTTCCTCGATTACCTCGCTTTGCTGGAACAGCTGGTGCGCGACGCCGCGCAGACCGCGGGCGAAGACTTCAGCCATGCGCGCCTGCGCATCCTTCCCGGTTGATCCCTTTTTTTGACAGGAGACTCTGCAATGCAAAGTTCTTTTGACAACAAACAGACCCATGTCGCCATCATCATGGATGGCAATGGCCGCTGGGCATGCGCGCAGGGATTGCCCCGCGCCGCCGGCCACCGCGCCGGGATCGACGCGCTTCGCCAGATCGTGCGCGCCGCGCCCGACCAGGGCATCCAAACGCTTTCCGTCTATGCCTTCTCCGCCGGCAATTGGCAGCGCCCGCCTCAGGAAGTCGCCGCCCTGATGCGCCTCTTCAGCGAATATCTGGATTCGGAGACCGAGGATCTGGTGCGTGACGGCGTGCGCCTTTCCGTCATCGGGCGGCGCGACCGCCTCGCCCCCGCCCTGGTCGCCGAGATCGAGCGCAGCGAAGCCGCCACCCAGTTCGGCGACGCCCTCAATCTGCGCGTCGCCATCGACTATTCCGCCCGCCAGGCCATCCTTGCCGCCGCCCGCGCCCTCGGCCCCGACGCCACTGAAGCCGGCCTCACCTGCGAACTGGCGGGCGATGCCGGCCCAGTCGATCTTCTGATCCGCACCAGCGGCGAACAGCGCCTGTCGGACTTCATGCTCTGGGAATGCGCCTATGCGGAGCTCTATTTCACGCCAAAGCACTGGCCCGACTTCGCACCCGCCGATCTCGCCGAGGCCCTGAATGCCTTCCGTGCCCGCTCCCGTACCTTCGGCGCCCTCCCGGCAGAGGCCGCCTGAGAAGGGTTAATCTCGCGCCCATCTGCCCGCGCCAATGTCATGCGGCTGTGCTAAAGGATGGCGCATGCGCCGAGCCCTTCCCATTCTTTCCATCCTTTTCTTCGCGGCCGCCTGCACCACGGGCCCAAAGCTTGCGGACGATTGCGCCGCCAATGCCCTTTGTGCCGCCCGCGCCGCCGAACCGGCGCTGATCCTGGCCGCCAAAGACCTGGCCGAGCGAAGAGGCGACGATCTTCTGCTACGCCCCCGCAGCGGCCCGCCCATCACTTTCACCGATCACAAGGCCGCCTGCGACCGGGATGATGCCGAACATTGCGACGGTTTCGCCTTCATGGGCGCCTTCGCCAAGCCCCGCGCCCTGGTGGTGCAGCAATTCTTCTATGAAGGCAGCAACTTCATTTTCGTGGACGAGGCCAGCGGAAAGCGCATCCGCCTCGCCGCCATGCCGGTCTTCTCGCCGGACGGCCAGCGCTTCCTGGTCGCGCCTTACGATCTGGAAAACGACATCGGTCCCAACAATCTGGAAATCTGGCGCCGCGAAGGCGACGGCGCGGTGCTGGAATGGGCGCACACTCTCGCCCAGACCCATGCCGAAGATCCGTCCCTGCCGCTGCCCTATCAGGTCAAGGTGCAAAGCTGGTCGGGCGACCGCATCGCGCTTTCGCTGTTCACCGATATGCCCGAAAAGCGCCGCTGGCGCGGCACGCTCACTCGCAAGGGCAGCGATTGGCAGCTCTCCGCCCAATCTCCGCCCGGCACCTTCCCGCCGCAGCCCGGCTCCTAGGAAGGTGCCGGAGGCACCACCATGCGGTGTCTCCGGCTCACTGAATCAGTTTGGCACCACCGAATTCCTGACCACGGCAGGCGGCGGCGCGACCGCCACAGCGCCGCCGCTCACGGGAACCAGCTGCACCGTTACGCTTTCGGGATATTTATTGTCGGCACCGGTGGCCGAATCCACGCCCCAGCCGATCACGCCGCCTGCGATGATGTTGCCGAAGGTGCCCGCCGCCATGCCCGAATGCAGATACTGGCTGCTGGCCTGATAGCCGTCCTTGGTGCAGGCCAGAAGAATGTCGTCCTTGGTCTTGCGTACCGAAAGCTTGCCCGGCGTGGAATTGATCGTGCCCACCGCTTCGCCTTTGCGGGTAGCATCGCAACGGGCGCCGTCCGGGCTCGTCGCCACCGCGATGTCCTGATGCGTTCCCTCGACAATGGTGCCGCAACCGGCCATGCCAAAGCTGATCGCAGCGATAGCCGCGATTGCCTGAATCTTCATTTGAAAACCCCAACCCAATGATGCGAGGCGTCACAGTCGGATACCGATACGCGGCCCGGCGGATTCAATCCGCGCCCCCGCCGAATGCTTAGGGGAGACTCAGCGATCTGAATAGAGGGCCTACACCGTTTGCGTGTCTCAACTGCACGCCCTGGTTAATCGGCCGCGGATGAGTTGACGGGTGCGTAAACCTCAGCTGGCCTTCAGACCGGCACCACGAACCATCGCGCTCGATGGCGCGCCCTGCTCCAGCGCCGCGCGCCGCTTCATCCTGCGTACGATATCGCCCAATGCTCCCGGAGGCTCGCGCATCTGGCGGATTGGATCCTCGATGCCTTCATTGCCGGTTTCGAATAGCGGATCACGATCCTGCCGCATGCACATGCCCAACACGTCCCGTTTGCCTGCGGGGTGATAATCGATTCGGGCTGACGCGGTTTCGACGGAACTGCCTTATCCACAGCGTGGGCGCAAAAGCTGCGCGTTACGCGCTCTCCGTTTCGCCGGCCGCGGAATCCAGGCGCGCCGGTGTGGATGGCGCCTGCTTCAGCCGCCGCACGATATCGCCAAGCCGGCCGGGCGGCTCGCGCATGCCCGGCAACACCGCCTTGCTTGCATCTTCGGGATTGCTTGGTTCCGGGCTCATGGCAAAAATCGAATGGCGGTTCCCTGATAGAATTTTGCAGGGCGCCGTTATTTAGCCCAAATCGAAGTCGGCGGCTTGCGGAAAAAATAGTTACCGGCAATTAGCTGCAACAATGCCGCGCCCGGCGCGTTTTGGTTACTTGCGGAGCAAGCACATGAAACTCCCGCTCGCCGTTCTTATACTTGGTCTGGCCGTCACCGGCGCGCTGGCGCAATCGCGCGACGGTCAACCCGCGCCGGTCATTGCCAGCCCGTTTCAGGCTCTTGGGAATGTGATCCGCAATCCCGATGCCGATCCGCCGCGCACCTATCCGCGGCGCACAAATCCACAATCGGCACAGCCCGCGCCGCCCCCCAGCATCATCCCGCCGGGCACGCTGACAAATCCGGACGCGAACTCTCCGGCCACCGCGCAGACACCGCCGCGCTGACGCGGCAATCAGCTTTTGATTTTCTTTGCGGGTTTGCGTCCCGCCTTGACGGGGACCGGTTGCGGATTGGCCGCCCGTTCGGCGGCATCCGCCGCTTCCTTGGCCAGCCGCAATGCCCTCAAGCGGGCGGTCTTGGCGTCCGTGGCGGCACGTTCTTTTTCGATTTCGGCGCGCACGGACTTATCGCGCTGTTCCGAAGCCGTGAATACGGCTTGGGCGCGGTTTTGCGGGTCATTCCTGTCCGAAGCTGCCATCACAAAAGCCTATCATATAAGTGTGCGGAAAGACATGCCGCCCAAAGCGCTCACCGGATCAAGGTGTTACCGCTCACCCCGGCCGGTTTCGTGCTAGATTGACCGGCATGAACAGGGCGCGCGGCATCGGCTGGCTGTCATTGGGAGTGACCGGGTTTCTCGCGGGCCTGGCGGCCTATCTGTCGCCCGCGCCCGAAAACGTCCGTCATCTGGCGTTGCTGGTGATAATCGGCGCGCCCGTGATCGCGTTCTGGCGCTTGATGAAACCGCGCCTGGCGCCTCATTGTCCCCGCCCGCCGGAACCAGGATCTCCGATATGAAAGCGCCCGTCCTTCTCGCCGCCCCTTTGCTGCTGTCCGGCTGCTGGCAAGCCGATGGCTCGCTTTACGGCAAGGCCGATCCGGTCACGCCTTTCCACGCCGGCGCCGTCACCGAAAGCGGCGGCAAAACCGATGGAAAACAAACCGACCAGCATTTCGCGCTCACATTGGCCAAGGACGGCACCTACCGGATGATCGGCACGGATAAGGGCGATGGCCATGGCGAAGGTTTCGCCTTGCGCTTCTTCGATCTGCGCGGCATTCCCGAAGACATGATGGTCTATGAAGCGGTCTCGCTCAGCCATTGCGACCGGCCGCAAGGCTGCGATGCGGTCAAGCCGGCCGATCCCCGTTATTATGGATTGGTGCGCAAGACCAGGACGGGCGCGGAGGAATTTCGCCCCGACTGCAAGAAGGACGCATCCGTCACCACACCTTTCGGCATCAAGGCGAAAGACGATGTCTGCACCTTTGCCACCCGCGACAGCCTGGAAACCTCGCTCCTGATGCTGGCCCATAGCGGCCGCAAGCCCGACTTCACCTGGCGGGTCCGATAATCGCTCCATGACCCGTGCATTGATCTATGATTTCGACGGCGTCATTGCCGACAGCGAAGTGCTGGTCAACACCGCCATGGCCGAAGGCGTCACCCGCCTCGGCTTTCCCATGACGGCGGACCAATCCATCGCCACCTATCTGGGCATGCGCTGGCCGGAAGTGGTGGCCCGCACGCACACATTGCTGGCCGAACAAGGTCTCACCCCGCCAGATGATTTTGGCGGCGCGCTGAAGGCAAACATTCACGGCCGCTTCAAATCCGAACTCCGGGAAGTCCCTGGCGCCAGCGCCACAATCCGCGCATTCGCGCCGCTGCCCCGCGCCATCGCCTCATCCAGCTCGGCGGACCGCCTGGCGCTGTGCCTGGAGGCGCTGGAGCTGACGGGGGATTTCGGCACCCATGTCTACAGCGCTGATCTGGTGACCAATGGCAAGCCCGCGCCCGATATCTTTCTCTTCGCCGCGGCACGCCTCAAAGCACGGCCGGAAGACTGCATCGTGATCGAGGACAGTCCCGGCGGCATCCGCGCCGCCCGGGCCGCCGGCATGACCGCCATCGGTCTTCACGCCGCCGGGCATCTGCCCGCCGGTCATGGCCGCAAACTCCTGGACGCGGGCGCCCACCACATTGCCAAGGACTGGAATGCAGCACGCGCCGTGATCGCCGCGTTGCTCTAAGCGGTATCGGGCAGCGCCACCGCGCCCGTTTCCAGCAGCGACTTCAGATTCGACAGGATGCGCGGCCAGCCGCCCGACACCGCCTCGACGAATTTGGAATGATCCTTCTCGATCGAATGGCTGATGGTGAGCTTGCAGGCTCCGCCCATCTCCTCGATCTCCATCACGCAGCGCGAATAGCCTTCCGCCTTGAGCTCCGGCATGAATTCATTGCGCCACTTGATCACCAGGCGGCGGGGCGGATCGGCTTCCAGAATCTCGCCCGTATCCGCCACCCGCCCGTCCTTCATGATGATCTTCCAGGACGAGCCCGCCTTCCAGTCCGAGACCAGATGCGCTCCGAACCAGTATTGCTCGGTGAATTCCCGCTCCCGCAGCGCCGCCCATAACCTGTCCGGTGTGGTGCGGATGAAGGTGACGTAGACGAATTGCGACTGGGCCATGGTCTCTGCACCTTCGGGTTAGGTCTGGACGCGCTTGTCGGGAAAGCGGTCATGAACCAGCTGGAGTTCGATGCCATGCTCCAGCCAGGCCTTCAGCCCGCTGACCACGAACGTAAAACCCTCCGTCGAGCCGATGGCGGCCTCCGTCATTTCTTCCGGCGTGCCCTTGAAGCCGCGATGGCTGATGGAAACGAACGTCTCGCCGGGCCCTTGCGGCGCGAAAAGAAACTCGATTTCGGAATGGCCATAAGCCGACCATCCCACCAGGATGCGCCGCTCCTTCTCGACCGCCAGCACATCGGCCTGCATCGAAAGGCCATACATCTCCCAATCCCAGCGCACGCTCTTGCCCGCCTCCAGCCTCGCGCTGCCTTTGGTGAACCAGAAGCGCGCGGTGATGGCGGGATCGATGAACGCCTCGAAGACTTCGGCGACCGGCCTGCGGATCAGCATTTCCGCCTTGGCGACGGGTGGCTTCATTTCATTTCTCCCTTGGAGATTTCTTTTCCAGCGACGCTTTCAGGTCCGACAGCACCCGCATCCGCGGCAGCTCGAACTTGCCGATCCAGCGTTCGGAAATCTGGTTGATCGGAACCGGGTTGATGAAATGCAGCTTCTCCCGTCCCGCCCATTGCACCGCGACCAGGTTGGCCTCTTCCAGAATGCCCAGATGCTTGGCCACCGCTTGGCGCGACATCCGAAGCCCTTCGCACAGATCCCCCAGACTCTGACCATTGTTCCGGTGAAGCCGGTCCAACAGCAGCCGCCGGGACCGGTCCGCCAGCGCCTTGAAAACCGCATCGTCATCCATGCATCCTTATATGCAACCATTTAGTTACATGTCAAGCAGACAGCCTCGCTGCACTGCACTTTTCAGAACTTTTACATTCCGCTTTCGAACCGCTGACAGCGCTTTCGCCGGCAACAGCCTATGTTTGCCTCATCCGCTCCCGTCGATGCGGACCAAGGAAAGCCGAATATGCCTTTTGCACTCGCCATCTCGCTCTTCGCCCCGGACAAGGAATTCCTGCCGCCCCGCTGGAAGCCCATCCGCCGCGCCTTGCCGCCGCCGCCCCCAAGCGACGCGCCCAAGAACAGCCTGGGGGAACGGATCAGCCGGCGGCTGCTGGCCATCGACCCGACTCTTTTCATGACCGGCCTTGTGACGTTGGTCTGCGGCGCCCTGATCGGATTGTGGAACGCGATGGAATTGGTTTTACCGCTGTAAGAGTCTCCCCCAGCCTTGCTGCACAGCGGTACTTGCGCGGCGGTTGCGTCCGATGAACGCAACCGCCGCGTTTTTTGCTAATCTCTTCCCTGCAACCCGGAATAGGCCGCCATGCGATCCGCCCTTCTTATCGCCGCACTTCTTCTCGCCACGCCGGCCCGGGCCGAAATTCTCAATCTCTCCTGCGACGATGGCGGCATGTTGCTACTGATCGACACGGACAAGGCCACCGTCACCGACAAGAATCCGTTCCAGAAAACCGAAGTCACCGTACCGGTTATCGTCACCGACGCCGCTTATAGCTGGCAGGAAAAGGCTGGCGACGTGACCGCGAACTATACGCTCGACAAGGTAACGCGCCGGGTCAGCGCCACCGCCAATGGCGAGGCTGTGCCGCTCTCCAATCCCCAATGCGGAAAAAGCGCCCGCCTTCTACGGTGATGTCTTATGCGTTGACGTCTTCCGCCGCGCGGATCACACGGCGCCTTGCCGCAACACGCCCAGGATGCCCCGCTCGATAAAGGCGACCGGCTTTCCGATCATCCAGCCGAACACATCGATCCCCAGCAAGGGCGCGGCGATGAAGATCGCCACCAGAAAGACCATGCCATAGCGCGAGGCCCGCCATAGCGGCACCGCCAGCGCGGGCGGCAAAAGTCCCACCGCGATCTTGCTGCCGTCCAGGGGCGGGATCGGCCAAAGATTGAGCACCGCAAGAACCAGATTGATCTCGACCGAACTCCACAGCAAAGCGGGTAGCCATTCCGGCGCGCCCCGCCCCGCCACCAGCAGCAGGGCCAGCCCGATCACCGACAAGAGCGCCAGAAGAATGTTCATCGCGGGTCCTGCCGCCGCCACCCAGATCATGTCCCGCTTGGGATGGCGCAGGGCGGAGAAATTCACCGGCACCGGCTTGGCCCAGCCGAACAGAAATCCCGCCTTGGTGAAAAGCAGGAAGGCCGGCAACAAAATGGTGCCGAACAGGTCGATATGCTTCAGGGGATTGAGCGTGACGCGCCCCGCCCGCTCGGCGGTGTCGTCACCATAATGGCGCGCCACATACCCATGCGCCGCCTCATGCAAGGTGATCGCGATGATCACGGGAATGGCATAAATCGCAATTTTCGCCAGCTGATCCATGCGCTCAGCTTATGGGATTTGCCGCGCGGAACGCAAACCAGCCGCTATGGTTCGCCCATGACCGGTCCAGCTTCCAGCCGCGCCATTCTTTCGCGCAACAGGCCCGCGCATTCGCTGTCCGCCGCGCGCGCCAGAAAACAGATCGACACGATCGCCGAACTCCCCAGTGCCACCAGGATCGCGCGGCCGCTTTCATAACCGGGCCAGACCAGCAAGCGGCACGCCGCCAGCAGGAACGGCGCGGCCCAGAGCCAGGAGAGAAAATGCCGGAGCTGGCGGCGCGTCTGCAATCGCCGCCGGTAGCAAGCCCGCAATTCCGCATCTTCAACCGGCCGCACGATATTCTGCGCCAACAGATAGGCCGCCGTGGCCAGGAAGGTTGCGGGAAGCCATGGGCCGGGACCGGCCAGGATCGGGGTCAAACACGCGCCTCCGATCAACGCGGCGCTCTCGACCCAATTGACCCGGCGCGCCGATACCGAAAATGCTCGATACTCATTTTCCAACCCGGATGGGCCATCATCCGCCAGCCGTTCGGTCTGAAAATCGCTTTGCACAAGCAGGCCCGTGCGCAGCAGGCCCAGCACCGGAAGAACGAACGGAAGGGACTGCAGCATCCCGAATTCCAGAAGATAATCCGCGCCGCCGATCCGCTGATACTTCAGCCCGAAATTCCACACGCACAGCACCGCCACCATCCCCACCGTCCAGATCGCGCCCTTGATGGCGCGCGCGCCGGTGGGGCGGCCGGCATCGCCATATATCTGGCTCAAGGCGAGCACAAAAACACCGGCGGCGGTCGCAAGCAGGATGGTCACGATACCAAGGCCTTGCCCACCGGCCCGCAGCCCCGCAAGACAAAGCCAGATCAACACGCCGTTCAGACCCAGCGCCGGAAGATTGGCATTGCGCCAGACATGGCTCGCCGCGACGCGCGGCACCGTGTGCAAGGCTTCAACCAGATATTGCCAGGGCCCGCGATAGACTTCCCGAAGATCGCCCATCACACATTCGCGTGCAGCCACGGGCAGCAGGCGTTCGACCGCCCGCTCCAGCAATTCAGGCGGAGCCACTAATGCGGGCTCTTCCATGCAAGCCCCTTCCAGTTGCGGGCAAGCGTATCGTAGAGGCGTTTGGCGGCCCTCGCCGACTCCCTGAGCGCCTGCTCGCCGGATTTCTCCAGCCGGTAATAGCGGCGCGCCCGTCCGCCCCGCTCCTTGGCGGGCTCCGAAAGCCAGGACGCGACCAGCCCTTTGCCTTCCAGGCGGTCGAGCGTGGCATAGACCGCGCCCCGCATAACGGCGCGCGGCGCACTGAGTTCGACCACCCGCGCATGAATGGTCACGCCATAAGCATCCTTTCCCAGGGACAGGATGGCCCCAAGAACGACCTGCTCGAACTGGCCGAGGAGACTCGAATCCGGCATTCTGCATACAGTGTATGCGCGACCATGCGCCCGGTCAAGAACAGACCATTCTTGCCAAATCTCCGATTCAATGCCTACGGTGTATGCATTGAATCGGATATCGCCATGCCGCAATCCGCAAAGCCTCCCCTTGATCGCGACGCCATCCTGCGTCCCCTGAAGATCATCGTTTGCGGCGTCCTGTTCGTGGCGCTGGTCTGGCACGGCCTCTGGATCGCTTGGCGCGTGCTCACGCTTCTCACCATCGCTTCGGTTTTCAGCGGCGCGTTATTTTACGAACTGGCCTCACGCGACGCGCCCCGCCAATGGACCGTCATCGGCCTCGCCATAGTCTGGGGCTTGACCGGAATCTCTTGGATGATCCTGGATCGGGCCTATCCCCTGAACCCGCATTGGTCCGGCGCCCTCGTCGCCGCAGACGATCCCATGCCGCGGACACAATGCGGCGCGCCGCCGCCGGACGGGCTTTTGATGCTGTTCGGGCCCGACGCCGTGTTGGCGCGGGGCAACGGCCCTTTCACGCCGGTCCGGATCGGAACCTGCCCCGCTCTCACAATGAAGAGAACGCCGGAAGGATTGATGATCGATGCCTTCGGCTATGACTCGGACGGCAATGTGGTCTATCGCATCGCCGATAATCGCTTCGAAATACTGATCCGCGGTTTCCTGAAAATCGAGCGGCCCGACAAAAGCAGCTTGCGGATCGTGGACGATATTCAACGCGAAACCTTGCTGGTGCGCTACATGAACCGCAACACCGTTTCCGTGCGTGGCACCTTCCGCTGCGGCGATGCGCCTGCCGTGACAATCGGCGATGCCCGGATCGCCTTCGGGAAAGCGCGGATCACCCGGCCTTCCTGCCACATGCGCGACGCCGCTCATCCCACCCCGATCCATTACACGCCGCCAGATTGAAAGGAACGACATGAGAAAATCGCCGATCCGAGTTTTCACATTTGGCCTCGCCCTCGCGGCACCGATGCAAGTCTTCGCCGCCGATAACAGCCGAATCTGGCCCGCCGAAGTCTCGATCCCCAACACGCGGCAGGTCCAATTCACGTCCGCGATCAACGGCGAACCCTACACTTTGTTCGTCAGCATCCCGTTCATCCCGCCGCCACCCGGCGGCTATCCCGTCTATTATGTGCTGGATGGGGACGCCTATTTCTCCACCGCCGTCGTCGGCTCCCGGCTGTTGCAGGAAAACGCCGCCGTCGTCGTAGGCATCGACCATCTTGCCTTCAATGATCGGGCAGTGATCGAAAAATACGCCAACCGCAAACCCGGCGACACCGGCCCTATCGGCACCGACGCCATGATCAGCGCCTATAACCGGCTGCGGACCCACGATCTCACCTTGCCCGTCGCGCCCGCGCATCGCGCGCCCGGCTGGTTCGAGCCGTCCCGCAATGGCGGGCTGGACGATTTCCTCAAAATCATCGAGGGAGAAATCAAACCCAGGATCGCCGCTCTGGTCCCGGTCGATGCCGCCAACCAGGCACTTTATGGCCACTCACTGGGCGGGCTTGCGGTGGTGCATGCCCTCTTCACCGAACCCAACGCCTTCCGCAGTTTCATCGCCTCCAGCCCTAGCCTGTGGTGGGACGACGACGCCGTGCTCGAGGACGAAACCAAATTCGCCGCCGCCATCGCCGCCGGACAAGCGGCGCCCCGCATCCTGATCACCGCAGGCGGCGATGAAGACGATCTTCCCATTCCGCCCAAAGCCTTTGTGAAATCCTTAGCCCCCGCCAAACAGGCCGAGATCGCGCCCTATCTGAAGCAGCGCGCGCGATGGAGCGGCATGGTCTCAGGCACGCGCGCCTTGGCGTCGCGCCTCGCCGCGCTCGACGGCGCCAAGGGCTATAAGGTGGAATATGCCTTGATGACGGGCGAGGATCATCCCACCGCGGCCCTGGTCTCGGTGGGGCGCGGCTTGCGCTTCGCCTTCGGCGGCGCGCGCTACAAATTCGACAAATGAGGCGGTCAGGCGCGCCGGACGGCGTAGATCTCTTCACTCCGCCCGTCATGGTCGGCGACCACGCGTACCGTATAGCCCTGCTGGCCGATAAGATCGGCGGAAAACATGGCGCTGGTGACGGCCTTGGCTTCGTCGGAGGCGACGCCCATCAATCCGCCCGCCTCGTCGCGCACTTCAAAACTCGCCGGTCCCGCTTGAAGAATATGCAATGTCCGCATCGCCCGAATCCATGCTCTCGCGCGCGCCCAGCATAAGCGCTGGGAACACGGACGCGATGCTTTCCTGGCCCCGTGGTTAAAAGCGCCCACAGGCGAAAAAGCCCTTATTGTTCGCGGAATTGCCCCATCCGCGCACGGCGCAGATCCTTGGGCGCGGTGTTAAGAAACAGCGAAACGAAAGCGTCGGCACGCTCTTCCACGCTGGCGTTCAGGTCCCATGGGGGTTCGGCGCGGACGCCCGATTCCG
Organism: uncultured Alphaproteobacteria bacterium; assembly: GCA_937865685.1. Lineage (GTDB taxonomy): Bacteria > Pseudomonadota > Alphaproteobacteria > Micropepsales > Micropepsaceae > Rhizomicrobium. The sequence goes on along the minus strand of CALMGU010000077.1, from coordinate 55,171 downwards.
GCTTGACCGGCGGCAGGATTTCCCCGGACGACGCCTCACGACCGCCCGCAAGGCGGCGCAGCAGACGCGCGGCAAATGACCAAGCCATGGCCGGACCGGTTTGAGGACGGTTCAGCCTAATCGTCTTCCGGTTACGGAAAGGTAAGTCCCATTTCAGGTCATGTGCAGCGCTTTTTCGATCCGCCGGTCGGGCACCAGCCAGGCCAGCGCCACCCCCGCATAAAGCGCCAGCGATAGAACCGGCAGCACCCAGGCCGCCGCGATCGCGATCCCATAAGCCGCCACCGACCCGATCATCTTGCGGTCGTTGCGATAGGCCCGCGCCAGCACCGAATCCGGTCCCTCATGGCGCACCAGCCGCCAGGCCAGGATTCCATAGGCCGCGCCATTCATGAACAGCACCACGCCATAAAGCGCCACCGGCCAGGGGGAAAGATAATGCTCCCCCATCCAATCCGACACGAACGGCACCAGCGACAGCCAGAACAGAAGATGCAGATTGGCCCACAGGATGCCGCCGCTCACGCCTTTGACCGCATGCAGCATGTGATGGTGATTGTTCCAATAGATGCCGACATAGACGAAGCTCATCGCATAGATCGCCACATGCGGCGCCAGGCGCAACAGCGCGGGCAGCGAAGCATCTACCGGTGTTTTGAACTCCAACACCATGATGGTGATGATGATGGCGATCACGCCGTCGCTGAACGCCTCGACCCGTCCCTTGCCCATCATCTCCCCCGCCGGACCATTGCATGCATCCTATAGAAGAATTCGCGGGCACCGGAAACGATATCCCCGCATCCGGCTTGCCGCCCGCTTATTTCCCGGCATGATGGCGCTTCGGAGGGGCCTCGCCTTGCGCAGCCTGCATCATCACCGCGAACAGCATCTGGTCGAACGCATCGGCTGGCTGCGCGCCGCCGTCCTGGGCGCCAATGACGGCATCGTTTCGACCGCCAGTCTGATTTTGGGCATCGCCGCCGCATCGGCCTCCAAAAACGACATTCTCCTGGCCGGGGCCGCGGGCCTGGTCGCCGGCGCCATGTCGATGGCCGCGGGCGAATATGTTTCGGTCAGCTCGCAGTCCGACACCGAACACGCCGATCTGTCCCGCGAGCGCCAGGAACTCAAAACCGATCCCGCCGCCGAACAGGATGAATTGGCGCATATTTATGAAAAGCGGGGATTGGACAGCAAGCTTGCCCAGGAAGTGGCACGCCAGCTGATGGCAAAAGACGCGCTGGCGGCACATGCCCATGACGAGTTGGGCATCTCGAAAATCACCACGGCACGGCCGATCCAGGCCGGCCTCACCTCGGCGGCGACATTTTCGGCCGGCGCGGCGCTGCCTTTGCTGGCGGTGATCGTCAGCCCGCCGCGCTATATCATTCTTTTGGTCGTCGTCAGCGCGCTGCTTTTTCTGGCGGTGCTGGGCGCCCTGGGCGCAAAAGCCGGCGGCGCCGGATACGTCAAACCCGTCGTCCGCGTGACATTCTGGGGCGCGCTGGCGATGGCGGTGACGGCGGGCGTGGGCTTGCTGGTGGGAAAAGCCGTCTAGCGCATCACGTCCGCGCTTCGACCCAGGCCGCGGTCTTTTTCAGCAGCGGCGCGGGCACGGTCTTCTCCAATGTCTTCGCCAGATCGGCCAAGCTCACGCCGTTCAGGCTTTCGCGCCAGGCCCGGTCTGCTTCCCACATCACCCGCGCGATGGCGCAAGGCCTGCTGTCCCCCGCCGCCGCCCCGGACATCGATCCCCGGCAAGGATTGTTCTTGCGGATTTCGGTGCAGGCGAAACTCGACCCTTTGCCTTCCACCGCTTCCACGATGTTGAGAAACGTGATCGCGCCCGCCGGCCGCGCCAGGCGATAGCCGCCCGAAGGGCCCAGCGTCCCTTCCACAATCCCCGCCTGCGATAACGCCTGCAGCGCCTTGGAGAGATATTCCTTCGGCACGCCGTGCAGCTCCGCCAGATCCTTGGTGGGCAGATGGCGGTCCGGCCCCAGCCCCGCCAAGATGGCGCAGCAATGCAGCGCCCATTCCACCTGGTTCTTCAGCTGCATCGCCTAGCTCAATCCCGCCTTGGTCAGCCCATACACCGCATCGCGCGATCCCGGCACGGCTCTGAACCCGACACTAAGGCGATTCCAGCCATTGATCGCCATCACCGCGAAACTCAGCGCCGCCATGTCCTTGTCGTCGAACTGGGCCCGCACGGCGTCATACACCGCATCGGGCACGCCATGCGGCGAAAGCTGGGTCAGGGCTTCGGTCCATTCCAGCGCCGCCCGCTCGCGCGCATCGAACAAAGGCGATTCCCGCCATACCGCGACATGATAGAGCCGCAGCTCCCGCTCGCCATGGATCTTGGCTTCCTTGGAATGCATATCGACGCAAAAGGCGCAGCCATTGATCTGCGAGGCGCGCAGATTGATCAGGTCGATCAAGGTCTGGCCCAGGCCGCTGGCCTTGGTCGCCATGCTGAAGGCGTAATAGGCCTTGGTCAGTTCGGGGGAGAGTTTGGCGTAGTCGAGACGTTCGGACATGGGGATTCTCCGGGATTTTATTACGGATATCCATTATCCGTAATTACCGCACTGTCAAGCCGCCGCTGACCGCCGCCCCGCTTTCTGCTAGAAAGGCGGGCCGCTTCTTCGGGGGAACATCATGCTTCGATCCATGCTTGCCCTTCTGGCGCTCGGCCTGGCCACGCCCGCTGTCGCCGCGCCGGATGCGCCAAAGCCCAGCTTCGATTGCGCCACCGCGAAATCCAAAGTGAAGCTGATGATCTGCGCCAGCGACGAGCTGGCGAAACTGGATGTGGCCGAGGAAGCGTTGCTGCGCCGCGCTCGCGCCAAGGCCACCACGCCCGATGCCGTCAACGAAGAACAAAGCCTCTGGCTCAGCCAGCGCGACGCCTGCGCCAGTCCCGCCTGCCTCATCCGCGCCTATCACCAGCGCATCGCCGATCTCCACGCCTGGACCAACTGACCCCAGAAAACATTGCCGAAACATAACGAAATTATTACAGACTGGGCCCGCAAACACCTGCCGCAAGCCATGCTAGGGTGACGGCATCAACACGTATCGATTTGGGAAGGGGCCTGGTTGGGAAAACGACTGGGCCTTTTGGGGGGTTGATATGAAGCTTGCGCTCCGGATCGGCGGTGTTCTGATCGCGTTGCTGGGCCTGCATTGGGTCAGCGAAGGCACCGGCGTCCTGGCCTATCCGCAAAGTCCGCTGATGTATCTGCAGCCCATGTGGACCTATATCGGCCTGGCCACCATGGTGGGTGGCGGGGCCTTGATCTGGCTTTCACAACGCTGAGCATCGCTCTGTCTTTTTCTTCTCCAACACGCTAATCGGTGCGCGCACCGCGCCATTCCGTGCGCGGCTTTAGGGAGACAATCATGGTCAAGCTCGGTTACGCCACCGTCGGTTCGAACAAGCTGGAAGAGGCGAAGAAGTTCTACGATGCGCTGTTTTCACCCGAAGGCGTGGCGCCCGCGTTCGAACATCCGTCGGGCGGCCGGGTCTATGGCAAGGACGGCAATCTGTTCTTCGGCGTCCTGGGCCCTTACGACAAAAAGCCCGCCACGGCCGGCAATGGCTCCATGGTGGCGCTGAACTTCGACAACCGCGCCCAGGTCGATGCCTTCCACGCCCGCGCGCTGTCGCTGGGCGGCACCGATGAAGGCGCGCCGGGCGAGCGCGGCCCCAGCTTCTACTTCTCTTATTTCCGCGATCTCGACGGCAACAAGCTCTGCGCGTACGCGATTGGGTGAGGCACGTCTTGCCGAAGGCAAGCGAAACGATCCAGTGAATCGTTTCGAGTGCCGAACGCCGCGAGCACAAGCGAGCGGCCGGATGACCCGAAACTAAGACGGTATCCATGACAACCGGAAAACAGGACATCCCCCTGAAACAGAAAGACCCCGGAACCTACTGGTTCCGGGTGGGCTTCTTTGTCGTGGTGGGTGTCCTGTCTCTCTGGCTGGTATCCAGCTTTCTTTACACCTGGCTTTATCCCCGCGACTGGATCCTCACGGTCAATCAGCCGGCGGAAAAAACCGGCTTCAGCCGCGCCTTCCATACCCAAAAGGAATGCGAGATCGTGATGCGGATGTGGCAGGGCGAAGGCGAACGGGCCCGCCGCGAAGGCAAACCCGAAGACGCCCCCACCGCCAACTGCGCAAGACTCTAGCCGCGCGTCACAACTCCACCCACACGCCATTGTGCCAATAGCCGCGCCCGTCATGATAGGGGCGGAAGCGATGATGCGTGCCCCATTCCTGGTGGAAATACCAATCGTCGGAATGATACTCGAACGATTGCCCCGGCACAGTTTCGCGCCGATGACCGTGCCAGCAATCGCCTTCGCCGTTGCAGATGATATAGGCCGACGCGCGCTCCGCCATGACGGTGGCGGCAATCAGCGCCACCGCACCGGTAACAAAGAATTTCCCAATGTGCATTTCCCGCTCCCGATCCGGCGGGCAAAATTAAAGCACCCTGCCGCGAACCATCATTACGGTTTTGAAAGCCATGCATTTCCAGGCGCGGCTTCCCGCGATAATCTTCCGTCCGGCACAGGACGGCACGGCATGATTCCCAAATGGCAGATGGCGGGCTTGTTCATCATGGTGGTCCTGCTCGCGGGTTTTGCGGTCTACACCTCACCCCATAGCTACGCCTACGCCTTTCTCAGCGGCCAATGCAGCCGCGAACCGATCCCCGCCATATGCCACCGTTTCACCGCTCCGCGCGGCGGCGGAGTGCGATCCGCGTGGTAACTCAAACCATGCAAGACATGCCCCTTCGCCAGGCCACGGCAGATGATGCCGCGGCCATCCGAACCTTGACGCGGGCGGCCTATGCCAAATGGGTGTCCCTGATCGGCCGCGAGCCCAGGCCTATGACCGCCGACTATGACAAAGCCGTTCACGATCACCGCTTCGATCTTCTGGAGATTGACGGAAAGCTGGCTGCCCTGATCGAAACCGTGATCCAGGCCGACCATCTGGTGATCGAGAATATCGCGGTCGATCCATCGTATCAGGGCCATGGCATTGGGCGGAGATTGATTGCCCATGCCGAGCAGTTCGCCGCTTCATCGGGCTTGGCCGAAGTCCGGCTCTATACCAATCAGCGTTTCGCAGAAAATATCCGGCTCTACATCAAGCTCGGCTATCGCATCAACCGCGAGGAAATGATCGGCGACGGCATTGCCGTCCACATGAACAAGCACCTGCTCTCTACCTGAAACGAACATAAACTTGTCATTCCCGGCGAGGCGCGGCCAGCGCCGAGGGGTAAGGTTGGCGTCCAAGCCAACCGAACGCCGAGCGAAGCGGAGGCTGGCGGGAATCCAGGTCTAAACAGCAGCAAGGTCTGAAAATTCGCACGCAATGCACAGCCGTTCCGCCTCAGCCCTGCATCTGGGCGATCAGCGCGCCAAGCCGCTTGATGCCTTCGGCGATGCTGGCTTCGTCCGACAAGGAAAAGTTGAGGCGCAGATAATTGCCGCGCCCGCGATCGGCGAAAAAGGCGATGCCGGGCACGAAGGCGACCCGGGCTTCCGCCAACGCCCGCTCCAGCAGCATGGCGGCGTCCATGCCCTCCGGCAACGTGACCCAGACGAACATGCCGCCTTCCGGCTTGGTCCATTGCACGCCTTTGGGCATATGGGCCGCAAGCGCCGCCAGCATCGCATCGCGCCGCGCCTTATAGACCGGCAGGATGCGGCGCGACTGGTCTTCGATGATCTTCGACGCCACCTCATGCATGACGATCTGGTTGAGGGTGGAAACATGCAGGTCGCTCGCCTGCTTGACGATCACCAGCTTCTGGATCACCGGCTTCGCCGCCACGATCCAGCCGATGCGCAAGGCGGGCACGATGCTCTTGGAAAAGGTGCCGCAATAGATCACCCGTGAATTTTCGATCCCGCCCTTGCGCGCGATATCCAGCGCCAGAAGCGAGGGCACGCGCTCGCCGTCATAGCGCAGCTTTTCATAGGCATTGTCCTCGATCAGCGGCAAATCCATCGCGTCCGCCGCATCCAGCATCTGCAGCCGCTCCTCGCGCGTCAGGCTGGTGCCGGTGGGGTTCTGGAATTCCGGCATGCAATAGCCCAGGCGCGGCGCGCCCTGGCCCTTGGCATAACTTTCCACCGTGCGGTTGCTGCCCGGCCCCGGCAGCACGTCATAGACCGGCTCATAACTGTTGAAGGCCTGCAGCGCGCCCAGATATGTCGGCCACGCCACCAGCACCGGATCGCCCGGCGTGATGAACAGCTTGCCCAGAAAATCCAGCGCCTGCTGCGAGCCGTTGGTGATCACCACATTGTCGGGCTCGCACGGCGCGCCCAGCCGCGTCATGTATCCGGCGATCCATTCGCGCAGCGGCTTGTAGCCTTCGCTCACCGCATATTGCAGGGCGATCTTGGCCTGGGCCGGATCGTTCAGCACCTTGGCATAGGCGCCGGCGATTTCCGCCACCGGAAACAGCGCCGGATCGGGAATGCCGCCCGCGAACGAGATCAGGTCGGGCTGATCCAGAACCTTCAGAAGCTCGCGGATCTCCGAGGCGGTCATGCGCTTGGCGCGCCCGGCGTAATGGCTGGTCCAGTCGATCATGGCGTTTTCCGTTCCGCGCGATGCCGGCGTATTTCACACCATTCCGGCGCGCGGGGAAATCCATCCCGCATGCGCAAATGCGCAAGCCGGACCGGCGTTTTACGCACCATGCCGGGCTATTTCACCGCTTCCTCGAGCAGCTTGACGAAATCCTTCATCTTGCCGCCGTCGATCCAGCGCACCACCGCCACGATGTCGTGCTGATAATCGATGAAGACGATATTGGCTCCGTCGCCGATGAAGGAGACGCTGTCCTCCGGCGCATCCGGATACATCTTCTTGCCGGTGTTGAGATACCAGTTGCAATAGCCGTAACCGGGGTTGGGGCCAGTGGGCGTCCGCGCCATCGCCACCCACTTCTCCGACAATATCTGCTTGTCGCCCCACTTGCCCTTGTTCAGCCCCAGCAAACCCAGCCGCGCCTGGTCGCGCGCGGTAAGGAACATGCCGCCGCCCCAATGGCCGCCGCCCGACACCACCTTGGTGCGCTTGCCGTCAATGTCGGTATAGGAATTGTCATAGCCTTCCCAATGCCAGCCGTCCGACATGCCGATGGGATCGGCGACATACTCTTTCAGCACTTCGGGCAAAGGCCGCTTCCACAGATGCGTCAGCGCCAGGGCCAGCGCATTCACCCGCACGTCATTGTATTTCCATTCCTTGCCCACCGGCGGCGGGCCTTTCGCCAGCTCGCTCCAGGGATTTTCGCCCGGCCGGTCCGCCCACCAGGGCTTGCCCCACATGGTGCCGATCCATCCCGAATCCTGGCGCAGCATATTGTCCCATGTAATGGGCTGATTGTGCGCCAGCATGAAATCCGCCGAAGGCTGCACATAATCGATCACCCGGTCGTTGACGTCCTTGATCATGCCCTTGTCGAAGGCGACGCCCGCCACCGACGACAGAAAGGTCTTGGTGACCGAGAAAGTCATGTCCACTTCCCGCGTATTGCCCCATTCCGCCACGATATAGCCGTGACGGATGATGAGCCCGTTGGCGGGGACATGCGGCTTCAATGGCCCGATGGGCGTGTTGAACGCTTCATGCCCATATTTGATGGGCACGGAAATCCGCAGGTCGCGAATGTCCGCCTGCTTGGCCAGCTCCGGCGGATAGGTCAGCTCGGCCGACACCGCAAAATCGATTGCCGCCTTGATCTTGGCCGGATCGAGCTTTTCCTGCTGCGGCGTATGCGTCGCCCAGGCATCGCCTTTCGGCGGCAGATAGCCGGCGGCAGCCGCAGGCGCGGCAGCCAGAAGGCCCAATCCCAGAAACGCCGCCGTGAGTCTGTTATGCATCGCTTTTCCCTGCCTTCAAGCGCGCCGAGAGTGGCCTTGCGCCAGCGCCACGGCAAGGGGGGTCAGCGGGCCGCGCGCGGCTTCTCCACCTCGACAAAAGCGATCTTGTTCACGCCGCTGCAGGCCAGCCAGAGATTGCCCTCCGGCGTGTGCACCATGTTGCGCACCACCCCGCCGCCGGACGGAATCGCCCAGCTTTCGAATTTCTCCGTCTTGGGATCGAAGCGCACCAGCGTATTGGGGCTGACATTGGATTCGCTGTACCAGATCACATCGCCCACCGCGGTGATGCCATAGGGCCGCGAATCCTTTCCTCCCGGCGAAGGGAATTCCGTCACCGCGCCGGTCCTGGGATCGAGCCGTCCGAGATACCCACGCGCATAATCCGAATACCAGATGATGTCGTCGGGCGTGATTGCCACGCGCCTGGGCCGCGAATCCGCGTGCGGCAGCACGAATTCATGGATCGCAAGCGTGTCGGGATCCAGCCGCGCCACCTTGTTCGACCCGAACTCCACAAAGAACGGCACGCCATGGGAATCGATCACCATGCCGTACGGATTGGAGCGCGGCGTGGGCGATGTCGCCAGCTTGACCTCGCCCGTCCGGGGATCGAGCCGTCCCACCCGGTTGGCGCCCTGCACAGTGAAATAGATATTGCCATTGGGCGCCAGAAGAAGCGTATGGGGATCCTTCGCCGCCGGGTCGGGCATGGGGAATTGCTTGACCGCGCCGGTCCTGGGATCGAGCTTGCCGATATAGGCTCCGAAATTGGCGGTGTACCAGACATTGCCGTCATGGTCGGGAATCAGTCCATGCGGGCCCGAATTTTCGGGAAGCTTGTATTCCTTGAACTGTTGCGTCTTGGGATCGAAGCGGCCCAGCACATTGGCCATCTGGCCGGTGTACCAGGCCGATCCGTCGGGCGCGACCATGGGATCGTGCGGCCGCGATCCCGGCGTGGGCACATCCCATTCCTTGATCGTTACCTGGACGGGACCGGAAATCAGCGCCGCCGCGTTCACCTTCCTGGCCGGAAAATTCTTGGCGAGATATGCCGACACGGTCTCGAACTTGTCCGCCGGCACTTGCGCGCCCGCATTCACCATCATGTGCAGCACGGTGTCCCATTCCGCCTTGCTGTGTCCGGCGTTGGTCACCTGGCTCAAAGCGTGACAGGACGAACAGGCCGATTGAACGACCGCCTTGCCTTCCCCGTCCGGCAGCATGGTTTGCGCCCGCGCGCCATGCGGCGCCAGGAGAAGCAGGGATGTCACGATAAAGATGTTCCGCAGCATGGCACGACCTCGCATCGGGAATGGAAACGCGGCAGCACGGGCAGAAAACAGGGCAAGCCTACCCCCGCCAATTTCCAAGTCAAATGAGGCTTGGACACGCCCTGCAACTTGCCGCCGGACGAGACGCGCTTGCCCGGCGGGGCGAATGATCTCTACTCTCCGCGCCGATCACGGAGGGTTCCCATGCGACCGGTATGTCTCACCTTTGCCGCTTTGCTTTTGTCCGGCACCGCCTTGGCCGCGCCGTCCTCTCACCCCAAGGCCGAAGCCGAGGCGCTGGACCTCGCCAAGAAAGCCATCGCCATGCGCTCGGTGGCGGGGCCCGGCGACCAGACGCCCAAGGTCGCGGCGCTTTACCGCGATGCGCTGGTGGCCGGCGGCTTCAAGGCATCGGACATCACCATCACGCCCGACGGCACCACCGCCTATCTGATCGCCCGCTGGCCGGGCAGCGACGCCAAGCTCAAGCCCCTGGTGATCAGCGGCCATATGGACGTGGTCGAAGCCAAGCCCGCCGACTGGACCCGCGATCCCTTCACGCCGGTGGTGGAGAATGGCTATCTGTTCGGGCGCGGCGCCACCGACATGAAGCTGAATGGCACGCTTGCGATTGCCGCGCTCTCCGAACTGCGCCGCCAGGGCTTCAAGCCCCGCCGCGACATCGTCATCGAGTTTTCCGGCGACGAGGAAACCGACATGAAGACCGGCGCCATCATCGCCAAGAAGCTTTCCAATGCCGAACTGGTGCTGAACATGGATGGCGGCGGCGGCGTGCTCAACGAAAAGACCGGCCAGCCGGAATATCTCACCTGGGACGGCGCGGAAAAAACCTATGCCGATTTCAAGCTCAGCGTCACCAATCCGGGCGGCCATTCCTCCGAGCCGCGCAAGTCCAACGCCATCAACGAGCTGGCGGCGGCCCTGGTCCGGATCGGCGACTACCGCTTCAAGCCGGAACTGAACGACCTCACGCGCGCCTATTTCACGGCGGCGGCGAAATATCAGGGCGATCCCAAGATCGCGGCCGCCATGCGCGCCTTTGCCGCCAATCCCGCCGATAAAGCCGCCATCGAAAGCCTGGCCGCCGACCCGGCCATGGTGGGCAAGATCGGCACCACCTGTATCGCCACCATGCTGAGCGGCGGCCACGCCTTGAACGCCCTGCCCCAGCGTGCCGAAGCCAACATCAATTGCCGCATCTTCCCCGGCCATAGCCGGCCCGAGATCATGGCGGAGTTGAAGAGAGTGGCCGCCGAACCCCATCTCACCATCGCCGACGTGACGTCAGGCTCCGTCGCCACCGCCGCCTCGCCCGTGCGCGCCGATTTCACCGCGGCGGTGCAAAAGGCGATGGCCGCCGCCTATCCCGGCGTGCCGGTGATTCCCGTGATGGCGGCGGGCGCCAGCGACAGCATGTGGTTCCGCGCCCAGCATGTGGACAGTTACGGCGCCAGCCCCGTCTTCACCAAGGAGTCCGAGAATTTCAGCCACGGCCTCAACGAACGCACGCCCGTCGCCGATATCGCGCCGTCGATCACCTATCTGACCGTGTTGTTCTCGGATCTGTCGAAATGATCACAGCCGCGGCGGCAAGAGGGCGCTGACAAAAAGCGACACAACCAGCATCGCAAAGCCCAGCCCTATCAGCTTGAAGCCATTGATCGCGCCCGTGCCGCGCCAGGATTCATCGGGTATGTCGCCGCGCCCCGTCTGCGCCGCCCGCGCATTGATGCCGACGAAATGCCGCCCGAATATGACGATGCCCAAAAGCACCGCCGCCAGGCTGCCATAGCGGATCAGGCCCACAAAGTCCCAGGCAAGATCCAGCACGATGCTCATGGCACACCGCCCTGCAGAACCGCGAAGAACGGACCAAAAGCAGGATCGATCATGGGAACCTTGCGGAGAGGCGGCATAATAAAACCGCTCAACCCGCCAACTGGTTCCCTTTCCCGCGATTATAGGCTCTTGATGCCCATCCTGGCCGCCACGCGCTGGCGCGCCAGCACCCGTTCGCGATCTTCCACCGCGATCAGACCGGCGATGCGGCGGATCAGAAGATCCTCTTCCGGGTCCAGCACGCCGTCGGCATAGGCCACTTCCCACAGCATCTCGATCAGCTGGATGCGTTCGCCCGGCGTGGTGGTTTCGAACACGTCACGCGTATGGCCGTGGATCTGCACCATTTCGGCCACGCGCCGCTCCGCCGCATCCACCAGGGCCAGGCATTCTTCTTCCGACAGGTCGAATTTGTGAGCCAGCAATTGCTCGATCACCAGCCGTTCGCGCGGCTCGAAAACATCGTCCTGACGCGCCGCTTCCACCAGCAGCACCGCCACCGACAATTTGGGATCGGGATCGCGCCGGGGCGCGGGCGCTTCCAGGGCGCGCATCAACTGACGGAACAGGGACATGCCCTTTGACTAACGCGTCCCAAGCGCCCGATGCAAGCATCGCGGCGCACACCGGCAGTTAACCCGGCCATGCCAGGATTAGAGGCCTTGCGCCGGGAAACGCAATGACCAGCGATATGACCGCCTATGCCACGGCTTTTCTGACCGGCGCGATCCTGTGGAGCCTCGCCACCATCGCGGCGGGCGGTCGCGAAATATGGGACGTTGGCCTTTACTGGACCGTGGCCTATCCCGCCGCACTTCTGACCGGCGGCGGCCTGGCGGCGCTTTATCCCCATCGCCCCTGGCGCTGGCCGCTGGTGGTGATGCTGGCGCAGATGCCGGTGATGATCGCGATGGGCTCCGGCCTGGGGCTTTTCCCGCTGGGCCTGGCGCTGCTGGCGATCCTCTCGCTGCCCGGCATGGCCATCGCGGTCCTTATCGGCGCATGGCGGCGCACGAATTCCTTATCCTGAACTTCTCATCCATCCTTCGATAAGCTCAGGCCTTCGACAAGCTCAGGATAAAGACTTGGATAAAGCACGGACCTCTCTGCCCTCATCCTGAGCCTGTCGAAGGATGAGGTGCGCGCGTCCGCCGCCACGCGAACCGCTCCTCACTCCAGCGGCAGCGCATACAGCGCCGACGCCATCTCGCCCAGCGCCTGCCCCGCCAGCTTGGACACGCTGGCATCGTCGGGCAATTCCACATTGTTGATGTAGAAGGCAAAGGCATACTTCCGCCCATCCGCCGTGGTGGTGTAGCCCGCCAGGCCCTTGCCGGTGAGGATCGTGTGCCCGCCATTCAGAAGATCGCTGTCGCTATAGGTGCCGGTCTTGGCGAAAACATGTCCCGCTCCCGGCGATGACGGCTGAATGTCGACCAAGGTGCCGTCCTTGCCCAGGACCGGCAGGCTGTCGTGAAAATGCTGCGCCCCCGGACCCTTGGCCATGTGATCCAGATAGCGCACCACGAAATCGGGCGTATAGAAGGCGGCCACCGCGCCGCCCGCGCCATCGCCCTGCGATCCGCCCGACATGTCCAGGCCCATTCCGGCCAGCCAGTCGTGCATCAGCCCGAAACCCTTGTGATCGGCTTTCTCACCGGTCTTGCCCAGCACCGCGCCCAGCACATAGGGCATGGTCGACGCATGCAGATTCTGACTCACTTTCAGCGTGATGCGCGCATCTTCCGACAAGGGCGGGGAAACATGCTCGCCGATCTTCATCGCATCACGGTAAAAACCCCGCACCTTGTCGGCGCCGACCGAGAAATCCGTGGCCACCGCCGTCACCACGCCGGGCGCGCCCTTCACGCTCACGCCTTCATCCTTCAGCGCCATGGTGAGCAAGGTCCCGGCAAAGCGCGACGGCTTGGACAGGGCATAGCCCAAAATCACCGGCCCGCTCTTGATGTCGACCGTGCCCGTCAAGGTCACGGTCTGGCCGCCATCCTTGCGCTCTTCCGTCACCGCGTCCACATCGGTCTTCTCGCCGGTGACGATCTTGTTGACGAAATGGATATACGGCACAGCAGGCGCGACGGTGAACGACGCCGGATCGCCCATCTTCGCGCCGGGCCGATAGGTCACGTCAATGGCATTGTCATTGACCACGATGGGCGAGATGGTTTCGCCCGTGCCCAGATCCCGCGCCCCTTCCTCGAACAGGCTGATGTCCACCAGCACGCGGCCGGTCACGCGCCTGATCGCGGCCTCTTTCACTTTCTTCGCGAATCGCCGCAGCACGATGGCCGGATCGCCCGGCAATACGCGCGAATCCGCCCCGCCATAAGTGTGATCTTCATCCACGAAGCCCAGCGTTCCGTCGGCCTGGATGCGATTGGACAAATTGGGATCGCCCGTCCCCACCAGCACCAGATCGCCGTGCAGCACGCCCTTTTCGATCTTGCCGGTGCGATAGAGCGGCGTGCGGAAACGGTAATCGGAGCCCAATAAATTCAGCGCCGCGCCCTCGGTGAACAGCTTGGTGGTGGAGCCCGGCGTGAACAGCTTGTCGCCGTCCACGGCAAAAACAGGCTTGCCCTGATCCAGGGACCAGACTTCCAGCCCGAACCGCCCATGGCGATAGACCGGCCGCGCCATCACCTGCTTCACTGCTTCGGCGAATGTCTTGGATGAATTTTGGCGTGCGGGTGCCGGATCCTGCGCGAACGCCGCGCCGCCAAACATCGTCAACGCCGCCAGCGCAGCTGCAATCTCCCGACGCATTCTCTGCCCCCAGATTCCACCCTGGCCGACTGTGGCGCGGAAAATCACGTCAAGGCAAGCCGCTCCGGCACAAATGCCGATTTCCCGCCGCCGGAGCAGCCGGAAATCGCGACAAAATTCTTCATCCCGGTCTCAAAAATTTTCTCACCCTGAGCTTGTCGAAGAGTGACGTGCAACGGCTCAGACCACGCGTCCGTGCCAGATCAGCGACAGTGCCACCGACAGGAATGCCATCACCGTTGCCGCCGCCACGAACAGGAAGGAGATTTCCTCCAGGCTGGTCTCGGCCTGCAGTTTGGTGTTGAGCTGTTTATAGATCGCGGCCAATTCCTTCTGCGTCTTGGCGTGGAAATATTGCGCATGGGTGATCTTCGCCATGCTCTTCAGCGTCTCTTCATCCAGCTGCACCTTCATCACCCGGTCGCCCCACAGCTTGATCTGGCCATTGGCGGTGCCGAAACCGATGGTGAAGACGCGCACGCCGTAATTGGAAGCGATGCGTGCCGCCTCCACCGGATCGGGACCCAGAGTGCTCTTGCCGTCGGTCATCAGGATGATGGCGGCGGATTTGTAGCTCCCCGGCTCCACCGGCGTGGGGCTCTTGGGCTTTTGCGGCTTGGGCTTCCTCGCATTCTCGATCGGCGTGCCCAGATAGAATTGATCGCCGCCAAAACCCGGCAGCATGGTGTCGAAATGCTGGTCGGGGAACAGCGTCTGCATCGAGGTCAGCACCGCCGACCCGATAGCGGTCATGCGTTCGGGCCTCAGCTGCTGGATCGCGGCATTGAGGTCGGCATTGTTGTCGGTGGGCGCCTGCACCAGGAAAGCGCCGCCGGAAAAGGCCACCAGCCCGATCTTCACCGCATGGGGCCGGTCCTTCACGAATTCCATGGCGGCCAACTGCGCCGCCGTGATGCGCGTGGGATTGACATCGTCGGCGCGCATCGAGCCCGAAACGTCCATTGCCAATATCAATGTGCCGCGCTGGCTGGCCAAGGTGATGACGGCAGCAGGCCGCGCCAGGGCCGTGATCAAAAGTCCCAGCGACACAAGCAGCAGCAAAGGCGGGCCGTGGCGGCGCGTCTTGCCCCACCATCCCTTGGGCTGCGATGCCTTGAGCAAGGTCGGATAGAGCGCCAGCAATTTGCCGCGCCGCCCGGCATTGCGCCAATAGAAGAAGGCAAGAACCGGCAGCACCAGCATCAGCCAGAAGGCGGTCGGCCAGATGAATGTCACGACATGCCTCCCTAATGCGTCTTGGCGCGAAACAAAGGCGGCGAACGGTATCGGCGTGCCGCCAGCTTAACGGGGATAGGGCGACGCCGCTACCATCCGACACAGATCTTTACATTGGGATATATCCCGGATCGCAGCCTGGGATTACAGCCTGGAATTGCGGCAGTCATCGCCACTCGGCGATCGGCTCAGGGCGCCGTGCCTTCGACAATAAAGAAGCGGCCGGTGGAGCTTCTCTGCCGGATTGGCGCCACTTTGAGATATTCCGCCGACACTTCAAACGCTTTCGCCGCAGCCAGGCTGGGGAACTCGATCACCACAATCCGCCCGGCCGGGGCCGCGCCCTCCACCGGCACGGTCTGTCCGCCCCGCGCAATATAAATGCCGCCGAACTTCGCCACGATGGGCGAAGTCTTCGCGGCATAGGTCTTATAGGTTTCCATATCGGTGACATTCACTTCGCCGATCACATAGGCCTTGGGCGCCTTGGGCGCGTCCGCCGCCCATGCATGCGTCGCCGCCATCGCGGCAACCGACAGCGCCGCGCACATGATATTCCGCATGCTTGATCTCCCCTGAATAATCGCTGCGCCATGGGCGCTCATATTGCAAAAGTGCAATGTGGCATGGAACACGGGTGCAACCCAGCGCGTTTTCACGCAGAACACATGCGCTTGGAGCGCAGCAATTGGAGAGACTGCAATGAAAACCGCATTGCCGGGATTGGCCGCCATTCTTTTTCTCAGCACTGCTTTGCCGGCGCTGGCCGAGTGGAACGAAGTGGGCCATGTCGATGTGCGCTTCAGGGGCGACCGCGAAATGCAGGATGTGCGCCTGGGCGGCCCCGTCGAGCAGTTGCAGTTCAAGGCGGAAGGCAGCGACATATTCTGCCGTTCCGTCCGCGCCAGTTTCGGCAATGGCCGGGACCGCGAGATTTTCCGGGGCCCGCTGCGGCGCGGCGATACCCGCATGATCGATCTGCCCGGCGAACGCCGCGATCTGCGCGGATTGTCCTTCCAATGCGCGTCGGAGCGCCGAGACGATGCCAGCATCCGCGTGATTGCCGATGTAGGCCGCTATCGCGACGATTGGCGCCGCAATCCGGATTTCGACCGGATGTGGGCTCGCACGTTCAACTGGGGCAGCAATCTGGTGAATGACTGGCAGTATCTGGGGTCCGAGGAATTTCGCGGGCGCATGGATAGCGAGACCCGCTTCGCCGGTTGGCGCGGACGGCGGATCGACGCCGTTGCGCTCAAACCCCAGGGCGCCGATGCCCGCTGCGCGCGGGTGGTGGCGACATTCCGCAATGGACGCTCCCAGCCGCTGGACGTGAATATGGGCGACGTCCTTCGCGAAGGCCAATATTACAAGCTGGATATTCCCGGCGACCGCCGCAATTTGGAAGCGCTGTCGATGCAGTGCCGCCCCATGAACGGGCGCCGGGTGACGATGCAGATTTTCACCAGCAAATAGAGAAGCCTGGCGCCGAATTTCTTCCCCCGCATGGCGAAGCCGGCGGGGGAATTGGCCATGAGAAGTCGTGCGCCATTATCGCAACCGCCACACCACCGGTATGCAGTCCGGATCGCTGTCGCTCCGCCAGGTCCGGATTGCATACCCCATCCGCGCGAGCGCGCTTGCCAGAACGGCGCGCGCCGCCCCCTTGTAAAGTTTATGTAAAACCGGGCCGCGCGGCTTGTGACGCATGCATTGAGGGTATATACCCCCATTTTACGGGTATATGCCCGCATATACCGAAGGAGAGCCGGGATGAAGGATTTCGCGAACGAGAAATGGACCCGCCGCTCGCTCCTCACCGCCATCGGCCTCGCGGGCGGCACCGCGGCGATGTACGACGCCATGCTCTCCATGGGCTATGCCGCCAATTCGGACTTCACCGGCCCCATCACTTTGCAGGGCAACGCCAAGGGCGCCTCGGTGATCATCCTGGGCGCGGGCATCGCCGGCATGGTCGCCGCGTATGAAATGCGCAAGGCCGGCTACAAAGTGAAGATCCTGGAATACAACAACCGTCCCGGCGGACGGAACTGGTCGCTGCATGCGGGCGACAGCTATACCGATATCGGCGGCACCACCCAGAAAGTCGATTTCGCGCCCGGCCAGTATTTCAATCCCGGCCCCTGGCGCCTGCCCTATCACCATCAGGGCATCCTGCATTACTGCAAGATGCTGAACGTGCCGCTGGAAAGCTTCGTGATGTACAACAACGCGGCGCTGGTGCATTCCGCCAATGCCTTTGGCGGCCAGTCCAAGCGCTTCCGCGAAGTCGCCGCCGATTATGAAGGCCACATCTCCGAACTTCTCGCCAAGGCCACCAGCCAGAATCGGCTGGACGATCTGCTCGACAAGGACGAGAAGGACGGGGTGCTCCAGATGCTTAAGACCTGGGGCGGGCTGGACAAGAACTACGAATATAAGAAGGGCGAAATCTCCAGCGACTTTCGCGGCTATGACATTCCGCCCGGCGGCGGGCTGCAGGCGGGCCCGGTTCCATCCGACATCATGCCGCGCACGGAACTGTTCAAGTCCACGCTCTGGAGCGCGCTCTATTTCCCCAAACAATGGGATTTCCAGGGCCAACTCTTCCAGCCCAAGGGCGGCATGGGCGAGATCGGCAAGGCCTTCGGCAAGCTGCTGGACGGGGTGATCCAATATGACTGCAAGGTCACCAGCATCCACCAGGACGAAACCGGCGTCACCGTCACCTACATCAACGGCAAGACCGGCGGCGCGCCCAAGACGGAAAAAGCCGATTGGTGCGTCAACACCATTCCGGTTTCCGTTCTCAGCCAGATTCCCATGAATGTGGGCGCGAAAATGCGCGCCGCCATCGACAGCCTGCCCTATCTGCCGGCGGTGAAGGTGGGCCTGCAATTCGAACGCCGCTTCTGGGAAGAAGACGACAATATCTATGGCGGCAACACCTATACCGACCAGCCGATCTTCAACATCAGCTATCCGAGCCACGGCTTCTTCGAGAAAGGCCCGGCGGTTCTGCTCGGCGCGTACATCTACCGCAGCGGCATGCGCACCTATAATTTCGAAGCCCTCAGCGCCAAGGAACAGATCGAAGCCGCGCTGGAACAAGGCTCCAAGATCCATCCCCAATACCGCGCCGAATTCATGAACGGCGTGGCCGTCGCCTGGCACCGCGTGCCCTGGACGCTTGGCTGCTCCGGGCTATGGAACGACGCGCTGCGCGAAAAGCATTACGCGGACATGTGCGCCGTCGACAACCGCATCGTGCTGGCGGGCGAGCATTGCTCGCATCTGATGGCCTGGCAGGAAGGCTCGGTGCTGTCGGCGCTGGACGCCATCACCCGCCTGCACAAGCGCGTCCTATCGGCCTGAGGGAGAAACCCATGAAAACCGCCGACACACTTCTTCTCGCCGCCACTTTCGTGCTCGCCGCCGCCGCCGCGAATGCCCAAGCCAGCCGCAACCAGTTTCCCCAGCAAGGCGGCGAGGCGCTCTACAAAGGCATCTGCCAGGATTGCCACATGGAGGGCGGGCGAGGCGCCGTGGGCGCGGGCCAATATCCGGCGCTGGCGAAAAATCCCAAACTGGCCGAGCCGGGCTATCCCATCTCGGTGGTGACGCAGGGCCTTAAATCCATGCCTGCCTTCGGCGTGGCGATGAGCGATCAGCAGATCGCCGATGTGGTGAACTATGTCCGCACCCATTTCGGCAATGCCTACAAGGACACGGTAAAACCCGAGGACGTCAAGAACGCCCGCTGACCTCCCCCCAAGCGACGTTCCCAAAAACTAGCGACGCTCCAAAGGCCGGGCCACCCGTTTTCGATGAGCGGGTGGCCCACTTCTTTTCTACTTCCCGAACGCCGCCATGAACTCGTCCTTGGACAGGCCGCCGTCCTTGTTCTTGTCGGCCTGATCGAACATCTGCATCACCGCCGTGTTCTTCTGCGCTTCGGCCTTGGTGACCTTGCCGTCCTTGTTGGCGTCCAGCGCCGCGAACACCAGGCCCGCATCCTGCGCCAGCGCCGGTGTCGCCAGCGCCAGGCCAATGCCGAGAATCAAAATCGCTTTCATGGAAAATCTCCTTCGCATGACTCAACCGACAATCGCCTCAACCCACTATTGCCCAGGTGCCGTCGGGCTGCTGGCAGGCGCGGCCCGTGGCGGTTTGCGGACGGCCGCGGATGTAGATTTCCTGGGCGAAGTTGGCGCAGCGGAATCCCACCGGATCATTGTAGTAATCATTGACGCGGAATTCGCCGTAATTGCCGCTCCTGGGATTGCGCCATTGATAAGGCACGCCGGTGCGCCCCGCATTGAAGCCGTCATAATAGGTGTTATAGGCGTAGCTGCGATCGTCGCAGTCCATGTTCTTGGTCAGCGCCGCGCCCAGCGCCCCGCCCACCACCACACCCGCGATGGTGGCGCCGCCGCGCCCGCCGCCCCGGCTCAGCGAATTGCCCAGCAATCCGCCGATCAACGCGCCCGCGATGATGCCGCCGGGATCGGTCTTGGTGCGGCATTCGCGGTAATAACTGTCGTCCTGATAGGTGTATGGACGCTGATATTGCTGGCGCCAGCGCTGATTCGGATCGCCGCCCATGCGCGGGTCGGCCCCCGGCTGGTAATTGTAGTTATAATTGCGATCCTGCGGCGCGCGATCGTTGAATTGGCGCTTCATGCGAAAATCCTCCCACCCCGCGCGATAGCCGTCGGTATAGCCATCGCCGTAGTTGGAGTTGCGCCCGCCATAATAGGCCTGGGCCATGACCGCTTCCGTCGAAGCGCTCGCCATAAGGCTGGCGGCAGTCAGAATCATCAATGATTTTTTGAACATCCCGGCGCTCTCCCAAAATGACCTGCCAAGCCTACAGGCTTTTGCGGCCGCCGCCTCTGGAAAAACCCGCCAAACCCCGGGAAAAAGAAGCGCCGCCGCCCCAAAAAAGCCACCCTGCCTGAACGGGTGATGAACGCCGCCCCCAGACTTCGTACAGCCCGGCGGGCGCATTCTCCTTCCCAAGATGCTTCGGCATCCAAGAGACGAAGAAGGAGCAAAACATGAAACGCTTGATCAGTTCCGTTTTGGCGCTGTCGTTGCTGGGCGCCACGCTCGCCTCCGCCGCCAATGCCGCGCCGGTCAATCGTCCGATCCCGGTGCGCGATTATCGCTACCACGACAATGACAATGGCGCCGCCATCGCCGCGGGCATCGGCTTCGTCGCCTTGGCCGCGATCCTGGCCTCGCAGAACAATCACGATCGCGGCGACTGGTATTATCGCGAGCGTGACCGGGGCTGGAACGATCGCGGCGACTGGCATTACCGCGACCGCGACTGGCGCGACCGCGACGATTACCGGGGCCGTTATTTCGACAACCGCTACGACGCGTATTCGCACGGCTATCGCAGCTGGTAATCCCCTGCCGGCTTGCGCATGAAGACGGCCCCGGTGTTCGCCCGCCGGGGCCGTTTTCGTTTCAGGGCTTCCCCAGCGCCTTGCCGAAAAACGCCAGCGCCATGTCCGTGGCGGTCTTGTGGGTCCGGTCCTGCGGCACGGTGGCGGTGCAAAGCGGCGTCGCCGCCCGGCCCGCTTCGGTGCAGGTGCCCAGGAAATCATAATGCCCCACGCCCGGCAGCAATTTCACCTGCACGCCGGGAATGGCTTTTGCCGCCGCCAGCCCGTTGGTGGCGGGCGGCGCCACCGGATCGGCATCGCCGAGCAGGATCGCCACCGGCATGGAAAGCCTGGCCAGGCTTTCGGGCCTCAGCGCCTGGACCGCGGCGGGCGCCATGACAAAGACGCCGCGGATGGCGGGAATGTGATGATCCTCACCGGCCCGCGCCGCCACGACCGACAATTCCGGCGAGGCCAGCGCCGCTTTGGATTGTTCCATGGTGACGGCGAATTCCTTTTGCGGCATGCAGACGCCGTCCTTGGGGTTGGCGGCGCAGAAATCATACAGCCGCGCCATGTCGACCCGCGCGCCCGCGCCCACTAGCGCCGTGAATCCGCCCAGCGAAAATCCCGCCAATCCCACATTGGTGTTGTCGACATGCGGCCCGATCACGGGATCGGCCTTGGCCGCTTTCAGCGCGGCGGCCAGATCGCCGGCCCGCTCCCAGAACAGCGTCGAACCGGGCACCGTCATGGTGTCCTGGCCATTGTTGCCCGGATGATCGACACCGATCACCACATAGCCCGCTTGCGCCAGCGTCAGCCCGAACCAGGCCATCATCCGCGCCGTGCCGCCGAAGCCGTGCGACAACAGGATTGTGGGCCTCAGCTTCTTGTCCGCGAATGCCGCACCCGCCGCGCTGGCGCCTTCGACGAAAAAAGGCTTGCCCGGCGGCCCCAGATCGATGCGGCTTTCCTTTGCGCCTGGCGCCGCCGGATACCACACCGTCACCCGCACGGCGGCGTTATGCGCGGCATCGCGCAAGGGCGCGCTCCCCACCATCACGCTCAGATGGCGTTCACCCACCGGCGTTTGCGCTATCGCCGGCGACGCCAGAATAGCGAGCGTCACGGCCAGGCCGAAGATGCGGGTATGAATGACAAGCATGGAAAAACCTCTTTCAGCGCCGCACCGGCTCTTGCAACGCATCGGCCTTGCGCTTGGCGCGATGGGCATGGCGCGCGGGCAAGAATGGCAGGATCAGCACTTGATACGCCCCGCCGCCCACCACGCCGCCGATCAACGGCCCGGCAATGGGCACCCACCAGTAATTGCCCGGCGACGGCAAGGCGGCGCTGCCCCATCCGGCGGACCAGGCGAACAGACGCGGCCCGAAATCGCGGGCGGGATTGATCGCCCAGGCTTCCAGATATCCGGCCGAAGCGCCGATGGTCGCCACCAATAGCCCGATGATCAGCGCCCCGGAATTGGCGGTGGGCGCGACGGTGTTGAATTCCTCGGTGACGGCGAAGATGCCCAGGACCAGAAACCCGGTGAGGATGATCTCGTCGAAGAATGCATGGACAGGCGTGACCGCAAGCCCGGCATGGGTGAAGAACACGCCCGCCGCGCCGCCATCCAGTTCGCGCGACAAATGATGCACGGAATTATAATGATCGATCACCGGCGCGAACAGAATATAGACCACCGCCGCGCCCAGAAATCCGCCCGTCACCTGCGCCGCCGCATAGGGCAAAACCTTGCGCCAGGAGAATCCGCGAAACAAGGCCAGCGCCAAAGTCACCGCCGGATTGGCATGAGTGCCCGACACCGCGCCGGTCACATAGATGGCGATGGTGACCGCCATGCCCCAGGCGATGCACACGCCCCAATAGGCGTTCTGGTACGGACTTGGATCGTAAAGCGTGTACATCGCGGCGACGGAACAGCCCAGCACGATGATGATGAACATGGCCAGGCATTCGGAGATCAGCTCTCCGAGATACGCTTTCCAGACTGGCATGCGCCCTCCCCGGCCGATCCTGGCGCCGGACTATAACCGGCCGGGGGGATTTATCTATCGCGGGGCGGACGCCGTTTTCAGCGACAGAACCGGACCCGGACCATGCGCGGCGGCGAACAACAGGCCCGCCAGGAACGTGAAGTGATCAACGAAGAAGCCGAACTCGTCCTGATTCTTGGCCCAATGGGACGGGCCGTGGAACGCGATGCCCAGAAAGATCACATAAGCGCCCGCGACCAGACAGGCTTCGCGGAAATAGGCGCCGCTGAGAAAGGCGATCACCAGCGCCGCCTCCAGGATTGCCGCGCACCAGGCCAGAAACAGCGGCATGGGAAACCCGGCGGCGGCGATGTAACTCGCGGTGCTGCCCATGCCTATGAATTTGAAGCTCACCGCCATCAGGAAGACACCGGCGAAAATCACCCGGCCGGTCAGCACGGCCACTGTCGTCCAGCCCGCTTGTGTTCGCATTTCCATCATCGCCTCCTCAAGCTTCACGGGCCAGTTTCGCCCGCCGCGCCAGTTCCGCCGCCGACGGCTCGGCCAGGGCAAATGACCCAACCGTCACCGCGCCCTTGGGCCGGTAGAGATTCATCATCACGCCGGTGCTCGATGTCTTGGTCTGCGCCAGTTCCAGCGCATGCGCCGGCGCGCCGTCTTCAAACAGGCGCTTGCCGTGACCCAGCACGAGCGGGAAAATCCAGATACTGTGCTCGTCCACCAGGCCCGCGCCGATCAGACTCTGCAGGAAATTGGCGCTGCCATGCACCTGAAGGTCGGGGCCGTTTCCGGCCTTCAAGGCTTTGACCCCCGCGACCACATCGCCTTCGATACGCTTCGAATTCACCCAGTCCAGCGTCTGCGGGCTGCGCGAGGCGACATATTTGGTCGCCTTGTTGAACAGGTTGGTGATGGGATTGTCGCCCGCATAGGGCCAATGCGCGGCGAAGATTTCATAGGTCTTGCGGCCGAGCAGAAGATCGAAAGGTTGCGACATCAGCCCGCCCATTGCGGCGTTCATGCCTTCGTCCCAGTAATTGGCCGACCAGCCGCCCAGGGTGAAGCCCCTGGTGGGATCTTCCTGTGGCCCGCCCGGCGCCTGCATCACCCCGTCCAGGCTCATGAATGTCGATACGATCACTTTTCTCATGGCGATCTTCCTCATCCTCGGTTGCGCGGCGGACCGGCCGCCCATCTGCCCCAAGGACGATGGGCCATGGGCGGTCCCGACAGGCTCCCACAAAATTTCTCGAAAATCCTCCTTGCCCCGTTATGGTCGCGGCATGAACCAGGGATTGCGCCTTCTTCTGCCGCTGCTTCTGGGCCTGGCCGTGCTGGCCTGGGTCCTGTCGCAATTCGACTTGGCCGTCGTGATGGCGTCCTTCAGGCGGGCGGGGATCGGCGGCTTTGCCCTGATCGTGCTGGCGGGGCTGGCGGCGGAATTCGTGCTGTCTTTGGGGATATGGCCGCTGCTGCCGTCGCCCATGCCCTTGTGGGCGATCGCGGCATCGCGGCAGCTGCGTGATTCCAGCGCCGATGTGCTGCCCATCACCCAATTGGGCGGCGTCGCCTTCGCGGCGCGGGCGCTGGTGCTGGCGGGCATGGGCGCGTCCAAGGCTTCCGCCGCCGTGATCGCCGATCTCACCGCCGAGACGTTTGCCCAGGGGCTGTATGTCTTGTTGGGCGTGATCGCCAGCCTCTCCCTGCTGCAATCCAGCCAGATCCTGTCGCCCTATATCGGCGCCATGCTGGGCGGGGCGATCTTCCTCTCTCTGGGCGCGATCGGGTTTGCGCTGTTTCAATTGGGCGGCAGCCATTGGGCAAACCGCATGAGCGAGCGGCTGTTCCCCACGCAAAAAGACTCGATGCAGATTTTCCGCGACACCATTCACGCCATCTATCGCCGCCATGCGCGGATGGCGCTGTCGATCCTGCTGCAGCTTGCGGGCTGGGTGGCGAGCGGGCTGTGGCTGTGGGCGGTGCTGCAAGCGATGGACTTGCCCACCGATCTTTGGACCGCCATCGCGATTCAGGCTTTGGTCGAAGGCCTGCGCAGCGCCACAGTCTTCGTTCCCGCCGCCGTCGGCATCCAGGAGGCAGGCTATGCCGTGCTGGCGCCCGTGTTCGGCCTGACGCCGGAAATCGGCATCGCGGTCTCACTCCTGCGCCGCGCCCGCGATCTGGTGGTGGCCCTGCCCGTACTTCTGGCGTGGCAACTCATCGAGGCCCGCCGCGCCACGAAAACCTGACGCTCAGCCGAAAGGCGACACGCCGAAAATATGGACATGCGCGAACAGAAGCCCCGCGAACAACAGAAATGCCACGGCAAAGCGCCAGTCGAAATATTCCTTGGCGCTGAAACGGTTGCGGCCCGACAGGATCGCGGCGAACGGCACATTCGAGGTCTCGGCGGCGAACGCGTCCCAGGCGGAGCCCAATTTGCGCTTGCGCTTGGCGTCGATGGACAGGGTGCCGAACAGCGCCAGAACCAGAAAGCCGCCAAAGAAGATCACGCCCGCCTGATCGCCATTGGTGGTGAGATGATCCGCCGACCACAGCGCCACACCCCACAGGAAGGGATGGCGCGTGATCCGCAGCACGCCTTTGACCACGCCCGCCTTGCCTGCCAGCCCTTCGCGGTTGACCGCGGTGGGATTGGGCGTAAGGAGGCCCGGCACCCCAAGCAGAAAGGCGATGGCCACGATCAACGGCGCCGCATGGCGCGCGCCGGCGCCCAGATCGTAAAGATAGGGATCGGCCGCGCTGCCCGGCATCGCGCCCGCCTGGTTGAACGCCATCGCCATCCAGACGATCACGCCCAACGAAAGAAGCGAGAAGAGGCCCATATAAGGCTTCTCGCCGATCGCCCCCACGATCGCATCGCGCAGCCGCGTGCCCGAAATGAAAAGATGGATGGCCAGAAACACCGCCGTGGCGGCGATCAGATTGTTCATGGCGTTCCCCGCTGGACCTGGCCCAGCATAGACCGGACCGGCGCGGACATGAAAGGCGGCAACCCGTGCTGCCGCCTTTCGCCAATCAAAGCGTCTTGGCCTATTTTTTCACGGGCCCGTTGATGGCCCACATCACGCCGAAAGGATCGCGCAGCTGGCCGTAGCGGTCGCCCCAGAACATGTCCTGGGGCGGCATGATCGCGGTGCAGCCCGCCGCGATGGCGCGGTCGAACCATTGATCGGTGTCGCCCACCGTCAAGGTGAGGTTGAAGCCCTGCGGCTCCTTCCAGGGATGGCCTTGGTCCGGATAGGCGTCGCTCAGCATCAGGGAGCTGCCGTTTATATATAAGTGCACATGCATGGTGCGGCCCTTCTCGTCCGGCGGCTGCATCATCGCCAATTCGGCCGCGAAAGCCTTTTTGTAGAATTCCGCCGCCTTCACCGCCCCATCCACCGTCAGATAGGCCGTCAAACCGCCCTTGACCGGCGGAAGCTTCGGTTGATCTGTCATGATCGTCTCCAGTTGGTTCCTGCCCCAAGGACGTGGGAACAGATCCCGATCCGACACCCCGAAAACGAATTTTTTACGGCACAGGACGTTGGGTTCCGTGGCCCTTGGCATTGGACGAGCCCCGCCTTACCGTCACCCCAACAGGGGGATCGTCATGAAGATTTCATATGCCGCAGGCCTGGGCCTCGCCGCACTTATCGCCGTCGCCGCACCGGCCGCCGCCGCGCCGCTGGACGATTTCCACAAGAGTTTCGACGCCACTCTCTCCCGCCATGGCATCGTGGGCGGCGCTTTCGGTTTCGAGCATGGCGCCGACAAGCCCACCGAATTCTTCTATGGCGACGCAAGGGGCGAACTGCATCAGAAAACCGACGCGGCGACCGCCTATAATTGGGCCTCGATCACCAAGACCATGACCGCCATCGCCATCCTGCAACTGCGCGACCGGGGAAAATTGTCCCTGGACGATCCGGCAGTGAAATACATTCCCGAGCTCGCCCAAGTGCATGACGCTTTCGGCCCCATCGAAGGCATCACCATCCGGCACCTGCTCTCGCACAGCGCAGGCTTCCGCAACCCCACCTGGCCCTGGGAATGCGATTCCACGCCCGACTGCTCCTGGGTGCCATTCGAGCCCACCCATTGGGCCCAGATCAATTCGATGCTGCCTTTCACCAACATCGCCTTCAAGCCCGGCTCGCGCTGGAGCTATTCCAATGTCGGCTATGTCTTTCTGGGCCAGATCATCGAACGGCTGACGGGTGACGATTTCGAAGTCTATGTCACCAAGAATATCCTGATGCCCTTGGGCATGACCCAAAGCTATTTCGATGTCGCGCCTTATTACCTGCAATCCCATGTCGCGGATTCCTATCTGCGCGAAGGCACCAAGCTCACCAAGCAGCCTTTCAATTTCGACAGCGGCATCACCGTCTCCAATAGCGGGCTGAAGGCGCCCCTCTCCGACATGCGCAAATATCTGCGCTTCCTGATCGGCGATCCCAAGAACGCCCTATACGATGTGGTGCTGAAGCGCAGTTCGCTGGAGGAAGCCTGGAAAGGCATCGTCCCCACCGGCACGCCCGGCGAAGCCGTCACCGCCTATACCGGCGGCCCCGGCGGCGCGGTGCCGATGATGGGGTTGGGCTTCTTCACCCTGGATGTGGGGGGACATAAATATGTCTATCATGACGGCGACCAGGGCGGCTTCACCGCCGAACTGATGGTGGCGCCCGACAGCCATGCCGGCAGCATCGTGATGTCCAACACCACCGACACCGGCGCCCCGCCCAGCGATGCGTCACACGCCCAGTCCAACACCGAACCCGATCCCAAGACCGACCTGCGCATGCAGCTGCGCGAGGTATTGATCAAAGACGTGTATCCCAGCGTGAAATAGGCACGGGCGTGACATTCGACTTGAATTTCGACGCGGCGATACGCGACGCGTTCCGCGACGCCTCGCATGACCGCAATCCCCTGCATTTGGATGCGGCCTATGCCACCCGCACGCAGTTCGGCCAGCCTATCAATTATGGCATCTGCGGCGTCCTTGCCGCGCTGGGCGGGTGGGCGGCCGGGCGCAACGTCACTCTGCGTCAGTTTCGCGTGCGGTTCGAGCGGCCGCTGCTCTACAACACAGCTTATGCCGTGACTTTTTCGGAAAAAGGCAACGACGCCAAAATCAGGATCGCCAGCGGCACCACCATCCATGTCAGCATCAGCCTCTCGGCCGAATGGCGGGACGCGCGCGAATCCGCACAACCGCATGGCGCTTCTGCATTCGTGCCGCTCACCGAAGCGCGAACGGATGCGCCCGGCGGTGCCTATGCCGGCTTCGCTGGCCCGATCGATTTCGGCGCCGATCCGGCGGCCATCGATCATCTGCTTTCGCTGGTTGGTCTTGCAGATGGGCAGATTCCGCATGCACAGGTCCTGTTCCTGCTTTGGTCCAGCTATTTCGTGGGCATGCAAGTGCCGGGACGCCAGGCGCTTTATTCCGAACTGACCTTCAATTTCGATGCCGGCACGAACTTCCCGGCTGGCAGCCGCATAGACGAAATTCAATTCGACGACCGCTTCAATCGCGTCATCATCACCGGCCATCTCTCGGAAACGGCGTCCTTCCAGATCGGCGCGTTCGCGCGCCCGCTTCCGGTCAATACGGAACTGGACGAAATCCGCGGCCATGTGCTGACGCCCGGCCTGTTCAAGGACCGGAGCGTCATGATCTCAGGGGGCACGCGTGGTTTCGGCGAGGCGATCACCAAAGCCATTCTTCTCCAAGGCGGAAAGACAGGCGCCAATTGTCGTGCCTCCGCCGACGATGCCCAGCGTTTGGCGCGCGAACTGGAAGGTTATCCCTTCAGGACCTATCGCGGCGATGTGGGCGACGTCGCCACGGCAGATTCCATCATGCGCAACGCCGCGGCAGATTTCGGCTCCATCGATGTCTGCATCTGCAACGCCTCGCCGCCCATCGAAGCGAAGAAGTTCTCCGATCTGGGCGTAGAGAGTTTCAACCGCTTCATTGCCCGCTCGCTGGCACCTACCGTCGGGCTGGTCTCGGCTTTTCTGAAGAATGCTCCGGACGGCGCGATGGCGGTTTTGATCTCGTCGGTCTATGTCGCCGACACGCCAAGGGACTTCGCGCATTACGCCGCAGCAAAAGCCGCGCAGGAAAATCTGTTCGAAAATCTCGCCCGCGAATATCCCAAACAGCGGTTTATGGTCGCAAGGTTGCCCAAGATTCTCACCGATCAGACCAATCTGGTATTCGATCGCGACCCGCCCGCACGCGCCGCAGCGGTCGCTGTCGCCCTGGCACGGGCGATTGCGGCATTTCCGGCACAGTCCAATTTTCTGCATACCACCATCCGCGCGGATCGCTGAGCAAAACTGCCAACCCGCATGGCTTTGTGCTAACCTCCGGCACAGCAACAGGGCATGGGGAACCGGTGAAAATCGTTATTCTGGGCGGCGGCGTGATCGGCGTTTCGACCGCTTATTATCTGGCAGGCGCCGGTCATCAGGTCACGGTCATCGAACGGCAGCCGGGCGTGGGCCTGGAAACCAGCTTCGCCAATGCCGGGGAAATCTCGCCCGGCTATTCGGCGCCCTGGGCGGCGCCGGGTCTTCCGATCAAGGCAATCAAATGGCTGTTCATGCATTTTCGGCCATTGGTGATCCGTCCCCGGCCCGATCCGGCCATGATCCTGTGGGGTCTGGCCTTGCTGCGCAACTGTACCGCCGCGCGCTATGAACGCAACAAGGCGCGCATGCTGGCCCTGGCGCAATATAGCCGGGACTGTCTGGAGCAGTTGCGCGCCGACACGGGCATTCAATATGACCAGCGGATGAAAGGCACCTTGCAGCTTTTCCGCACGCAAAAGCAGCTCGACGGCACCGAAGCCGACATCGCCGTCTTGAAGCGTTTCAACGTCGGCTACGAATTGCTCGACCGGGCCGGATGCATCGCCGCCGAACCGGCGCTGGCGCATGTGCGCGAAAAGATCGTGGGCGGCCTGCGCCTGGTGGGCGACGAAACCGGCGACTGTTTCATGTTCACCAAGGCGCTGGCGACCCTGGCGCGCCAGCGGGGGGTGGAGTTTCTCTTCGGCCATACCATCAACGGTTTGGAACAGGGCGCATCCGGCATCGCCGCCGTGCGGGTCACCGGACCCACTGGCGCCACGCGGATCGCGGGCGATGCTTTCGTGATGGCGATGGGCAGCTATTCGCCGCTTCTGGCACGGCAGCTGGGCTTGTCGCTGCCGGTCTATCCCGTGAAAGGCTATTCCCTCACCCTGCCGATCTCGGACGAAGGCGGCGCGCCGCAATCCACCGTGATGGATGAGACATTCAAGGTCGCCGTCACGCGCCTGGGCAACCGGGTGCGGGTGGGCGGCACCGCCGAACTCACCGGCTATAACCTCAAACTGCGCGAATCCCGCCGCCACACTTTGAACCATGTGGTCACCGACCTCTTCCCCCATGCGGGCGATGTGAACAAGGCCAGTTTCTGGACCGGCCTTCGCCCCATGACGCCGGACGGCCCGCCCGTGATCGGCAAAAGCAGGATCGCCAATCTCTGGTTCAACACCGGCCACGGCACCCTGGGCTGGACCATGGCGGCCGGATCGGGCCGCCTCCTCAGCGACCTGATCAGCGGCAAGGCGCCAGAGATCACTTACTAGGATTCTCCGGCGTGTTTTGGCGCACTTCCCGCGTCTTGAAGCGCCAGCCTTCCGCCGTCTTCACGAAGGTGTCGCTATAGACATAGCCCTGGTCCGCGCCCGTGCCCGCCATCAGATAGGCCGAGCCGGTGGCGCCGCCCGGCGCCGGATCGATCATCACCGTGGTGGTGGAATGTGCCGCCCGCACGATCGGCGGCGGCGCGCCCGCCTTGGCGGCGAAATCCGCCAACGCCTTGCGTCCCTTGATGTTGCCGTAACCCGGCTTGTTGGTGATGAAGACGCCGTCCGGGGTGAACAGGCCCGCGAACTTCGCTCCATCCGCGGTGTCGAGATAATGGGCGTAACGAGCATAAAGCTGCTCGATCTGAATATAGTCCAGGGCCGTCAATGGTTCGGCATGAACCGCGCCCACGCCAAGCCCCATCAGTGCCGCGCCCGCAAGCGCGGATATCCGTAACAGCATTGTTCTATTTCCTTCTGTGTCAGGCCGCGCTGCTGCCATACTCGTCATGCCGCTTCCACCAGGGCTTGCCTTCATTGCGGCCCAAGGGCGCGCGATCCAGCCAGGGATACATGCCCCACAGAGCGTCCAGCCCCCGCGCATAGGTGGAATAGGTGTGATAAAGCGCGCCGTCCTGGATGGCGAAGGCGCTCATGCCCGGCAGATCGCGGGTGTAAGTGGGCGCGTCGGTGCCGCAATCGGCCGCGAACTTCTTCACCGGCTCGGGCGCATCGACCTGCTGCACCGGATGGCCCCGGCGTTGATAATTATATTCGAACCCGCCGGCCTGTTGCGCTTCGGTGAGCGAGACATTGAAATCGAAATTGAAATCGCCGCCATAAGATGACGCCCAGGGAAAAGTCCAGCCCAGGCGCTTCTGATACGCCGCCAGCTTGGCATAAGGCGCCCGCGACACCGCCGAAAAGGCGACATCGTGATTCTCCAGATGGGTGAAGATGCCGTTGAAACCATCGGCAATGGACGAACAGGACGGGCAGCCCGCCTGATAATCCGGCCCAAACATGAAGTGATAGACCACCAGCTGCGAGCGGCCCTTGAACAAGTCCTTCAGCTCCACGGCGCCCCGTTCATTCTCGAAGCGATACGCTTTGCCGATCTTCACCCAGGGCAAGGCCCGCCGCTGCGTGGCCACCGCGTCGCTCTGATGGGTCAGCGCCTTTTCGGCCTTCAGCAATTCCAGCCGCGCCTTCAGCCATTCCTCGCGGGTTCCGGTGTTGTGCTTGGTCATCTTCGTCTCCTCAATCAGATTTGATGTTTTTTGCGCGAACGCGCGAACAACCCCAGCCAGGGCGTGGCGTGAAAGACCGCCATCAGCAGATACATCAGCGCCATGCCGCTCAGCGGCGAGCTTGTCATTCCCGGCATGTCGGCCATGTCATCCCCCCGCGTCGCCAGTGCCATCGCCGCAAAGACCGGTGTCGCCGCCAGGCACAGCAGGCGGACGCATCGGGAAATGACGCCGCGAATCCGGCTTTCAGGATCAGGTCACGCATTGCCGCCATCCTTGCGGAAGACCTTTTCGCCCAGGCTCATCTTGCCCCTGAAGCCTTCAAAGGCATATGCCGCCTCCACTGCCATCCCTGGCATGCGGCGGCGCCGGGCGGCCATGGTGTCGCGCTGGCGCACGGTTTCCGTCTCGGCAACCAGAAGATCTTCCCGCGCCTTCAGCCAGTCTTCCTGCGAAACGATTTTGTTCATCCTGCAACTCCCTTTGTCCAAGCCCGCGGCAACTCGCGGGCAGACTAGGCCCGGTTTCACAGACGCGGGGAGTGACAAGTGTGGCGGGATTCCCGATAGTTCCCCTTTCCGCAACGAGATCGAACACATATGGACTCGCTGATCACCGCGGCGGCACGGGCTTTGGCGGCGGGCGATCCGCTCGGCGCGCTCAATCGCGTCGCGCTTCGGGGCGATCCGTCCGCCCTGGCGTTGCGCGGCATCGCCATGGCTCAGCTGGGCGATTTTGGGCGCGCCAAAGCCCTGCTCAAGCGCGCGGCGCGCGGCTTCGGCGCCAGGGAGCCGATGGCCCGCGCCCGCTGCATTGTGGCGGAAGCGGAAATCGCGCTGGTCTCGCGCGACCTTGCCTGGCCCGCCAAGGCTTTGGATGCGGCGCGCAGGATCCTGGAACGCCATGGCGACCTGGCGAACGCGGCCCATGCGCGTTATCTGGCGGCGCGCCATTCGCTTCTGATCGGGCAGCTGGACGATGCGACGCGCAGGCTGAAAGGGCTCGATCCCGCGCATCTGTCGCCCGCTTCGCGCGCCGCGTTTGAAATGGTGGCGGCGGGCATCGCCATGCACCGGCTTCACACCGGGCCCGCGCACACCGCGCTCGACAATGCCCGCAAGGCCGCGATCAAGGCCCGCATTCCCGCACTGATGGCCGAGATCGACACCATGGCCCGAGCCCTCAACACGCCATCTGCCCGCGCCATCGCGAGCGGCAAGACGCGGCTTCTGTTGCTGGAGGAGATCGAGGCCCTCTTGGCGTCCAAAGCCCTGGTGATCGACGCCTGCCGCAATCTCGTGCGCCGCGGCAACATGATCGTGCCTTTGGCCAAACGGCCGGTGCTCTTCGCCCTTTCCCGCGCCCTGGCCGAAGCCTGGCCCGGCGGCGCGCCGCGCGGCACATTGCTGGCGCGCGCTTTTGGCGCCCGGCATGCCGATGAATCGCATCGCGCGCGCCTGCGGGTGGAGATCGGGCGGTTGCGCGCCAAGCTCGCGCCCCTGGCCGATATCCGCGCCACGGAAGACGGCTTCGTTCTCACTCCGCGCGGGGCCAAGAAAATCGTGGTGCTGGCCCCGCCTGCGGAGGAAACACATGGCGCCCTGCTGGCCTTTCTGGCCGATGGCGAATCCTGGTCCAGCTCCGCCCTGGCGCTGGCCTTGGGCGCCAGCCAGCGCACGGTGCAACGTTCGCTCGACGCGCTGGCGGCAGCCGGGAAAATTCAAGCCATCGGCAAAGGCCGTGCCCGTCGCTGGATGAGCCCGCCGCTCCCCGGTTTCCCGACGAACTTGTTACTCTCCGTGTCGCCGCCCATGGGATAGGATGCAGCCCATGAAAAAATCGCCCGCCGAAATCACCGCAGAATACACCTTTCCCGGCATCGAAGCCGTGCATGGCGTCACTTATGATGGCGGCCAGGTCTGGTTCGCATCGGGCGACAAGATCAACGCGATGGATCCCAAAAGCGGCAAGATGGTGCGCGCCATCGATGCCGCCGCCCATGCCGGCACCGCCTTTGACGGAAAGCATTTGTTCCAGATCGCCGAAGCTCAGATTCACAAGATCGATCCCAAGACCGGCAAGGTCCTGGCCAGCATTCCCGCGCCCCATGGCGGCGGCGCCGGCCTCGCCTGGGCCGAGGGCACGCTCTGGGTCGGCCAGCACCGCGCGCGCAAGATTCACCAGATCGATCCCGACACCGGCAAGATCCTGCGCACCATCGAATCCAACCGCTTCGTCACCGGCGTGACCTGGACCGACGGCGAGTTGTGGCATGCGACCTGGGAAGGCGATGAAAGCGAAATCCGTCATGTCGACGCCAAAACCGGCGACGTGCTGGAGTGCCTGGAGATGCCGCCGGGTGCCGGCGTATCGGGCCTGGAAGCCGGCGGCGACCGCTTCTATTGCGGCGGCGGTTTCAGCGGCAAGCTGCGCGCCGTGAAAAAACCCAAGCGCGGCTAGCGCCATAGGCGTGTTGCCAGCCCCGCCAGATCCATGAAGGCCGTGGCGCCCGCGCCGATTGCGACGTCATCCAGAACAATTCGATGCGGTGGTTTCCCACTTCGGGTGATGTTCTTTGCCGATCCTCTCGCCGCCTTCGCCAATTTGCGCCGGCCGCCGCCTTGGGCGCGATCCGCCCGCCCGCCGCGCCAAAATCAGCCAAGAAGTTCCGCCGCCCCGCTTCGACCAAGCGCCGTCCGTCTTCGACAAGCGTCGGCCGGGCTTGACCCGCCACGGCATCGGATGCGCTATTTTCAACCATGATCGGCACGACAGCGAAGTTGGCCGCGATCCCGGCGACACCCCATGTCGACCGGCGGGTGGCGCTATGGTCGCTGGTGGGCTTCTGGGCCTTCTATTTCGTCCTCAACACGGCCCGCATGGCCATCACGGGCGACGGCAACCAGTACGAGATGATGGGCCGGCGCGCGGGCGTGGCGCTGGTGGGCATCATCCTCTCTCTCGTCATGTATGGGGTGCTGCGCAGTCTGGAAGGCCGCTCGATGCGCGCGCTTCTGGCCGCGGCCTTTCTGGTGTCGGTCCCAGCCTCTCTCGCCTATGCCTTTGTCAATTTCGCGGCCTTCTATCTGATCGCGCCGGCCGGCTCGATGATGCACGAAATGGCGACGATGCAGGCCAAGCACGAGAGCATACTGGAAGTGATCACCGATTCCGCCGTCAGCTGGTATTTCTTCATCGCCGCCTGGGCCGTGCTCTATGTGGCGCTGTCCTATGCCGCCAAGGTGGGCCACGCCGAACGCAGCGCCGCCGCCTACCGGGCGCAGGCGCAAGCAGCCCAGCTGCGCGCCCTGCGCTATCAGATCAATCCTCATTTCCTCTTCAACACCCTCAACTCGCTGTCGGCCCTGGTCCTGCGCCACCGCACCGAGGAGGCGGAGCGCATGATCACCAATCTCGCCACGTTTTTCCGCACCAGCCTGACCAACGATCCGGCGGCGGATGTGGCGCTGTCCGATGAAATCGACATGCAGCGCCTCTATCTGGAGATCGAGCGCATCCGCTTTCCCGAGCGCCTGTCGGTGGTGATCGACGTGCCCGAGGAGCTGGAGGATGTGCGCGTGCCCGGCCTGATCCTGCAGCCCTTGATCGAGAACGCCATCAAGCATGGCGTGGCTCATTCCTCGCGCCCCGTCACCATCACCATCCGGGCGCGGGCGATCGGGGATTCGGTGCATCTGAGCGTGGAAGACGACGCGGATGGCGGCGGCTTCATTCAGCATGGCGGCGGGGTGGGACTGAGCAATGTGGAAGGCCGCCTTGCCGCCCGCTTCGACGGCGCCGCCCATTCGCGCCACGGCTTGCGCGATGGCGGCGGCTTCCGCGTCGATCTCACCATGCCCTTGATGCGCGATGCCTGAGGCGCTGCGTACCTTGATTGTCGATGACGAGCCGCTGGCGGTGGAGCGGCTGCAGATTCTATGCGCCCGCATTCCGGGCCTGACATTGGTGGGCACCGCCGCCGACGGCGCGGGCGCGCTGCGCCTGATCGAAAGCCTTAAACCCGATCTGCTGCTCCTGGATATCCAGATGCCGGGCATGGACGGCATGGCGGTGGCCCAGGCGCTGACAGGCCGGCCCGAACGCCCGGCATTGATCTTCGTCACCGCCTTCGACCAGTTCGCGGTGGCGGCGTTCGATGTCGCGGCGGTGGATTACCTGCTCAAGCCCGTGGAGGCCGAGCGGCTGGAGCGCGCCGTGGCCCGCATCCGCGACCGGATCGGCGAAGCCGCGCCCATCGCGCCGCCGTCACCCTGGACCCGCGAATTCTGGGTGCCGCATAGAAGCGGCATCGTGCGCATCGCGGCGGGCGACATCGATCTTGTGGAGGCGGAGCGCGACTACATGCGCCTGCATGTCGGTCCCCGTTCTTTCCTCCTGCACGAAACCATCACCGGGCTGGAGCGCCAGCTCGATCCGGCCCTGTTCGTGCGGCTGCACCGCTCCACCCTGGTGCGCCGCGACCGCATCGCGGGATTCCGCCACAATGGCGCGGGCACCTGGGAAGCGCAGCTGCGGGACGGGCGCTGGCTGCGCGTGGGGCGTACCTATCTCAGCAATGCCCGCGCCATGGCGGCGCGGGGCAAAGCCTAGCGTCACATCGAAGGCGTGGTGGCGCGGGTGCCGGCCATCCTGCGGGCACTCTCGGCCGCCGCGACCATGGTATCGACCTTGGATCGCACATCGGCGCGGGCCGCCTTGCTGCAGGCCGCGTAATTCACCTGTTCCCAGGTGGAGCGCGCATGGGACGAGCCACAGATATTGTCGACCGCATGGTCGACGCGCTGCTCCAGCACGGCGCGTCCGGCATTGCTGGCCAGGTCCAGATCGCTGGCATCGACGCCGATGCTGCGGGTCTGCGCCGACGCAAAGCCGGTGCCGACGGTCAGCATCAGGGCGGCGGAAGCGGCAATCTTGAAATTATGATGACGGAGGAACATGGGGGTCTCCTTCGATAACAAAGCGGGGCATGAACGGTGTGGCAGCCTTGTGTGTCCGTTTTGATGGGCTCACACGCGTTTGACGGGGTCACACTAGGCATCGCGTGAATCCAAGTCGCCGCGCCTTCGACCGGCGCCGCCGGACTTTCCACCAACCGGCGTTCCCGCCGACGAACCGCAAACCCGGTTCGACCAATGGCAGCCGCGAATATGGCGTTACATCAAGCGAAACGAACGGCGTTGTACTTTGCCGTCACTGTTCAATGGCCGTTCCACGCCGCCGCGGCTTCTGGAAATCTTCATCATCGCTCTGTCGTGCAAAATATGCCCTCATGCTTCGAAAAGCTCAGCATGAGGAATTCGAGCACCCCTCACCCTGAGCTGGCCGAAGGGTGAGGATCGGAATGCGAAAGCGCCATGGCATGGAGCGTCCTCTTGCGAACTGTCAGCCACCAGAGACCGCCAACAATCGCCAGGTTCATCGCCGCCCGGGCCACGCCTTCCGCGAAATGCGGGAAAGGCGGAAGGAATGCCGACTGCATCAGAAGATGTCCGCAGCCCCGGCAGCCCGTGTCGTAAAAGATCAGATTCTGGAATCCGCCAAGGACGCAGACGGTGGCGACCCCGGCAATGATCCAGCCGCTGGGCATCCGCTGCCGCGCGCCGATCCAATGCAGAAGCCAGGCGAACAGAAGCGGCCCGCCGAAAACCACCAGCGTATTATAAGCCGTATAAACCCTGGTGGCGATCCGGGCGGAGGCGGGCGATGGCTGCATGTGAAACCACGCCCACACAAAACTCGTGTGATTGATGATCCAGATTTCCAGGAAAATTCCGCCGACTACGCTCAAAGCCAGCAGCGCGACAGGCCCCAGCCCGAACACCGCCCAGGGAAAGCGCGAGGTGAGCGACTTCAGCTCCGGCCGCGACAGCATGGCGTCCGCCAGATCGTCTTCACGCCCCAGCCGTGACAAGGCCCGCGTCTCGGCCAGTTCACGCGCGGCGCCAACCTCCTTCTCTTCCCGCACCAGATCGTCGAAATGATCGGAGAGTTCGCGCACATAGCGGCGGACATGGCGTGGCGCGATTCCGGCACGGAGCAAACGCTCGGACAAGCGATCAAAGCATGGCTGCGGCATGGGCTGTTCCTCCTATGGCAAGGCCGATGGCGTCCGTGATGTGCTGCCAGTGCCGGACCAAGCCGGCCAGATGCTTTTCGCCTTTGCGCGTCAAGGCGTAATAGACGCGGGTGCGCCCGTTCACCAGCTTGCGGCGCGATTTGAGCATGCCCTCGCGCTCCAGCGCGTGCAGCGCCGGATAGACCACGCCTTCGCCCAGCCTGATCGCCTGATTGGTGCGCGCGCGAATGGCCTGCACCAGCTCATAGCCATACATCTCGCCGGTATCGAGGGTGCGCAGGATCAGAAGCTCTGGCACGCCATTCATGAAGCTGGGATTGGCCATGTACATACATCGTCGCTTGAGGCATATATACCTTGTTGCAAGAGGTATTTGCTGTCAAGCCGCCTTCCCGGCTTTTGCGGCGGGACGCTCGAGGCGCTACGCTTCCTCCTTCGCCATGCTTCGGATACGCCCTTGAACGACATTTCCATCCGCGCGCTTGATCCCGCCGAATGGCGGATGCTGCGGGATTTTCGCCTGCATGCGCTCCGGTCTGCGCCGCATGCCTTTGCCCTCTCCCATGATGCATGCGCCGCCTGGACGGAAGGCACCTGGCGGGCGGAGATTTCCGCCCCCACGCATCAGATTTTCGGGCTGTTCGATGGAGAAAAACTCATCGGCATCACCGCCGCCTTCACCTGGCGCGGCGATCCCACCGGCCAAACCGCGCTCCTCGCCATGTCCTATATCGAGCCGGATTACCGGGGGCGCGGCCTGTCGAACACATTATATGACGCGCGGCTGGCCTGGATCCGCAGCTGCCGCCGCTTCCGCGCCGTGCGTGTCTCCCATCGCGCATCGAACGAAGCCTCGCGCCGGGCGAACCAGCGTCACGGCTTCGTCAAGAGGGGGTCAGAACCCTTCACATGGCCGGACGGGACCGTCGAAGACGAAGTCCATTACGAACTGACGCTCTAATGGCACAGGCGGATTTAATAGGCTGCCATGCTCGCCTCGGCCTTGCTGGCCGCCGCGCAAAAGAGTAGGTGAGCCGGCCCAAAGTTCTGAAGTTCGGAAACGATCATGGACGCGACGGCGAAATCCCCAAAATCCGGCTTCTCGCGCTACCAGATCTTCGTGATCGCGGTTCTGGCCTTCCTGCAATTCACCATCATCATCGACTTTATGATCATCTCGCCGCTGGGCGCGATGGTGATGCCCGCGCTGCATATCACCCCGCAGCAATTCGCTTTCGCGGTATCCTCCTATGCCTTCAGCGCCGGGATCTCGGGCCTGTTGTCGGCAGGTTTCGCCGACCGCTTCGACAGAAAGCGCCTTTTGCTTTTCTTCTATGCCGGCTTCACCCTGGGCACGGTCTTGTGCGGACTGGCGGGCAATTACCACATGCTGCTCGCCGCGCGCATCGTCACCGGGCTGTTCGGGGGCGTGATCGGTTCGGTGGTGATGGCCATCGCCACCGATCTTTTTCCCCTGGAGATGCGGGGCCGGGTTATGGGCTTCATCCAGACCGCCTTCGCCGCCAGCCAGGTCCTGGGCCTGCCGGCCGCGCTTTATTTCGCCAATCATTTCGACTGGCACGCGCCATTCCTCGCCATCGTGGCGCTGATCGTTCCGGCCGGGCTTCTGATCATGCTGGGGATGCGGCCGGTGGTTGCGCATCTTGCCCTCAAGCAGGAAAAGAGCCCCTTCGAGCATCTCGCCCATACCGTGACCGAGAAGCGCTACCGCCTGCCCTTCCTCCTGGTGATGCTGCTTCCCACCGGCGGCTACATGCTGATGCCGTTCGGCACCGCCTATATGGTCAACAATATCGGCATCGCCTTCACCCATCTGCCCACCATCTATCTGGTCACGGGCCTGTTCACGGTGTTTGTGGGCCCCGTGGTGGGACGGATCAGCGATCGCTTCGGCAAGTTCAACACCTTCCTGATCGGCAGCCTCCTCTCCATCGTGATGGTGGTGATCTGGACCAATCTGGGCCACACCCCGCTCTGGGGCGTGATCGTGATCAATGTGCTGCTGTTCATCGGCATATTTTCGCGCATCATCCCGTCTCAGGCCCTGATCTCGGCGGTGCCCGAACCCACCAAGCGCGGCGCCTTCAACGCCATCAACGCCTCGCTCCAGCAATTCGCGGGCGCGGTTTCCGCCTCCATCGCGGGCGCGGTGATCGTCGAACAGGCGGACGGCTCGCTGCTCCATTTCAACTGGCTGGGCTATCTGGTGATCGCGGTCCTTCTGGTGTCGGCGACCCTGATGTATTTCCTGCACAAAGCCGTCCCCGAAGGGACGGCGCCCATGCCGGCCGCGGCCATGAGCGCGAATGCGGAGTGAATTGAAGGACCAAATTCAGCGGTCGAAGGAAATGAACATGCCCCGGATTGCCTGCGCCGTCTTCGCGCTTTCATTGCTGCCTCTTTCCGCATCGGCCCAGGAAGGCCCGGTCCCTGGAAAAGCGGGCGCGGCAAGCTTTTCTCTCGGCCAGCTCAAGCTCACCGCGCTTCGGGATGGGGGCTACGTCACCCCGCCAACAAGCGGCGCATTCGGCGCCGAGGCAGGCGCGGCGGCGGTGGCGAAAGTGCTGACCGAAGCGCATCTGCCCACCGACAAGATCAGCCTGGATGTGGACGCGTTGCTGGTCCGCATGCCGGGGCATCTGGTTCTGCTCGACACCGGGCTCGGTCCGCAATTGCCGAGCGCCGCCCTGGTGCAAAGCCTCAAGCTGGCGGGCGTTCAACCTTCGGCCGTCACCGATATCCTGATTACTCATGGGCATAGCGATCATACCGGCGGATTGGCGACGGCCGATCGCAAACCCGCCTTCCCCAATGCCGCGATCCGGATGTCGTCGCGCGAATGGGCGAGTCTTCAGAAACAGGATCCGGCATTGTCCAAAGTCATCGCCGCAAAGGTGGCGCCATTCGAACCCGGATCGGAAATTCTTCCCGGCATCACGCCTATTGCGCTGTATGGGCACACCCCCGGCCATGTCGGATATGAAATCGTCTCCGGCAACGCGCGCATCGAGGACATAGGCGATGCCGCGCACAGCTCCGTCATCTCACTGGAAAAGCCGCAATGGCTGGGCGAATGGGACGGCGACCAGAAGATGGGCGCCGCCGCCCGCACCAAGGAACTGGCGCGTCTCGCCAAGGCGCACACGCTGGTATTCGCGCCCCATTTTCCGTTCCCCAGCGTGGGATGGATCGTGCCCAAAGGCGATGGCTATGTCTGGGAGCCGGACGTCAAGATCGGCCACTAGCCATCACAGGCCGAGAAAGCAGATTTGCATCTCCAGAAAAATTCATCTCCATGGGCGGGCTCGACCCGCCCACCCAGGAATCTCAGCGGCCACGATGGATGGCCGGCTCGAGGCCGGCCATGGTGAGAGTTTGATCGAACATCGAGGCCCCTTCAGCGGAAACTCGCGATCCGTTCCAGGCTTTTCTTCTGCTTGGCATGGGCGGGAACCGTGGCGTTCGCGCCCGGATGGCCCACCACCAGAAGAATGTAAGGCTTTTCGTTGGAAGGCCGCTCCAGCACCTCGTTCAAAAACCCCATCGGATTGGGGGTATGGGTCAGGGTCGCGAGTCCCGCATGGTGCAAGGCCGCGATCAGAAACCCGGTGGCGATGCACACCGATTCCGGCACATAGTAATTCTTGCGCGGCCGCCCATCCTCGAAGCTTTTGCGCTCTCCGAAAATCACGATCAGCCAGGGCGCGATTTCCAGGAAAGGCTTGTCGGCGTCGGTACCCACGGGTTCCAGCGCCTTGAGCCATTCTTCGCCCGCCTTGCCGGCATAGAATTCCCGTTCCTCTTTCTCCGCCGCCTCGCGGATGCGCGACTTGAGGACCGGATCGCCCACCACGGCGAAATGCCAGGGCTGATGATTGGCGCCGCTGGGCGCGGTGCCCGCCGCCATCAGACAGGTTTCGATGATGTCGCGCGGGACCGGCTTGGCGCTGAACTCGCGCACCGTGTGGCGGCGCCTGATCTCGTCATAAAAATCGGCGGCGCGCTGGCGCATTTCCCCGTCAGAGTAATCCATGCGGTCCGGTAGTGGAATCGGAACATAGCCCATGCTGGCCCCTGGCTGTTCTGCGGCACAGCCAGAAACTATCGCTTGGCCGCTCAACCTTCCAGCACTCCGATGCGGGCCTGTTGCCCGCGGGTGTCGTTGCAATTTATGGCGTGATTGTCATGGAGCCGGTCCTAGCCAGCTCCACCATTTTGTGCCTCTATCCCATAGCCTATTACAACCTGTGGTGAAGGTCCGTCAGCCTCGTTGACCTAGGGGGTACGAATGTCGGCAAGAATTGCGTGCGGACTTCTAATCGCTTGCGCTTGGGTTTTCCAAATCGCAGGCCCGGTGCTAGGGCAACCCGGACCCCCGGATGACGTCGCCCATTTCGCGTACGACCGGAATGCTTCGCTCAATGTGGCGCAGATCTCTGCCAAGGTCCGGAACGATGTGACGGTTCAGGACATCACCTACACTGGCTCAAACGGCGGCACCGTTCCGGCATATTTGATAATTCCAAAAGGCGCCGGAAAATTTGCCGGAATCATTTGGGGGCACTGGATGATGCCGGGTGCGGCAAACGCCAATCGCAGCGAATTTCTTGACGAAGCGATCGCGCTCGCACCTGCCGGCGTCGTATCGCTGCTGATCGATGCTCCCCAAATCCGCCCCGGCTTCAAAGCCGCAGCGGGCGGATTTTTTGGACCCCAAGGCCCCCTTCTTGTAGCACAACAGGTCATCGACCTTCGCCGAGGATTGGACCTTCTCCTTTCACGTCCCTACGTGGATGCGAACAGAATTGCTTATGTCGGCCACAGCTTTGACGCTCAGGTCGGCCCCATTCTCGATGCCGTCGACAAGAGGTTCGCGGCCTTTGTCTTCATGAGTGGCCCGCAATCGACAATAGAATATGCCATCTCATCGGATTCACCGCTGATGGGTCCGGTTCGACAGAAAATGGGCGTGACAAAGCTGGAACAGAATCTGAAAGCAGCCGCATGGGCTGATCCCGAATCCTATGCGCACAAACTTGGTCCAGCGCCCGCGCTCTTCCAGTATGGTTTGCATGATGAAGACTGGGTGCCTCTGTCCGACGCCAAGAATTATGCTGCTGAGGCATCGGGACCGAAAACGGTCGAATTTTATGATGCCGGTCACGCCTTGAACGCCAAGGCGCAAGCGGATCGGTACAGCTTTCTCAAAAAGATGCTGAACCTCGATCGCTGAGATGTTGTGGCACGATCAGTTTATGGCTTGACAGCGTCACGCTGCCCTTCTCTGCTATCCATTCTCATTCCTCCGCGCTCATATTGCGGCGCTGCAACATAATCATAACGAACAGGTGGAGACCCCCATGTGCGATGAATTCATCCATCCCGGCCTGGTGACGGACACGCGTCTTTCCCGCCGCTCTTTCGGCGCCGCCGCGCTGGGCGCGACCGCGCTCGCCGCCACTCCGGCATTCGCCCAATCCAATGCCGTGGAAAAGGACGTGACGGTCACGACGCCGGACGGGACCTGCGACGCCGTTCTGTTCCATCCGGCCGAAGGCACCCATGCCGCCGTGCTGGTCTGGCCCGACATCATGGGGCTGCGCCCCGCCTTCCGCGATCTGGGCAAGCGGCTGGCCTCGCAGGGCTATACCGTGCTCGTGCCCAATCCCTTCTACCGTTCGATCAAGGGCCTTGCGATTACCGGCACCGCCAACTTCTCCGATCCCGACACGCGCACCCGGCTGATGGGCTATCGCAACGCCATGAGTGACGAGGGCGTCGACAAGGACGCCATCGCCTATCTCGGCTTCCTGGACGCGCAGCCCCAGACCAACAAATCGAAGAAGGCGGGCGTGCAGGGCT
The DNA here is from genome assembly GCA_937865685.1 of uncultured Alphaproteobacteria bacterium. GTDB lineage: Bacteria > Pseudomonadota > Alphaproteobacteria > Micropepsales > Micropepsaceae > Rhizomicrobium. The sequence continues at coordinate 11,766 of CALMGU010000077.1, read as the reverse complement.
ATTGCATGGGCGGCTCGCTTTCCTTCCGCACCGCCGCCGCCGTGCCCAATCGCATCGCCGCGGTGGGCAGCTTCCATGGCGGTAACGGCCTGGTGACCAAGGACGCCAACAGCCCGCATCTGTTGATCGCCAAGACCAACGCCGCCTTCCTGGTCTGCCACGCCCAGAATGACGACAAGACCCAACCCACCATGAAGGACGAATTGAAAGCCGCCTTCGCCGCCGCCAAGAAGACCGCGACAGTCGAAGTCTATGCCGCCGATCATGGTTGGTGCGTGCCCGGCAGCGCCGTCTACAACCAGGCGGAAGCCGAGCGTGCCTGGACCAATCTCGGCAATCTCTACAAGGCGCAGCTGGCCTAGCCGCGACTCCATTTCCCTTCCTCATGGTGAGCCCGTCGAACCATGAGGAAGGCGCCCTCTCAATCCCCACTCTTCGACAAGGCTCAGGGTGAGGAATATGGGGGAACGCATGGATTCAGATAAGCTTCTGCGCCTGACATTGATCGTGTTCGGCGCCATTTTCCTCCTGGTCTATCCTCTGGCGATCATCTGGCCGTCGGGCTGGGCCTGGCACCAGGGCGCGCCTTACGAATCCGATTACTTCATGATGATCGTGGGGGTCTATGCCACTCTGGGCGTCTTCCTGATCCGGGCGGCGAAAGACCCCAAAGCCAATATGAGTCTCATCTGGTTCACGGTCTGGTCCAGCATCGTTCACGCCGGCATCATGGCGGTACAGTCTTTCAACGGCGGCCATATGGGCCATCTGGCGGGAGACGTCCCCGCGCTTCTTCTGGTCGCGCTGGTGTTCGCCATCCTGGCACGATCACAGAAAGCCGCCGCCTCGTGAAAGAGCCCCGATCCTCATCCTGAGCTTGTCGAAGGGTGAGGAGCGATGCGGCGAAGCCGCGCGAGTATGCCCGGTGGGCATGCGAGAGCGACGAACGCCGCGAGCACAGGCGAGCGGCCGGACGAAAAAACACCGAGCGTACCGCCCTCATGCTTCGACAAGCTCGGCATGAAGGGTTAGATTTGCCATCGCGCATTACGGAGCCCGGCATGGACCATACCCGCAGAGACGCCATCGCGCTGATGGGCGCCATGGCCACGGTCACCGCCGCCATCAACGGCGCCAAGGCCGCAACGCCTTCCAGCAAGATGACTTTCTGGGCCGCCTGCACCACGCCTTGCGACAAGACCCTGAAAGTCGATCTGGGCGCGATGCGCGAGCAGATCGAATGGTACAAGGCTCATGGCGCCGGCGGCGTCACCTTTCTGGGCTCGACCGGCGAATTCGCCTCCTTCACCGTGGCCGAACGCAAGGCGATCATGGAAGTGGTGGGAAAGGCCAAGGGCAATCTCAATGTGCTCTGCACATCGGGCACCGCCAATGTCGCCGACACGATCGAGCTTTCCAGACACGCCGCCGATCACGGCGCCGACGGGGTGATCGTGCTGCCGCCCTATTATGTGAAAGGCCCGTCCACCGAGGGCTTGCTGCGCTATTACACCATGGTGATGGACGCGATGCCCAAAAGCCTCGCCTTCTATCTCTATCACGTGCCGCGCTGGAGCGCGGTGCCGGTTCCCATCGATCTGGTCAAAAGCCTCAAGCGATACACCAATCTCAAAGGGATCAAGGATTCCACCTCCGACGCCAAGGGCTATACCGCCTTCATCACCAATTTCCCGGAGATGAACGTGATCACCGGCGCTTACGAGAATCTGGAAATCGCCCTCACCCACGGCATGGGCGGCATCATTCAGGAAGCCGGGCCCTATTGCCGCGAACTGGCCGATCTTTTCGCCATCGCCCGCAGCGGCAAGGATGTGCATGGCCCTTATGCGGCATTGCAGAAGAAAATCGCGGGCCTGTACGGATCGCGCGACGGCCTGGATCAATATGGCATCATGCAATATGCGATGACGGTGCAGATGGGAAAGCCCGCCAGCTATCAGCGCCCGCCATTCACCGATCTTTCCGCGGCCCGCAAGGCGGAAATCGGGAATTATCTCCGCATGGCCCGCGACTAGGCCTCACCGCCCCGCCGCGCGGCACGGCCGATGCATCGCCTTGAAGGGCAGATCAATCTGTCCTGAGGTGGAACATATGCGCCACGTCCCCGAAGTGTACGACATTCCCCGCCCCAAGCTGGGCCACACTTTGTCCTGGCTCACCGCTTTTGCCATCGCCGCATTGGTGATCGGCGCGACCCTGGTGCTGGTGGTGGCCGGCGCGGCGGCCTGAACCGGCGAAACGGAGCGTCAGCCCGCGGCCTTGACGGCAAACAGAACATCCGGGTCGTCCACCACCCGGCCGGGCGGCAGGATGATGGAAACCACCGTGCCGGAATTCACCTGGCTCTGAAGCGACAATGTCCCGCCATGCAGCTCCACCAGCCGCTTGGCCAGCGGCAATCCCAGCCCCGTTCCTTCGTAGCTGCGGTTGATGCCCGCTTCCACCTGGCTGAACGGTTCCATGGCCAGATCGATCTTGTCGGCGGGAATTCCGATCCCCGTGTCGCTGACTTCGATCAGCAACCCCTTTTGCGTCCGTCGCATGGCGAGCCCGATGCGCCCGCCAGGCGGCGTGAATTTCACGGCATTGGCCAGAAGATTGATCAGCACCTGGCGCATCCGCCGTTCGTCGGCGCGGATGAAGCTAAGCCCGTCTTCGATGGAATGGGACAGATCGATCCCCGCCTTTTGCGCCAAGGGCTCGACCAGGCGAATGCCGCCCGCGGCCAGGAACGCCAGATCGACATGCTGCTCGACAAGCTCGAATTGCCCCGCTTCCAGCTTCGACAGGTCCAGGACTTCGTTGATCAGGCTTAAGAGATGGACCCCGCTGTCGTGAATATCCCCGGCATAATCCTGATAGTTTCTGGCGATGGGCCCGAAGGCCGCGTTCTTGATGATTTCCGAAAAGCCCAGGATCGCGTTCAAGGGCGTGCGCAATTCGTGACTCATATTGGCAAGGAAATTGGCCTTGGCCTTGTTCGAGCCTTCCGCCGCGATCCGCGCCGCCGCCAGGTCCGAAATCATTTTTTCCCGCCAGCGGAGCTGCAGGAACAGGAACAGCCCCACGCCCAAGGCGATCAGGCTGCGCAATGTGAGCCCGATGACTTCCACCGCCACGGTCTGCCGCCAGCGCGCCAGGATCGACGCATCGTCGCGCGATGCGATCGCGACAATGCCCGCGTCTGGGAAATAGGCCCGGACATTCACCACCCCGCCGGAATGGTCGCTCTCGGTCCTGGCGCGGGCGCCGGATGCGGCCTCGCCCTCGAGCCGGCGGATGCTGAGGCGGATTCCCGATTGCGCGGAGGCACGGCGCATTTCGGCCAGGTCCGGTTCGCCGGACCGGCGGACCGATGCGCCTTCGCCATATGCGATCGCCAGGATGTTGAGACTCTGGCGGGCATCGGCCAGGCGCTGTTCGCGCCCCGTCACGATCACGCCCGCGAACACAAGCCAGGGAACGATCACCGCGGCGGAAAACAGCACGACGATCCAGGAACTCAGGCGGACGGTCGCGATCCGGGATGTCCAGCCTGACAGCATTTCGAAATCCATCGGCCCGCCTCCACAGGCGGGCATTGTTCAAGTCCCGGCGGGCGCAAAAGCGTACGCGGCGTGCTCCGAATCCTTCGGGCACATGGGAAGGGTAGATGCCAAATGCCAACGGTGTCTTAACGATTGAGGGGCCATCCGCGCCGGATCCGGCCGGAATTCGTTAAACTTGTACCTATTCGCACCGCCCGGAAACCGCGGCGGATACGGCGCGTTAAAATGTCCCCGGCAAGATGAGGGGCATGAGTGCGCGGACAAGCTGGATCGGCAATGTGCTGAATGGAGACAGGAGCGCCTTTGCCGGCAGCTCCGCCATTCTGGCGCTCACCATTCCGGTGGCCGCGATCCTGGGCGCCTGTTTCTATGTCTGTTATCTGATCCTGCGCTCGTCCGCGCATCAGGCCGACGCGGCCCAGTTCGAGGCCGAACAGCGCATCGCCAAGGCCGCGATTCTTTTCACCACCGCGCCGGTCATCAAGAGCAATGGCGACTACGCCTATTGGGACGAGCTCTATCAGCGCGCCAAGGCGCCGCTGGATCTTCCATGGGCCGATGCGCATCTGGGATCCTATCAGCAGAATCTGACGGGCATCACCGGTTCGGCGGTGCTGACCGGCACCGGAGAGCTGCGGTATCTCTATCTCTCGCCCCGCTCTGGCCTGACCAACCTCACGCCGGGCGAGCTGCAATTTCTCACCTGGCTCACAAGGCGCGCCATCGCGCTGGGCAGCGGCCACCGCTCGCCCTTGAGCGGCTTCGTCAATATGCGCGGGCATCCGATGTTCCTCAGCATCGCGCCGGTCAACGCCAGCGGACTGGAAGGCGGCCCCAGGGGCGCGAAGCCCTATGCGTCGCTGGTCTATTTTCTCAATTTCGATTCCGAGATTCTTTCCGGCATCACCCGGGACTTCAATCTTGCCGGGGCGCGCATCGTTCCCGCCGATTCCGCCGGCATCGCGCTTGACGGCTTTCCCGGCCTCTCCGCCAAACTGGGGCTGCAATGGAAAAAGCGCATCTCGCAGGACATTTTCGGCGAAAGGCTGCCGCTGCTTTGGGCCCTGGCCGTCATCTCTCTGGCCCTGATCGCGGCGGTGGCGGGCGGCTGGGCCTGGATTTTGGGGCGGATGCGCCGGTTCGAAACCGCCGCCCTCACCCACAGGACATTGGTGGCCGAACAGGCGGCCCAGGCCAAATCGCTGTTCATCGCCAATATGAGCCACGAATTGCGCACGCCCTTGAACGCGATCATCGGCTTTTCCGAAATGCTGACGCATCAATTGTTCGGACCCCTGGGGCACCGCAAATACGCCGAATATACCGAAGACATCCTGGCCAGCGGCCGGCACCTGCTCAATGTCGTCAACGACATTTTGCTGATGTCCAAGCTGGACGCCAAGAAGCAGGAATATGACATCGGCGCGCTGGCGATCGAGCCGGTGATCCGCGAAGCCATGCTGCTGGTATCTCCCGACGCGGAAAAAAGAAATGTCGCGATCGAATTCGCCGTCAGCGACGAAACGATCACGGCATTCGCCGACCGCCAGGCTCTCAAGCAGGTTGCCATCAACCTGCTCAGCAATGCCGTCAAATTCTCCTATCCCGGCGGGCGCGTCGAAATTGACGTCGCGCCTTGCGGCGCCGAAGCGGTCGAGCTCAAGGTTCGCGACCATGGCTGCGGCATGCCCGAGGAGCTTTTGCGGAAGCTGGGCCAGCCCTTCACCCAGGCCAGCCACGCCTATATCCGCAACAATCAGGGCACGGGCCTGGGCTTGTCGATCTGTTATGCGCTGGCCGCCGGATTCGGCGGCAGCCTTGGCTTCGAAAGCGTGGAGGATGCGGGCACCACCGCCATCTTGCGCCTGAGGTCCGCGCCCGCGAAGGAAGGCGCCGCCCCGCCGCGGCAGGCGCCGCACGCGGCCTGATTGCAAGCCACAAGCGGCTGTGCCTCAATGCCGCGACGCTTCGACCAAGGGTATCGGGATGACACGGCGCACATTCGCGGCCGCAGCCGCATTCGCACTCTTGGCGTCTCCCGCGCTGGCGCAAACGCCTTTGCCGCCGCCGGCTTTCCATCACCTGATGCTGAACAGCACCGATCCGGATGCGGCGGCCGCTTTCTATGTGAAGGCTTTTCCCTCCACCACGCGCACCAGCTGGGCGGGTTATCCCGCCATCCTGTCGCCCACCCATGTGCTGATCCTGTTCAACAAGGTGGCCGCGCCGCCAGACGCCGATCCGCTGTCCACCGCCTTCTGGCATTTCGGCTGGAACCCGTCCGACCAGCGCGCCAAGGTCGCGGCCCTTCAAGCGCAAGGCTTTGCATTCGCCCCGCTCTGGACGGGCCAGGGCGACGGCTCGGTGGTGATCAGCAGCGACACGCTTCCCGGCATGGGCGGCGTCTATGGCCTGGGCGAAACCAGAGCGCAGATGGCCGACAATATCGCCAAAGGAGTCAAACCCAAGGGCGGTCCCGGCTTCGCTTATCTGATGGGTCCCGACGGCGCCCTGATCGAGGAAGAAGGTCTCAGCGATCCGGAACGTTTCAATCATGTGCATATGTGGCAGGAAGAGCCCATCTGCGCCCAGCTCTGGTACCAGAAACACCTGAACGCCGCGGCGCGCGCGCGCCCCGGCGCGCCACAATATACCGAAGCCAATTGCCACGTGCCGCGCGGCGAAGTCACCTGGCCGTCGCTGACCAAGAACGGCATGTATCGCTATCCGGTGGCGGGGGTGATGTTCTCCGATGTGGCGATGAACTGGTACATGAACCAGACGGACAAGCCGCTGGCGCCGACGCGCGGCCATCTGATGGACAGTGTGGGGCTTGGCGTTGCCGATCTCGATGCCTGGGTCGCCAAGCTCAAGGCCGAGAAAGTGACATTCCTGAAAGACGCTTTCCGCATCGGCGACACCCGCGCCGTGACCATCGAAGGTCCCAGCCACGAAGCGATCGAGCTGGTGGAAGTGAAATAGACGCCCAGGCGGCGCCGTCTATTCCATCGGGGGATCGGCGTGCAGTTCAGGCTGGTCGGTATAATCCCACATCGCGATGCCGGAGCGGTGAATGGCGCGCCGGTGGATCCAGCAAAGCCAGGCCAGCTGCGTCGACATGTAAAGCTTCACCGGATGCCACGCGTACCAAGGCTCCCAGGCGCCGTCGATGGTCACCGGCGGCGGCCTGGGCGGGGTTTCCTCGGCCAGATTTTCGGCATCGCAGATCATGTCATCCGTCATCGCTCGCGGGCATGGACCTGCATCACATCCGGCGCCACTCGCCATGATCCCAATAGCCATGATGCCAATCGTGATCATTGTCGGGATCGTGCCAGGAATAATGCCGCTCGTGGCGATGGCGGTCCCACCAATTGTCGTCATGGAACGACAAGGTCACGCCGGGAAATTGAATGCGCGTGTCGGTGTGCCAGCAATCGCCTTCGCGGTTGCAGGTGACATAGGCCGAAGCAGGCGCGGCGAATGTCACCCCGATGGTTGCGGCCAGGGCGGTGGCGGTGAGAAGTTTCTTTGCCAGAGTCATGTTGTGCTCCGTTAAAGGCCCCATCCGCCTAAAAACGCGCATGTCCCGGATTTTGTGCCAATTCGGAACCCGGCCGATTTCCCGATTGGGAATTTCTCATGGAGCCCTTGCCGCGCGACAGCGTATGCGCCCGCCGGCGGCTTCTTTCGCCTGACGATCGCCCGCTTTCTTTTGAAGCAAAGAGCCCGCTTTTGCCGCGAAAGCGCGCCGGATCGCGGCCCCAGCCGCATAGCGGCGCCGAAAGTTCCGTTAAAACAAAGAGTTGACCGGACTTGGCAGAATTGCGAAATACGCTACCCTTATCGCCGGATTAACCATGCATTTGGTACAGGCTCTCACTGAGCATGGCTTTTGCATGATGGATCCCGGAATGGAGCTGGGGACATTTTCGGAACCCGTTTTTCGCGATGACAGAACAGCAACAGGATGAATCCTCCGCCCCCAAGGCGGATGGCCATGCCCGGCGGTGGAAGCGCACGCTTTTGCTGACGGCCCTGTTCGTCTGTCTGTTCTTCGTCGCGGTGGCCGAGCGGGGCGGTCCCGCCATCAGCAAAGTGCGCAAGGACGGCATCATCGCCACCCTGCTCGATCCATTGTCCCTGTTCGCGGGCCGCTCGCCCGGCGAACGCGAAGGCGCGCTGCTGCCGACCAAACTCGCCAAGGCGGGGCCCGAAGAACGGGTCCTGTCCGAAGTGCGCGACCGCGATCCGGGCGTCGGCGCCGCGCCTCCCGATCCTGGCCTATTGCCTGACGCAGCGCTTCCCGGCTCTCGCCTCGCCGATGGACTTCCCGGCGGTCCGGCGGGCGGCTTCACGCCTTTCGGCTTGCCCTTTAGTCCTCCCGGCGGTCCCGGCGATGGTTTCATTCCTGGCGGACCCGGCGGGCCGCCTTTCGTGCCGCCGCCCACCAATCCGCCGGTCTCGGGCGTTCCCGAACCAGGAACCTGGGTGGTGTTGATCCTGGGCTTCTTTGCCGTGGGCTGGGCGATGCGCCGCCGCGCGCATTTGCGCCCCGGCCTGACGGCCCGATAACGCCATGCGCGGCCTGATCCTGGTGGTGCTGGTCAGCCTTGCCGGCATCATGCTGTGGCCCGCCGCCAAAGAACCCGCCGCCGCGCCTGGGGGCGCGCTCGACGCCAAATCCGCCGCGCTTCTGGCACATGTCCCCGAAAATTCGCCCGGCACCCGCATCTGGTATGCCGCGAGCGATTATCCGCGCCTCAAACTGCCCGGCGGTCATGAAGAGATTGTGAAGAGCGCGCTCAACATCAAAGGCCCGATGACGTTCGGCAGCTTTGTTTGGGACGAAGAGCGCATTCCCAAAAGCGGCGCGATGTGGGTGCGCGTGGATCTCGCCCATCAGATCCTGTCGGTATTTCGCGGCGGCCATGAGATCGGCTCCGCCGTGATCCTTTACGGCACCGACGGCAAGCCCACGCCCACCGGCGATTTCACCGTGCTGCAGAAATCCGCCGACTATCATTCGCACGCTTACGACGCGGCGATGCCCTATATGCTGCGTCTCACCGATGACGGCGTGGCGATCCATGGCAGCAATGTCCGCGAAGGCTATGCCACGCATGGCTGCGTCGGCGTGCCGCCGGAATTCGCCAAAAAACTTTTCGCGGTGATGGCGAAAGGCGATCCGGTTTTCATCGTCCCGCAGCCGCAAGCCAAACAAGGCTAACGCGCCGTTCATCTCATTTGCCGCGGGTCTGACGGAAAACCGCCATGCGGTTTTCCCGGAACAAGCCAGTCCCGTAAAATGCGCGATAAATGCGCATCAAACTGTAGCGCGCGCTTCGCCCAAACCTTAACCAGATCTTTCCACGCCCTGGAAACCCAACGCTGGGAGACTTCCGCCGTAACGCGGGGAGCCTCTCATCATGGCGCAGGAGCGCTGGAAATCGCGGGTCATGGCAGGCGCGATGCTGTGCGCCACACCCTTCTTCATGGGCGCGATCGGCGAGCAGACCAGCATCGATGAGCGCATCCTGATCGCGCACAATCAGGAGCGCGCGAGCCTGGGCCTTCAACCGCTGAACTGGAATCCGGCACTGGCCCAATCGGCGCAACGCTGGGCCGATTATCTCGCCACCACCGGCCGCTTCGAACATGCGCCGGAAAACCGCCGCAACCCCGAAGGCGAAAATCTGTGGGCGGGCACCAAAGGCTATTTCGGTCCCGAAGCCATGGTGGGCGCCTGGATCCGGGAAAAGCAGTATTTCCGCCCCGGCGTCTTTCCCGACAACAGCATCACCGGCCGCGTCGCCGATGTGGGCCATTACACCCAGCTGGTCTGGGCCAATACGCGCCAGGTCGGCTGCGCCGAAGCCGCCGGCGAGCGCGAGGAGGTCCTGGTCTGCCGCTATGCCCAGGCGGGCAACTGGCGCGGCGAACGTCCATTTTGAAGATGGCGTTTTGAAGGATCAGTGCACCGGCTTCGGGTCCGGGCTGGTCCAGGTCCAGGACGCGATTTTCCAGCCCGATGCTTCCTTGTTCAGGATGAAGGTGAATTGCGCGGTCTCGCGCATCGTCACGCCTTTCTGTTTGAAGGTATAGGTCGCAGGCGTGACCACATAGGCATGATCGCCTGAGACCACTTCACGCGACGGCGCGCTGATGGCCATCTGCCCGCCGCTGATCCCTTCGGCAGCTTCCGATTTGCCCAGCGCCGCAGCCCAGGTGTCGAATGCATTCGCCCCGCTCCAATGGAAGGGCGCGAATTCGTCGTTGATCGCGGGCGCCGCGACATGCAAAGCCTTGATCGCCTTCATGTCGAGCTTGGCGAAAGCCTCGGTCACCTGGCGTATCGTGGCGTCCACGCCCGCATCGGCCGCATGGGCCATCGGCGCCGCCATCAACAACAGCGCGCCCGTCACACCGAATAATGATTTCATGCGTGCCCCCTTTGCTCTGTTTCCGGGGGCGAGATTAGCGGAAATTGGAGCGGCGATCACGGGGCTTGCCGCATCTAAAAACACGGGCCGGACAACCGATCTGGCTGCCCGGCCCGTATCACCATGCCGTCACCTCCGCACGACCCTCGCTTGCGCGTTAGTTGCGGGTCGCATTGCGGCTCGCTCGTGCTCGCCGCGCTCGTCGCTTTCGCATGTCCACCGGACATGCTCATGCAGCTAACGCCGCACCGCTCCTCTCTACTTCGGCGTCACCTTGAACATGCCGCCGGCCTTGTCGTCTTCCAGGAGCCACAGCGCACCGTCGGGGCCCACTTCCACGTCGCGGATGCGCTTGCCCACGCTCCAGCGTTCGGCGGGCTTGGCGCCGCCCTTGCCGTCGAAGGTGATGCGGAACAAGGCCTGGCTGTCCATGCCTCCCATCAGGGCCGAGCCATTCCATTGCGGGAACATCGCGCCCTTGTAGAAAGTGAGGCTTCCCGGCGCGATGATCGGCGTCCAATAGATCACCGGCTTGGTGAGATCGCTGCGGCCATCGGGGCTGGGGATCGGCACGCCATTGTAATTGACGGCATAGGAGACCAGCGGCCAGCCGTAATTCTTGCCCGGTTCGACCAGGTTCAACTCGTCGCCGCCGCGCGGGCCATGCTCGGCTTCCCACAAGCGGCCATCGGGTCCGAACGCCAGGCCGTAGGGCGTGCGATGCCCGCTGCTCCAGGTTTCCGCCGGCGCCAGGTTGGGGCCTTTCAACGTATAAGTGCTGACGATGGGCGCGGTCTTGGCCGCTTCGGTATCGCGGGGCGGATCGATCAGGGGCCGCGTCGCGGCGCCGGTCTTGCCCGCCATCGGATTGCCCGGCGCGGGTTTGCCGTCGAGCGTCAGCCGCAGAATTTTGCCCAGCTCTGTATTGGGATCCTGCGCGGGCGTCATGCGCTGACGTTCGCCCACGGTGAGATAGAGATATTGCCCGTCCGGCGAAAAGGCGATCTGCGCGCCGAACTGGCCGCCCTTGCCGGTGGGCAGGTCGCGCCAGATCACCTGCAGACCGTCCAGGCTGGCGCTCTTGTCCGTCAGCGAAAGCTTGGCCCGCGCCAGCGCCAGGCCGGAGCCATATTCGCCCGGCTCCGAATAGGTGAGATAGACATTGTGATCGGTGGCGTAATGGGGCGACAGGAACACGCCCAGCATGCCGCCCTGCCCGCCATAAACCACGGCGGGCACATTGGCGACGGGGAATTTCTGGCCCTGCTGCGTGACCAGCCAGACCGGCCCGACCTTTTCCGTCACCAGCATCCGCCCGTCGGGCAGGAACGCCATCCGCCAGGGCAGGTTGAAGGTGGCGACCTGGGTCAGTTTGAAGGGCATATCGGCTTCGGGCTTCTGCGCGCCCGCATTGATCTGCGCATAAGCCTGGGTTGACGCCAACGCCAGAAGCGAAGCCGCGATCGCGAATTTCATGGTCCGTCCTCTTTGGGTTGCGGGCACCGGAATGGCGCCGCGCTCCGCAATCCCGTGGGGAACGGGCTTACGCGGTACAAAGATGTACCGGCCCCATTTTCCTTTCAAGATGCCCCTCCACGACGGACGCAACCACAGAGCCGGTGCTGGAATATTTCCGCGCGATCACGCGGCTTGATAGCCCAGGCGCTTGCGCAGCCGCGGCACCGCGAAATCCAGGAAGGCCCGCAATTTGAGCGGCTCCTGGCGCTGGCTGGGATAGATCAGCGAGACCGGAT
>CALMGU010000076.1 GCA_937865685.1 uncultured Alphaproteobacteria bacterium | reverse complement strand
CCGTCGGCGGCCTGCGCCATCGCCAGCCTTACTGCCAAGACCATTATCGATCAGCGGCGCAAGACGCTGATGGACAACAGCGCCATGACGGTGGAGTTCCTCACCAAGCGCGGGTTGAAGCTGATCGGTCCCAGTGAAGCCAACATGCTGATGATCGACTGGAAGACCAAGACGGCGAAGGAGATGCAGACGGCATTCCGCGCCCAGGGCGTGGAGATCGCCGGCCCCCGCTGGGCAAGCTGGCCCACCGTGTCGCGCATTTCCATCGGCTCCAAGCAGGACATGGAAGGCTTCTTCGCCGCCTTCAACAAAGTGGTGTCGGCTTAAGTCAGCGCTTCGTAGAAAGTGAAATAAGCCCTCCTGGAAGCAGGAGGGCTTATTTTTTGCGCCATACGCTGGCGAGCCAGGGTTGCTGTTCGCGGGGCAATCCGTCGGGCCTGTAATAATGGCGGACTTCCTCGAAGCCCGCCTCCGTCACATAGCCGCGCCATGCATCCCAATCGTGATAGGCGCAATAGCGGCCGCTGAACCAGCCTTCCTGATTTTCGCCGCGGGGATTGGAGCTGAACAGGACACCGCGCGGTTTCAGTGCGGCGCGAAATTGCTTCAGCGCGCGGGGCAATTCCTGCGTGGGAATATGGAAAAGCGTGGCGTTGGCGAAAATGCCGTCGAAATGGTTTGAGGGAAGATCCAAGGCCAGGAAATTCTGCTCCAGCACCTCGAATCCCGCCGCGCGGGCCATGGCGGCGAATTCCGGGCAGCCTTCCAGGCCGGTGGCGCTGTGGCCCAGGCTCGCAAAAGTCTTCAAATCGCGGCCCGGACCGCAGCCCGCGTCCAGGATGGCGAATGGCCCTCGTCCTTCGATGGCATCCAAGAGGGCGGCGACATTCTGACTGACATCATGGTCGGCGGTCTGTTCGCGAAACCGCTCGGCACGGACGGCATAGTCGCGCAGGGTGCGGGCCGCGACATCGTCCAGCGCCTTGGCGTTCAAGGATTTTTCCGGGGCCGTCATGCGATATCAGCCGCCATAATAGGCGCGCCGTCCATAGAGCATGGTGACGTTGATGCGCCGGTTCTCATAGCCGTCCTTGAAAACGATCTTGTCGGTTTCGTGGAACAGGTCGGAATCGAAGATCACGGCCCGGTTGGGCCGGTGCGGCACCACGATCGGCTTGGCGTTTTTCCCCGCCAGGAAGGCGCGGATCGCCGCCTCGTCGGTGTTGTAGCGGGCAAAATCCCAGTCCCGCGGCGCTTTGATGTCCCATACCACCAGGCCGCCGCTGCCGGGGTCTTGGTTGGCGCCGTCCGGCGCGATCCAGAAATTCACATTCACCGCCGCCTGGTCGGCATGCATGGGAATGCCCGTGAGGCTGCTGTCATATTTAAAACCCCAGGTGCGGCGCAGTCCGTGATCGCCGATCACGGTGGGAAAGACTTCGCGCAATTCGTCCGCGATCTGCGCCAGCAAAGGGCAGGCGAAGCCGGTTTCCGGCATCGCGCCCAGATAGCCGTTCTTGTAGGAGCGCCGCCACATGGTCGAGCCCCAGCAGAAGCGCCGGAGACCTTCCAGCGCTTCTTCCGTGAGAAGATTGTCGATCACCACCACGGGCGGATCGGTCTGGCTCCAACGCGCCGCGATATCCTTGGCATTGGCGGGATTGACCGCCGGCCCGTCGATCCGGGCGCCCGGCTCCAGGCGAAAGCCGTTGTCATTGATGCCGCGTGCCGCAAGCCAGGCGCGCTGTTCGCCGTCATGGCGCTGCTTGTGCGGCGGATCCTCGCCGGACGTCACCGGCTTGCCGGCCAAAGTGACATCGGCGTGATGACGATAGACTTCCATACCCTCCGCCACGCGGCGGGCTTCGCACAGGACCGCGCCTTTGCGCATCAAGGCGGTGGAGTCGAGGGGATCAAGCGCCAGCACCTTGTCCAGCGCGATCAAGGCTTCGGGAAAGCGCTGGGTGATCTGGAACATCGCGCCGCGCTCCTGCCAGACCTTCAACGCGTCGGCGCCGGGAGGGATGTCGCCCAACAGCTTGATGGTTTCCAAAAGCGCGGCGCGCTGCTCCAGGGCGGCCGCGTCGCCCGGCACGATTTCGAGCGCGGTGTCGTAGCTTTCCAGCGCCTCTTCGAAGCGCAGCAAGCCCATCTGGGCGCGGCCCCGTCCGATCCACGCGCCGGCCTGGCGCTGCGCCAGCGCCAGCGCCTTGTCGAAGCTGGCGAGCGCGTCGGCGAAACGGCCCAGGGCCAGCAAAGCCGTGCCGCGATTGAGCCAGGCATGCATATGACCCGGCACCAGATCGATGGCCCGGTCATAGCTGGCGATGGCGTCGGCCAGCTTTGCCCATTGCTGCAACGCCACGCCGCGATTGACCCAGGCTTCCACCTGCGCCGGGGCCAGCGCCAGAAGCCGGTCAAAGTCCGTCACGGCTTCCGCAGGACGGTTCATCTGGGTCAGGAGCAAGGCACGGTTATAGAGCGCATCCAGCAGATCCGGCTTCAGTGCCAAGGCGCGGCCGAACAGGATCAGGGCCTCATCGCTCCGGCCCGTGGCCGCCAGCATGGCCCCCTTGAGGGCCAGAGATTCGCTCGCTTCCGGATTGATCGCCAGGGCCGCCGCGACCGATGCCAGAGCTTCGCCATGGCGCTGCTGCTGGAACTGAACCAGCGCCAGAAGATGTTGGAGCTGGGAATTCGGCGGCACCTGGGCCAGCACTCGCCGGTAAAGCCCCTCGGCTTCCGCCAGGCGGCCGGCCTGATGCAATGATTGGGCTTCTTGGAGCAGGGTCTGCAGGGTCATGGCGCGTCACGCTAATGCAGCCGGGCACAAAGTAAAATCGCCGCCTGCCTTGACCGGGCAGGATCCGGTCTCCATCTCGGATTCTCCCATCACCGGAGGCGAGGCATGAGCGGCAAGCCAATGAAAATTCCTGGGCCCGACCATCCCATCACCATCACGCCCGCGTCCGGCCGGGTCATCGTCAAGCTGGGCGCTCGGGTGATCGCCGATAGCAGGAATGCGCTGGTCCTGCAGGAAGCCTCTTACCCAGGGGTCAAATATGTCCCCCGCCGCGACGTGGACATGTCGCTCTTGGAGCGGACCGATCATCACACCTATTGCCCTTATAAAGGCGATTGCAGCTATTACAGTATCCCCGTCGGTGGCGAGCGGTCACGCAATGCGGTATGGACCTATGAGAGCCCCTATGCCGCCGTGGCGGCGATAAAAGAGTATCTGGCCTTTTATCCCGACCGCGTCGATTCCATCGAAGAGACCGCCGGATAGCCAGTCGGAGTGTCCTTCGCGTGTCCGATTTTTCGGTTCAGACCTTGCTCAATACTGCCACCGTCACGGTGCGCGATGTCTGCTGCGCCGGGCATTGCCGTCATCAGAGCGCGGAGGAATGCGCGGGCGCCACCGAACTGGTGTTTCCCTATCGCGGCGTCTATGCCCGGCATCTGGGCCGCGATCAGGCGATCGCCGAAGCCAACCAGGTCCTGTTCTTCAATGCCGGCGAATCCTATCGCGTCAGCCATCCGGTGATGGGGGGCGACGCCTCCCTGTCGCTCTTCATCAGCGAGCCGGTGCTGCGCGAGCTGGCGCCAAAGCCGCTCTTGCGCGAAGGCAATCGCCTGGCGTTCCGCCGCCAGCGCCTTCGCATCGATCCGCGCACCCAGGCGCTGGTGGCGCTGCTGCGCCATGGCCTGCGCCAGGGCATCGCCCAGCCCCTGGAAGCGGAAAGCGTGGCCTTGACCCTGGTGCAGCGGGCGCTGGGCCCGCGCACCAGCCATGCCAGCGATGCCGGCATCGCGCCGCAGCGGCTGGCCGACCGGGTGAAGCTGGTTCTGGCGTCCGATCTGTCCCGCCGCTGGACCTTGGGCGAGATCGCGGCCGAGGTGGGCGGCTCGCCGGTCTATCTCACCCAGATCTTCCGCAAAGTGGAAGGCATTCCGCTTTATCGCTACCAGCTCAGGCTCAGGCTGGCGCGGGCTCTGGAGCTTTTGCCGCAATATGACGATCTGACAGCACTAGGCCTGGATCTGGGTTTCTCCAGCCACAGCCATTTCAGCGCCGCATTCCGCGAGGCCTATGGCCGCTCGCCGTCGGAGTTCCGACAGGCGGCGATGGCGCACTAGCGTCCAACTTCCACGGGAATTGAGTTTTGCTGTCATGGCCCGCAAATGCGGGCCATCCAGGTGACGCAGGCTCTTCTGCCAACAATGCGGGGATGGATCGACTGGATGGCCCACACGGAATTTACACTCCGGCCGCGCTTTGCGCGGACCGGGGTGGTGGGCCATGACAAAATGTTGAGCGTCTGCAACTAAGTCCAGACCGCAGATCGCTAAAGATCCTGATAGCGACATTTCCCCCGAAAATGGTCCTTGCCGTCATCGAATGATGAACAAGAAAGGACGAAGTCATGGACGAGAAAAGTTGCGCTGCTTGCGACTGCAAGCTGGATGAGACCGCCATCACGGTGACGATCGGGGGGCATGTGGTGGAAGTCTGCTGCGAGGAATGCGCGCAGAGTTTGCGCGAGGCCAAAGCCTCCGCCTTGCGGACGGAGGGCTGATCGTGACCCTCAAGACCGTTCAAACACCGTCGGGCAAGATTGCCTGTGCGGAAGAAGGCAAAGGCCCCGCCGCGCTGTTCGTGCATGGCGTTCTGCTGAACAATCATCTGTGGCGCCACCAGCTGGCGCATCTGTCGGACATAAGGCGCTGCATCGCGCCCGATCTTCTGGCCCATGGCGCCACGGAAATGGCACCGGGCGGCGATGTCTCCGTCACCGCCAATGCCGAAATGCTGCTGCAATTCCTGGACGCATTGAAGATCGACAAGGTCGATCTGGTGGGCAATGACAGCGGCGGCGGCATCGCGCAGATCTTTGCCGCCAATCATCCGGACCGGGTGCGCAGTTTGACCCTGACCAATTGCGATGCGCAGGACAATTGGCCGCCGGAAGCGTTCAAGCCGTTTCTGGCGATGGCGGCGGCGGGCGGTCTGTCCGGCGCGCTGAACGCCATGCTGGCGGACAAGAGCGCCTATCGTTCGCCGGATGCGCTGGGACTGGCCTATGAAGATGCGGGCAAGATAAGCGATGCCGATATCGAGGCCTATCTGCGGCCGCTGGTGAAGAGCGAGCAGCGGCTCTCGGATTTTCAGCGCTTCCTGGCGGCGTTCGACAACAAGCACACCCTCGCCATCGAAGACGGCCTGAAAGTGCTGGCGGCGCCCGCCCTGATCGTGTGGGGCACCGACGATATCTATTTTCCTGCCGCATGGGGCCGCTGGCTGGCCGAGACTCTGCCGGGCACACGGCGCTTGGTGGAATTGACGGGCGCGCGGATCTTTTTCCCTGAAGAACGCTGGGCGGAATTCAATCGCGAATTGCGGAATTTCTGGGAAGGCGAGTAACCGGCAGCGGGCACATGTTCCGATATGGAACAGGTGCCCGCTCCAGGCTCGGCGCCCGATGGCATGGTTTGTGAAGCTGCTCCTGCCGGGATTTCACGTCCGAAAGGGACGCCGGGAGAAGCAATGCCGAACAGGGCCGCACATTTCCTGACCTCCGCGCTCGTTACCGCGGCCATTACTGGCGCGCCGCTGATGGCTCAAGCCGGCGGGATGCCCCAGATGGGGACATATGGCGGCGGCATGGGCCATGTGCCGTCTCCTTCGACCTGCGGGCCGGTCGGTCATCCGGGCCGCCCCTCCGGTGGCACCAATATCCGGATCTATAAGTCCACCACGATCGAGAACAATATCAACGTCTACAAGCCGGTGACGATCAACAAATCCATCGATGTGACCAACAACATCGACAATTCCAAGACCATCAACGTCACCAAGAATATCGACAATTCGAAAACCATCGATAATTCCAAGAATATCAACATCAACAAGAGCATTGTCATCAACAAGGGCGGCGACAATATCTCGGTCAGCGCCGAGGCATCGGCGGTGGCCAGCGCCAGCGCGGCAGCCAATGCCGCAAGTTTTGCTGGAGCTGGCGCGATCGTGATCGGCGGCGGCGGCTGGGCGCCGGAAGCGCCGGCGGCGTTCGCGGGCGGCGATATCGGCACCTTGAATGTGGAAACCGCGCCCGCCCGGGCCCGATGCACCATCCAGGAGGCCACTATCGTCAAGACCATCCATGCGGTCTGCGTGTCGGCGGAAGGCCATGAATTTCCCGCGTCCCACATGCTGAACGATACCTGGATCAATGGCGGCTATGAAGGCGAAGTGGTGCGCTGCATTCCCGGCTCGCATCTGAAAATCATGGTCGGCAAGGTTGTCCAGTCCAGCGAAGGCCTGGCGGCGGGCACCTCCAGCGGTCAGGTGCTGGAATGCGGTCCGCATGAAGCGCTGCGCCACTACAAGGACGGGTTGGTCAAATGCGCGCCGGCGGTTCCGGTTGTGGACTGCACCGAACGCACGAACCTGCGCAAATATGGCACCGCGGACCTGTTTTTCTCGTATCGAGCGGAAGTCTGCCTGGAAACCCAGGAGGAATATTCCGCTTTTTCCGCGGTGGATAAACCGTGGAAAGGCATGCAAAGCCGGGCCCGTTGAGCTAAGTCCGCCCCCGAAAAGGGCCGCGGCGCCTTCCCCGCCGGGAAGGCTGTCCGGGGCCGGTTTTTTGGCTGGGTTACCTGCGATTAACTGTCACGATACCGATACCTATTGTTGGCCAAGTTCTGCGACAGCCTTCAGGAAATATTATAGCATCGTACGTTGTAATCCCGGGACCGGAGCCGCCTGTCGGTTGCCGGTTGGAGTTCGCGTTGGGCAGGGCAGCCCGTGCCAGTTTGGGCAGACTTGAAGATCGTCTGCTTTTGATACGTAACGACTTGGTACGGGGTTTGCTTTGGGTTTGGGAATTGAGCTTCAAACGAGGGGCATCGCAATGAATTGTCTTAAACTCACACATGTGGCGGCGGCTTTGCTGCTGCTGTCGCCGATCTCGGCACAGGCGCAAAACAGTGCCGCCGCTCCGGCTTCGTCCGCTTCGGCGGCTGTCGCTTCCGATTATCTGATCGGGCCTGGCGACGAACTGCAGGTCTTTGTCTGGAAAAATCCGGACCTGTCCGTTACCCTGCCGGTCCGGCCGGATGGCAAAATCTCCACGCCGCTGGTGGCCGACATCCAGGCCCAGGGCAAGACACCGACCGCGCTGGCGGCCGACCTGCGCACCGCGCTTGGCAAATATGTCCAGGATCCCGTGGTCACTGTCCTGGTCCGCACCGTCGCCACCGCGACCGGCAGCGCCGCTTCCATCCGGGTCATCGGCGCCGCCGCGACTCCGAAATCGGTGCCGTATCGCGCCGGCATGACGGTTCTGGACGTGATGATCGATGTGGGTGGCCTCAACACCTATGCGGCGGGCAATGACGCCCAGATCATCCGCACGCAGAATGGCGTGAGCCGGGGCATTCCGGTTCATCTGGCCGACCTGATGAAGTCGGGCGACCTGAAAGCCAATGTTCAGCTGATGCCGGGCGATGTCGTCCGCATTCCGGAGCGTTGGTTCTGATGCGTTAATCCGGCCCCGCCCGGCGGCGGGGCCGGATGTCTAGTCTTGCGTACGCAGCCCGGCGGTCTGATGGGCGCTTTCAAACTGAACGAACAGGAACATGGTCGGTACCGTACTCAGTCTGCTCTACGACGAAATGGTTCGCATCTGGTGCTATCGCTGGACGGCCATCATCACCGCGATCGTTCTGTTCGTGGCAGGCGCCGCCTATATCGTGCGGATGCCCGACAATTACGACGCCTGGGCGCAGATCTATGTTCCCCGGCAGACCTCGCTCTCCGCCGCCGCCGCGAATGTCTCTTTGGGCGCCGAATATGGCGGCACCTATGTGGTGCAGAAGACCCTCCTCAACGACCAGAATCTGGGCAAGGTCGCCGAGCAATTGAATCCGACCCTGTCGCGCCTCGACCCGGCCCAGCGCCAGGCCGCGATCCTGTCTTTGCGCAACAAGATCGAAGTTGTTCCCGATGCCGGCGACGGCTTCACCGAATTCCACTACACCGCCACCAATCCGGCCAAGGCCTATAATGTGGTCCGGCTGCTCCTGGCCCAGTTCGTGTCGAGCACCCAGGATCGTGCCCAGCGCGATTTCAGCCAGGCCGATGTCTTCCTGGATTCGCAGATCGCGATCTATCAGCGCAAGCTGAATGAATCGCAGCAAAAGATCGCCGCGTTCCATGCCCGTTATGGCGACAGCGCCGCTCTGGCGACGGATACCGCCGAAGAGGCCGATGCCGCCAGCGATGTCGAGAATGCGCGCGCCGCCTATACTGCCGCTTTGGCGCGCGATGGCGGCTCGGATTCGCCGGTGCAGGGACAAATTGCGGCCCTGGAAGACCGCATCGCGGCCTTGCGCCTGCAATACACTGATCAATATCCCGACGTGATCGCGGCCCGCCAGCAATTGGCGCAACTGCAGCAGCGTGCCGCCCAGACCAGCAGGGCCGGCGGCAATTCCGCTGTCGCTGTGGCGCGCGGACAATTGGCCGCCGCCCAGGCGCGGCTGCGCCGCGCCCGGTTCCGACCCAGCCTGCCGCCGCAGATCGCCGCGCAGGAAGCCGATCTCAAGCGTACCGACGACATGCTGCGCAACGCCTATCAGGAGCTTTTGGCCCGCCGCGAAGCCGCCCAGATGTCCCTGGCGGTCTATGGCGCGAACAATTCGGCGAAGTTCCAGGTCACCAACCAGCCCACGATTCCGGCCACGCCATCGGGCCCCAACCGTCCGTTGTTGCTGCTGCTCGCGGTGGTTGCGGCGATCGCGGGCGGCATCGGAGCGGCCTATCTGCGCGGCGCCATCACCGGCGTCTTCGTGGCACCCAGAGAGCTGGAGGAAGCTTTCCAGCTACCGGTCATAGGAACGATTTCCTGGGAGCAGACCTGGCATACGGGCGAGGTTGCTCAAAGTTCCCGCCATGTTGCCGTCTTCGTAACCTTCGGAATTATCCTTTTGGTTGCCACGGTTCTGATATCGGTTTCCACGTCGCCATGGCTTCAGGCAATTTTCCATCAATATTCGACAACCTTGTTTCAGGGTTTTGTGAAATAACAGGCGGCAATTGGCGATGGGTCAGATGAGCAAAGTTCCCTTTACGGGCAAGGTTTTTCCCGCCGACATATCGGTAGACGACGACACCGTCCTGGTGCCGGCCAACACGGTTTCGAGCCTGGATAAGGTCGAGGAGCGGGGCGGGGTCGTGAAGCGGGTCGGCTCGGTCGTCACCCCGCATTTCGACGAGTCCCGCACCCGCGAGGATTTCCGGGTCGTCAAACGTCATATCCTGTCGCGCATCGACAATGCGCCCGCGGACAAGGCCAAGGATCCGCGCACCATCCTGATCACCAGCGCCAGCCCCCGCGAAGGCAAGACCACGGTCACTCTGGGCCTGGCGATGAGCTTTATCTTCGAACGCGACTACAGCGTCATCCTGATCGATGCCGATATGCGTTCGCCGGAATTGTCCCGCCGCATGGGCCTTTCGGGCGAACTGGGCTTGCTGGATTTCCTGGAGAATGAGGAAATCGGGATCGAGGACATCGTCTATCCCACCAGCGTCAAGGGCGTGTATGCCGTGCCGGCAGGTCTGCCCAGGATCACCGCGCCCGAACTGATCACCAGCGAGCGGATGACGCAGCTGCTGAAGGCTTTCCATGACGGCTCCCAGAAACGGATCGTGATCATCGATTCCGGCTCGGTCCTGGCCTGCAGCGAGACCATCTCGCTGGCCGGCTATGCCGGCCAGATCATGTTTGTTGCCGCCAAGGGACAGACCCGCCGGAAAGACATTGACGAAGGGTTGGGTATCCTCCACCGCCAGGCCGGACCGATTGACGAATCCCGGGTTGCTATGGTCTTCAATAAGACTGATCATTCCAGGTCGCCGGTCCGATATTCCAGGAATTCGTGAATCGGCGTCACTTTTGGTGGCGAGGGGATATGCAGTCTTTGGGTTTTCGGGCCAGCCGCGCTGGTAAATTCGCGGGCGGCTGCGTCTTTCTGCTTGCCATGGCATCGACCGGCGCCTCCGCGCAGAGCGTCTTTTCGGGCATCCTGGAACGGCCGCCTGCCGGCGCCCCCGCCCCGCTGATCGATACCCGAGATTTCTCGATTTCTCCGTTGGTGGGTCTGCAGGAGACCTTCACCGACAACGCGCTTTTGACCTCGACCGATAAGAAAGCCGACTTCATCACCCGCCCGATGGTGGGGGCGGAGGTCAATGTCCACGGCCCCTTCACCGCCAGCCTGGTCGGCCATGCCTATTACGACGCCTATGCCAGCCAGAGCCAGCTCAGCGGCTTCTCCGGCGATGCGCAAGGCACCGCCAATTACGCCGTGATCCCCGAATTCCTGTCGATCGACGCCAATGCGATGCTGATGAACGCCAGCGTCTCGACTTTCGGCACCCCCGCGATCAACCGGGTGGGAACCGCAAATCAGATCACAATCGCCACCTATGATATTGGTCCGCACCTGACGACCACCCTGGACGATTTCGCCGATGTCGATGTGCTGGGCCGCTTCGCCCAGGTCTTTTTCGACAATCCCAATGCCAGCAGCGTCGGCTTGCCCAACAATGCCGCGATTCTGGCGGGTGCCGCCGCGATCGATACGGGCGCGCGCTATCGCGGCTATGAGCTGGTCACCAATGCCCAGGTCGAGCGGGACGATCACAATTTCGAAGCCTATAATTTGCAGCAGTCCCTCTACGTCCAGATCTTCCCGGAGATCCGCCTGATCGGGCGCGGCGGCTATGATAATGTGACGCAGCCGGGCATCGTGAATATCCACGATGCACTGTGGAGCGGCGGCGCCGAATACATTTTCGGCGTCAATCCTGGCGGCGAGAATTCCACCATCTCGGTCGAATATGGCGCGCGGTTCGGCCACGCCGCCTGGAGAGGCGATCTGCATCTGCAGATTTCCCAGGAATTCTTCGCCGAAGGCCATTATTTTGAAGCCATTCAGCCGAACCAGCTTCAGATCAACACGGCGTTCAACACGTCCACCATTGCCGCTATCCAGCTGCCGCCCCAGCTCAGCACCACCCAGTTCCTGATCAACGGCAACATCGACAACCAGACCGCGTTGAACAAGCAAGGCGATCTGGCCCTGGTCTATGCCTGGGAAACCCAGAGCATCGGTCTGCGGGCAACCTGGAACGACCGCATGCTGCTGCCTTCCAACAATCACGACCGTTCGCTGGTATCCGGTGTCGATTATCAGCGCAGCATTGCCCCGGATCTCGCCTTCGCCGCGGGCATCGATTACTACCACACCTTTGCCAATCCCTTCTTCGGCTCCAGTGAATCCTATGGCGGCAGGGTCGGTCTTCAGTACGACATCAATTCCACCATGCGGGCGGCGGCAGGCTATGCCTATCAGCGCCAGGTGCAGCTTTTCACCAACGGCCAGAGCGTCACCGAAAACGTCTTGTACGCGGCCATCACCAGGCGATTCTGACAAGTGGTGGCCATGGAGCAGGGACCGGAAACATCTTCCATCGTGAACGGCCTGTCCGTGGACGTGGAGGACTATTATCAGGTCCAGGCTCTTGAGGCGGCGTATACGCGCGCCAACTGGGACAGCTATCCCTCGCGCGTCGACCGCAACACCAGAACCATTCTGGACATCTTCGCCGCGTCGAAAGTGAAAGGCACCTTCTTCACCTTGGGCTGGATCGCCGAGCGCAATCCCGCCACCATCCGCGCCATCGTGGAAGGTGGCCATGAACTGGCCAGTCACGGCTATTGTCATTATCGCGTCGATTCCCAGACGCCGGAAGAATTCCGCGCTGACATCCGCCGCACCAAGAATATCCTGGAAGATATTGGCGGGGTGGAAGTGCGCGGCTATCGCGCCGCCACCTTCAGCGTGGGCGCCGCCACGCCTTGGGCCTGGCCCCTGCTGGAAGAGGAAGGTTATCGCTATTCCTCCAGCATCTATCCGGTGGCGCGGGACAATTATTCCAATCCGGATGCACCGCGCGCGGTCTATAAGCCCGCAGGCACAAAAAGCCTGATCGAAGTGCCGATCGCCACGGTCCGCGTCGGTTCGAAAAATTATCCGGCCGGCGGCGGCGGCTATTTCCGCCTTTTGCCTTATGCGCTGTCGCGCGCGGCGCTCAATCGTATCAATCGCCGCGACCGCCTGCCGGCGGTGTTCTACATTCATCCCTGGGAAGTCGATCCGGATCAGCCGCGTCCCGGCGGCGTGTCGGCGAAATCGCGCCTGCGCCATTACACCAATCTGGCCAAGACCGGCGAACGGCTTGGCCGGCTGACCCGCGATTTCCGCTGGGATCGGATGGATTCCATATTCCTCAATGGATCCTCGGAGCGGGCGCCGACCCAGACCCGCAATGCTGCTGCCTGATACAAAAGCGGCTTCGGCCGAATGGGATGCGTTTGTCGCCTCCCGCCCGGATGCCAATTTCTTCCAGCTGTCGGGCTGGCGCGAGGTGGTCAAGCGCAGCTTCGGCCATGCCTGCCCCTATGTGATTTCGCGCGATGGCGCAGGCGCCATCGATGCAATTCTGCCGCTGACGGAGATCGACAGCCGGCTGTTCGGGCATTTTCTGATCAGCAATGGCTTCACGGTGGGGGGCGGTCCGCTCTCCGCCAGCACCGCGGGTTTGGCGGCGGTGCTGGAAGAAGCAGCCCAGCTCGGCCGCGACCGCAAGGTCGGCTATGTCGAACTTCGCGCTTGTCCGGCAGCGGAACCCGGCTGGCAGGCGAAAAGCGATCTCTATGCCGGCTTCGAAGGGCCGATTGCCGCCACGGAAGCCGACAACCTCAAGCAGATCCCCCGAAAGCAGCGCGCCGTGGTCCGCAAGGCCCTGGAGCAGGGCTTTACCATCTCCATCGAGCGCAGCATCCAGCCATTCTTTGATCTTTATGCCCGCACCTTGCGCGATCACGGCACGCCCATCCTGCCCCGGCGCTTCTATGAAAATCTGCTGACCGTGTTCGGCGAGGCGTGTGAGATTCTCACCGTCCGCAAGGACGGCGTACCCACCGCCAGCGTGATGAGCTTCTTTTTCCGCGACAAGGTGCTTCCCTATTATACCGGCAGCCTGGTGGAAGCCCGCCGCAGCGGCGCCAACGACATGATGTATTGGGCGCTGATGCGCCGGGCGGTGGAACGGGGCGCCACCATCTTCGATTTCGGCCGCAGCAAGGTCGGCACCGGCCCCTACAGTTTTAAGAGCAATTGGGGGTTCGAGCCGCGCCCGATCACACACCAATATCTGCTTCTGGAGCGCGATACCCTGCCCAATCTCAATCCCACCAATCCGCGCTATGCCAAGATCATCGCGGCCTGGCAGCGGTTGCCGATTCCGGTGGCCAACGCGATTTCGCCTTTCATCAGCCGTAGCCTGGCGTAACCGCCGTGGCCAATCTTCTTTTCCTCACCCAGCGCATCCCCTATCCCGCCAACAAGGGGGAGAAAATCAGGGTGCTGCAGCTGCTTCGGCATTTGCGCAAATCCCACGACATCCATCTGGGTTGCCTGGTGGACGATCCCCATGACGTACAGCATATCCCCACCGTCCGGGCGATGTGCGCCAGTTCTCATTTCGCCGAGATCGACCGGGGTTATGCCAAGATATTGTCTCTGTCGGGCCTTCTGACCGGCGAGGCGCTCAGCGTGGTTTTCTACCGCGACCGGGGGCTGCAGAACTGGGTTCGCGATGTGGTGCGGACCATCAAGCCGGACATCATCGTGGTCTGCTCGTCCAATATGGCGCCCTATATCCTGGATTTGCCCGAAACGCGTTCGGCCATCCGCCTGATCGATCTGATCGATGTCGATTCCGAGAAATGGCGTTCCTATGCGGAGGTGGCATCCTTTCCCATGCGCCAGGTCTATCGGCGCGAATGGCGGCGTGTGGCGGAACTGGAAGCCCGTATCGTACGCGAATGTGACTGGTCCACTTTCGTGTCCGAAGCGGAGGCTGATGTCTTCCGCAAGGAACAGGCCCGTTATCTCCAACGCATCTGGGCGGTCAGCAATGGTGTCGATCTGGATTATTTCGATCCGGCGCATGCATTCGATCCGCCTTATCCCCTGGACAAGCCGAATTTCGTTTTCACCGGCACCATGGATTATCCGCCCAATGTCGATGCGGTGGTCTGGTTTGCCCAGGACATATTGCCTCTGATCCGCCAGACCATGCCCGCGGCGCAATTTCACATCGTGGGCGCCAGCCCATCGCCGAAAGTGCGGGCACTGACGTCGATCGGCGGCGTCTTCGTCACCGGCCGGGTGCCGGACGTTCGAGCCTATGTTGCCCATGCCGATGCCTCGGTGGCGCCGATGCGCATCGCACGCGGCATCCAGAACAAGGTGCTGGAAGCGATGGCGATGGGCCGCCCCACCGTGGTGACCAGCGACGCGTTGGAGGGCATCCATGCGGAGCCGGGGCGTGAATTGCTGCTGGCCGATACGGCCGAGGAATTTGCGCATGCCTGCCTGTCGGCAGCCGGGTTGTCCGGCGGCAGCCTGGGCGCCGCCGCCCGCCGGCGTGTGGAGCAGGATTACGCCTGGCCGGCCCTGTTGCAGCAATTCGACCGGCTTCTTAACCAAGGTAAAGCGGCCCCGGTGCTATGACAGCTTCGTTGCACAAGGCGATAGAGGGAGGGGTTCACTGAATCATGCGAATTCTCTTCCATCATCGCATCGCCTCGCGCGACGGCCAGTCTGTCCATCTGGAAGAATTGATGAAGGCGCTGAAGACCCTGGGTCACGATGTGATCCTGGTGGGGCCGGCCGCCTTCGCCGAAACCAAATTCGGCGGCTCCAATTCCGCCGTGGACCGCATCAAGAAGTTGATCCCCGCCTGGCTCTATGAGCCGCTGGAGATCCTTTACAATCTGAAGGCCTATCGGCGCCTGCGCGCGGCCGCGCTGAAATATCGGCCGGATATCATCTATGAGCGCTTCAGCCTCTATCTGTTCGCCGGTGTCTGGGTGCGAAAGCGTCTGGGCCTGCCCTTGATCCTGGAAGTCAATTCGCCCCTGTTCGAAGAACGGGCGAAGAATGACGGGCTGCGCCTGCATCGCATTGGGCGCTGGGCGCAAGGCTATATCTGGCGCAATGCCGATCACGCCTTTCCCGTCACCGGGGTTCTGGCCAAGACCGTGGAAAGCTATGGCGTTCCCCCATCGCGCATCACCGTGGTGCCCAATGGCGTGGATCCCGCCCGTTTCCAGGCGGTGCCGAAGACCGACATGCCTGCGGGGCCTGACGGCAAGCCGGTGATCGTGCTGGGCTTCACCGGGTTCATCCGCGACTGGAACGCGGTGCATCGGCTGATCGATTTCGCGGCTTTGCATCGCGATGCGTATGATATCCGGGTGCTGGTGGTGGGCGACGGGCCGGCGCGCGCTTCGCTGGAAGAACATGCCCGCAACAAAGGCATTCCTGACCGGCTTACCATTACCGGCATTGTGGGCCGCGAAGATGTCACCCGCCATGTGACCTCGTTCGACATCGCCGTGCTGCCGGATGTCACGCCTTATTCATCGCCACTCAAGCTGTTCGAATATCTGCAGTTGGGTTCGGCCATCGTCGCGCCCGACATGGAAAATATCCGCGAGATTCTCACCGAGGGTCATGACGCGCTGCTGTTCGCCAAGAATCCGGGCGCGCTGGAAGCGGCGTTGCTCAAGCTCTGCGCCGACCCGGCGCTCCGTGTGCGTCTGGGTGCGGCCGCCAGAGAAACGATCACGCGAAAATCCCTCACCTGGGTCAATAGCGCCGAACGGGTTGTGGCGGTGGCAAAGCGGCTTGTAGCGTCTGCCGGCAGGAAGGACGCGTAAGCCATGTGCGGTCTGACGGGATTGTTCGATTGCCAGGGCATGCGCTCGTTCGATCCGGCCCTGATCCAGGCCATGACGGATGCGGTGGCCCATCGCGGCCCGGACGGGGAGGGCATCTTCAACGAGCCCGGCATCGCGCTGGGACACCGGCGCCTGGCTTTCATCGACCTGGCGGGCGGCATTCAGCCCATGCAGACCGTGGATGGTGCGCTCACCATCGTCTTCAATGGCGAGATCTACAATTTCCCGGACCTGATGGCGGCGCTGAAGGCCGAAGGCGCGCAATTCCAGACCCGCAGCGATACCGAGGTGTTGTTGCATGGCTGGCGGCACTGGGGCACGGGATTGTTCGCCCGGCTGCGTGGCATGTTCGCTTTCGCGCTATGGGACGCGCCGCAGCAGAGTCTGGTGCTGGTGCGGGACCGCTTCGGCAAGAAGCCGATGCATTATGCGGAGCTTGCTGGCGGCCAGCTGGTGTTCGGCTCGGAAATCAAATCCCTGCTCAAGGCGCCGGGCCTGGATCGCAGGCTCGATCCCGTCGCGGTCGAAGATTTCTTCACTTATGGCTATGTGCCTGACCCCAAGACCATCTATGCCGCGATCCGCAAATTGCCGGCGGCGCATGCCTTGATCGTGCGCCGGGGCCAGGCGCCGGAGCTGATGCGCTATTGGAATCTGCTGGACCAGGTGCATGCCAGGACCATGCCGGAGCATCCCAGGAAAGCGATGGTCGATGTGCTGCGCCATGCGGTGAAGCTGCGTCTGATTTCCGATGTGGAAGTGGGCGCGCTTTTGTCGGGCGGCGTGGATTCCAGCGCCGTGGTGTCGCTGATGGCGGGGCTTCAGGACGCGCCGGTCAGCACTTTCTCCATCGGCTTCGAGGAGCGCGATTACGACGAAAGCGATTATGCCAAGGCGGTGTCGGACCGCTATGGCACCAGCCATCATATCCGCATTGTCGATCCGGGCGATTTCAGCCTGTTGCCGCGCCTGCCTGGCATTTACGACGAGCCGTTCGGCGATATCTCGGCTTTGCCCACCTTTGCGGTTTGCAAGCTGGCGCGTCAGACAGTGAAGGCGGCGCTCACCGGTGACGGCGGCGACGAAATCCTGGGCGGATATCGCCGCTACGCCTTCTTCGCCGCGCAGATGCGGGCGCGAGGCTGGATTCCGGACCGCGTGCGCGGGCCGCTTTTTTCGTTCCTCGCCGACATCTATCCCCATGGCGCGCGCCTGCCGCGCATGCTGCGCGCCAAGACCACCTTCCGCGAATTATCGCTCGGTCCCGCCGATGCCTATCTGCGCATGGTGTCGGCTTTGCCGCCGGAAATCCGCATCCAGTTTCTCTCCCGCGATTTCCGCGACAGCCTGGGGGGTTACGATTCCGGCGATGTGGTGCGCCGGCACTTCAACATCGATGCGCCGCTCGATATGCTGCAGCGGGCGCAATATACCGACATCATGACCTATCTGCCGGGCGATATCCTGACCAAGGTGGACCGGGCCAGCATGGCCAATTCGCTGGAACTGCGCGCGCCGTTCCTGGACCAGGAATTGTCGGATTGGGCCTTCTCGCTGCCCGACGAACTGAAGCTGCAGCGCGGCGCGGGCGGAAAGGCGATTTTGAAGCAGGCGATGGAGGATTTTCTCCCCCACGATCTGCTCTACCGCTCCAAGAAAGGCTTCACCGTGCCGGTGGCGGAATGGTTCCGCGGGCCGCTCAGCGGTCAGGTTCGTGCCCTCGCGGATGGCGCACGCCTGAAGGGCAGCGGTCTTTTCGATACCAAAGCGATCGCGGCAATGGCCGACGCGCATATCGCGGGCAGCCGCGATTTCTCCAAGCCGCTCTGGCTCTTATGGGTGTTCGCCAGCTTCCTGGACCATGCGGCCGAGGCGCATTAACGCGAAGATTGGGAATTCAGATCAGTTGGAGGGCGGCGTGGAACGCGCCCCAGCCTGCCGCGGCCAGCGCGGTCCAGATCATCATGCAATAGCCGACGGGCAGCCTGCGGCCCCGATCGGCCGCTTTGTCTTGGATTGCAGCGTTGCGACCGGCAGACCGGGCTGCCGGAAACTGGACGATTTTGCTTTCAGCCGCGCTCGGTCGCACGTGATGTCCGCCTCTGTCCTGGGATCGTAGGTTCGGATTCCAGATCTGCGAGTATGAGTAACGGGCACTTGGTTAACAAACGATTATGGCGTTACGCGGGCGTGAAATGGCGTTTGGCGAGAACGTCGTAAGCTGCCGTTACGATGGCGGGATTGAAACGATCTTCATATCCATATCGCGCCGCAGCAAGAAACAATGCCTTGTTCGCGCGCGCAGTATCGTCCCAGCTGAATTGTTCCGCATAGGCCCTTACGGCGGCGCGATCCGGCGCTTTTTCGCGCAATGCGCGGATGGCATGCGCCAATGCGGGCGCGGACCGTTCTTCCACCAGGGCGCCCAACCTGGGATCGGTGACGACCTCGGGCGTGCCGTTCACATTTGTTGCGACCACGGGCGTGCCGGACGCCATCGCTTCCAGAAGAACATTGGCCCAGCCTTCGCGCGATGACGCCAGCACGAAGATATCGGCGGCGCGATAGGCATCCACCAGCGCGTCATGCGCGATCTCACCCAGGAAGCGGACGCGCGAGGCAACGCCTTTCTCCGCGGCGATGCGTTCCAGTTCCGTGCGCATGGGACCGGAGCCAGCGATCATCAATGTCATGTCCGGCAATTCGGCGAGCGCGCCGATGATCAGTTCATGACCCTTCCGCGGGATCAGGCTGCCCACGGAGAGCAAGGTGAAACCCTCAAGTCCCAGCTTGGCGCGCGCCGCCGCGCGGTCGCCGGGCGAAAAGCGTTTCAGGTCCACGCCATTGCGCAACGTCACCACCCGCGATGCCGTCTCGCCCAGCCCCACCAGCTTTTGCCGGAGATCTTCGCAGACGGTGATCATGCCGCTGGCCTGACGGCCGGCCCATTGGATCTGCGCGCGCTCCGGCGCCGATTGCGGGATCAGCGTGAGATCGGTGCCCCTCCCGGTGATCAGAAGCGGAATATTCAAATCCCTGGCAAGCCGCGCCGCCGCCACGCCGTCGGGATAAAAATAATGCGCGTCGATCAGGTCGAATTTCGGAACGCCCGCGCGCGCCAACTTGTCCAGGGTGCGCCGGGCCGCTCTGTAGAGGAACGCAGGCGTGAAGCGGCTACCCACTTTGGGGATGACCGGATAGCGGGGATGGTAGATTGTCAGGCCGTGCCGCGTTTCCTGCCGCGGGACGCCCGCGAATTGGGCATAGCGGCCGAAAGCAGGGTTCCGTGACGGAAACCATGGGACTGGCGCCAGGACCGTCGCGTCGATCCCGCCCTGTGCCAAAGTGTGACGCAAGCGATTTTCCACGAAAACGCCGTGGTTGGGCTGCGCCTGGTTGGGGTAGAGGGTCGAAAAGACCAGAACGCGCAGCAAATGTCTCTCCTTGTGGCGGGCAGCAGTTTGGCAGGCGAATTGCTAAGGGCCTCTGAAGCCCCGGCGGGGAACTTTCCCCCTTAAAAAAGCTTCTGGGAGTTTATGCCGGGACAACTATTTTTTCTTCAAAATCGGTGGTTAATGTCCCGAAACGGCGCGTATTCGGGCGCGGCAGCCCTGGCATATGAGTTGCAGCGTCTTCATGCGGTTGACCGGCTTTAGGGCCGGGAAATCCGTGAAACATGAAACGCATGGGTTTGGGGTCCAGTGAGGCTTTTTGGTCATTATGTAGCGGCGCCTTCCGTGGTGCTGGCCGGCCTTGATGGGGGCCTGTTTCTGGCCGGCCTGAGGCTGCTCAGCCTCGAGCAGCATTGCTCCATCTGCTATTTCAACAGCCTGGTGTCGCTGAACCTGGCCAAGGCGACGACCTTGGCCTGCATCTTCGTGCTCTTGTGCGCATCGATGGGCATCTACAATGCCGATGCGCTGCGCAGCTTCCGCACTTTCCTGAAGCGTTTCGCTATCGCCTGGCAGGTGATCTTCGTTCTGGCCGTGGGTTTTTTCGCCATCAGCAAGATCGCGCTGGGAGTGCCGTTCGGCTGGTTCGTGGGCATTCTTTCCCTAGCCATCAGCCTGTTCATGGCGCTCCTGCTGTGCATGCGCTTTGTCTTCCATATCTATTATCGCAGCTCCTTCCTGAAGAAGCGGGTTCTGGTGCTGGGCCAGGGCGCGACCGCCGATGCCGTCATCGCCTATATGGACGGCCCCGGCCGCAACCATCTCAAGCATGTGCGCACGGTCGATAGCTGCCGGGCGGTCGAGAACCGGGTTTGGACCACCGAAGGCAATCTGGCGGTGGGCGAGCCTTCCGCGCATGCGGCGACCCCGCTCCTGCAGATCGCTCAGCAGATGCGGGTCGATGAAATCATCGTCGCCGTGGACGACAAGCGCGGGTTGGCGGTGTGGGATCTTCTGGAATGCCGCCTCAACGGCATCGATGTGGTCGAGTATCTGAATTTCTGGGAGCGGGAATTCGCCCAGATCGATGTTTCCAATGTCGGTCCCGGCACGCTCGCCTTCACCAGCGGCTTTCAGCTCAACCGCCGCCGCCGCGTCTTGAAGCGGGTGGGCGATTTCACCGTCAGCCTAGCCTTCCTGGCGGCGGTGCTGCCGATCACGCTTCTGGTCGCCATCGCGATCAAGCTGGAGAGCAGGGGGCCGGTCTTTTATCGCCAGGAGCGCGTGGGACTGAACGGGCGCATCTTCCGCGTCTGGAAATTCCGCAGCATGCGCCAGGATGCCGAGAAAGACGGCGTGCCGCGCTGGGCGACCGCCAAGGACAATCGCGTTACCAAGGTCGGCCGTTTCATCCGCGCCACCCGGATCGACGAGATTCCCCAGATCATCAATGTGCTGCAGGGCGATATGAGCTTCATCGGGCCGCGCCCCGAACGGCCCTATTTCGTTCAGCAGCTGCGCCGCGAAGTGCCCTATTATGATCTTCGTCATCGCGTGAAGCCGGGCATCACGGGCTGGGCGCAAGTCAATTATCGCTATGGCGAGTCGATCGAGGATGCGCGCCAGAAGCTGGCTTTCGATCTCTATTATGTGAAGAACAACGACTTTTTCCTCGACCTGACGATCCTGGTTCAGACCGTGCGGGTGGTTTTGTTCGCACACGGCGCGCAATAATGCAGAGATGATTCTGGGCCATCCGGCGCCAGACAGAAACCGGGCTCAGACGTGACGCGCGCGCTCAACATTCTTCACGTCTTCCCGTCCTTCAAGATCGGGGGCGCCCAGGTCCGCTTCACCCAGCTGGCCAAGGGATTCGGTCCCGAATTCTCGCATACGGTGATCGCGCTGGACGGCGCCTATACCGCCGCCCAGTTTCTCTCTCCTGGTATCCGCGTCATTCTGGGCGGGCAGCCCCACACGAAGGGATCGCTTCCCAGCCGCATCGGCCATTATCGCCACGAGATTGCGGCGCGTGCCCCGGACCTCTTGATGACGTATAATTGGGGTTCGATCGAATGGGCGATGGCCAATGCCTTTGGCCGCGTGCCCCATATCCATATGGAAGACGGTTTCGGTCCCGAAGAAGCGCAGCGCCAATTCCGCCGCCGCGTTTGGACCCGCCGGCTGGCGCTCCGGCACAGCCAGCTGATCGTGCCGTCCCTGGCGCTTCAGGATCTGGCTCTCAATGTATGGCGATTGAACCGGGCCCATGTGCATTACATTCCCAACGGCCTGGCGCCCCTGGACCGCTATTCCACCCGGATCGAGGAGCTGGGGCTCAATCTGCCGCAAGGTCTGCCGCGCATCGCCTGGGCGGGCGCTGTCCGGCGGGAAAAGAATGTGGTCCGGCTGCTCCGCGCTTTCGCGCCGCTGAAAAGCGAAGCGGTGCTGCTGGTGATCGGCGACGGACCGGAACTGGACGCGGTATTGCGGGAAGCCGAGGCGCTCTCGCTGGGATCGTCCATCCGCTTTCTGGGCCGGCGCGAGGATGTCCGCGACATTCTCATGCAATGCGATCTGATGGCGCTGTCCAGCGATACCGAGCAGATGCCGCTGGCCGTGCTGGAAGCGATGGATGCGGGCCTGCCCATCGCCTCCACCGACGTTGGCGATGTCCGCCAGATGGTGTCCGGCGCCAACCAGCCCTATGTGGTCCATCCGTCGGATCGGGAATTGGGCGCCGCCATGCGGGCGCTGGTGATCGGAACCGCGGCGCGCAAGGCGGTGGGCACGGCCAACAGGGAACGCCTGCGCAAGAATTATCTGGCGGACGACATGATCGCCGCGCACAAGGCGCTGATGCTGGAAACGGCCGGCAAATAGGATTGGCCGCTTAAGCGCGGTGCTTCTCAGCCGTGACGGATTGCCTAGCCGAAAACGTCGGCGGTCTGCCGGTTTGTGCCGCGCATCGAACGCAACATCCGGACCAGACCTTCATAAAGCGCCCACACCGCCAGACTGCCGGCGAACCCAATGATGATCCCCAGCGGGCCGCCATTGATATGCAGCCACCGGTAAGCCACCACATCGAAGGGCCAGTGGAACAGATAGATGAAGAGTGTGGATTTGGCGATCGTGACGATGGGCGCGGCGATAACGCGCGGAAGCGGGACGGGCGGCATCCACAATAGAAGAAGCGTGCCCAGGCCCAGCCAATAGGGCGCATGATGCTGCAGCAGGTAGTCGCCGCTCATGCCATTGATGGTGGTCAGTGCGCCCATGCAGCCGAACAGGATCGCCAGCGTGATCACCCGTTGCAGCTGACTTTTGGCGCTGAACACCAGCCAGCCCAGCGCGAACTGCCAGAGGAAGAATTGCGGCAGATGGCCGAACATCATGATCGGCGCGTGTACGGTCAGCGCCATGATGTAATGCAGCAGGAAGGTGCCCGCTGTCAGCACCAGCCCGAACGCATAACGGTGCTTTTCGCCGAACGGGGCGACGCCCGGAATGAAGGCTAGGGCCCCCATGAAAAGAAGAATCTGGAACAGGACCTGCACGAACCAGGCGCCTTCCCACCATAGCGGCGACTCGGGCTCCACGAAATTGTCGTAGAAGAAAATCGTGCTCCAGTGGAAAATGCCGTCGCCGACAAAGAACATCAGCAGCATCAGCATGGTCGGGATCACGACTTTCATCATGGTTCCGAAGATCGACCGGCGCACCTGGCCGGGATCACCGTTCCAGGCGAAGCGGGCAAAGCTCAATCCGGACAGCACGAAGAGAAGGCTGGGACCGCCCGCCACGCTGGAATAGCGGTTGTGCAGCGCCACCACGCCGAAAATCGCTGCGGCGCGCAACAGAACGTCCGGTGCGATGGTGGTGCTGGAGGAATTGGATCTCGGAATCTGCTCCAGCTCGGCGATCGACATATTTTCCCAGCCTTCGGGAATGCGGCCGATGAAATCTTCCAGCGCGGTGGAGACATCGACATACGACAGCGAATCGCCGCCAAGCGAGGAGAAGGATTTCTGCTCATCGACATATTTGAGATTGAAGGCGGAGGCGAAAATGTCGGCCACACTGGCGGAGGTGCGGCGGCGCATGCCCAGGAATTCCAGCGTCCGGCCGGCCAGATCGGATTTTTCCCGGGCTGGCAGGTCCAAGGCGGCGCGGGGGCGTTCCAGAACCGTGTCATGGAGCTGCTCGCCATATTCCGAAACCAGGCGCCGCCGGTCGATCTTGGAATTGGCGTTGAGGGGAAGGCTGTCGCGGTGGACGATCTGGTAGGGCAGCATGTAGCCCGGCAG
Organism: uncultured Alphaproteobacteria bacterium; assembly: GCA_937865685.1. Taxonomy (GTDB): domain Bacteria; phylum Pseudomonadota; class Alphaproteobacteria; order Micropepsales; family Micropepsaceae; genus Rhizomicrobium. Next base: position 44,396 of record CALMGU010000076.1, on the reverse strand, counting down.
TTCGCGGCGGCAATGGCCAAGCAATCCGTCGCGGTCCAAGGCGCCATTGCCCTGGGTGGTGACGAAGGCGATCACGACCTGGCCCAGATCGGCATGCTTGACGCCGACCACGGCGGCTGTGCTCACCAGCCCGCTGGCATAGAGAACATCTTCGATCTCGGTAGGGCTGACGCGATAGCCGCTGGTCTTGATCAGATCGTCCTGGCGGCCGATGTAATAAAGCCGCCCGTCTTCGTCAGTGGTGACGATATCGCCGGACCAGACGCCGATCTTAGGCTGCGACCCAGGTGCCGCGGTTTCAACGGGCGCCGGCCGGAAGACCTGCGCGGTGCGCTCCGGATCGTTCCAATAGCCCATCGCCACGGTGTCGCCTGTCTGCACCAGTTCGCCCTGCTCGTTCGGGCCGCACAAGGTTCCGTCCGCCCGCACCACATAAATATTCGAACATGCGATCGGCCGGCCCATCGAATTGGGGTGGCGATCCACTTCGCTGGGGGGAAGAAAGGTCGAGCGCAAAGTCTCGGTCTGGCCGTACATTAGGAAGATGCGGGCCTCCGGGGCCAGGCAACGCAGATAGCGGGTGGCGCTTTCCGGCATGCGCCCGCCCGCGGCCGCGATGTAGCGCAGATGCTCGCGGATCTCCAAAGGCCAGTCCAGCGCCGTCAGCGCCACCAGGGCCGTCGGCACGCCGGCAAGCCCGGTGATGCGTTCTTCCAGCATCAGCTTCATCAAGGCCTGCGGCGTCACATAATTGTGCAGCACGCCCGTGGCGCCGGCGTAAAAGCCGTTGAACAGTTGATCGAGCCCGAAGCCGAAGCTGTAATGGGGAAGGTGCAGGATCCGGTCGTCCGGGTTGAGGTCCAGATATTCCGAGACGCATTTCGCCCTGGCGACGAAATTCTTGTGCGAAAGCATCACGCCTTTGGGCTCGCCCGTCGAACCGGAAGTGTAGAGAATGCCCACCATGTCGGTATCGGCGCCGCGCGGCCAGGTGGGCTCCTTGTCCAAGCCCGTCTCCAGGAACCGGCGCAGCGATTGGCTGGGCGCGCCCTTGGTTTGCGGCGGGACGTCTTCATCTTCGACAAAAACGATCCGCTGCAGCGAAGGGCAACCGGCCAGCGCTTCTTCCAGTTCGGGAATCCGGGCGCGGGAGGTGACGAGAAGCTTGATGCCGCAATCCTTGACCAGATGCGCGACCTGTGCGGGCCGCAAGGCGGGATTGATGGGCACGAAGACCGTATCGGCCGCCGCCGCACCCATGATCGCGACCGCCGCTTCCGGACGCTTCTCAAGGAAAATGCCGATCCGCTCGCCGGCACCGATCCCCGCCCGGCGCACTGCATAGGCGAAGCGGCGCGCATCGGCGGCAAGCGTGGAATAAAGAATGGTCTCCTTCTGAAAGATCAGCGCGGGCTTGCCGGGATACTGCGCCGCCGCACGAAAGAGAAGATCGTCGAGGGTCATCCGCAAGTCATCCCAGGCATATGGCTACAATTCGCGTCTGCAAGTCCAACCCGGTCACCTGGGACATTCCCGAGATAGGGGCGGATTGGTGATCCCTTAAGGCCGCCATTCCATCGCTTATTCTCAGGCCAAACTCATTGATAATCTGGAAAAGACGCTCGGCTGGTTAACGGTCGCAGTTAATGCTTCGGAAGGGAATGCGCGAACAGGCCATTTTCCGGGCGTCATACTAAGCCAGGGCCGTCCGGCCCGCCACGGCCTTCCCCGAGCGGGCGCGGCCGGAAACCGCCGGTCATTCCGCCCGCGAGATGCCCTGCGGGGCATATATTTCCAGCCGGTCGGCGTAAAGCCGGGTGATTTCCTCTGGCGTGCGGCCCGAAAGCACGATCCCGAAAGACGGCTCGTGATTCTGGATTGCGGCGGCGATCCGGCCGGACACGGCTGGTTGATAATGCGAACCGTCATACGTCAATTTCGGATCGGACGTGACCTGGGAGGGGATGGAGAAGTCATACATTTCGTCGAATTGGGCCGAAGTCTTTTGCAGGGCTTGCAGATAGAAGGGCAGAAGGCCCGTTTCCTTGAATTGCACGATCTTGTCGGCCGCCACCGGCGTGGCATAGCCCACCAGATGCGCCTTGGGGAATATCTGCCGGAATTTGGCATATTGCGCCACGCTGTTCAGGCTCATATGCCATTTCTGTCCCGGCTTCAGCGTCATGTGCAGCACCGGCATGGTGCCGGCATCGGCGCGGACCTGGCCGGTCAAATCCTTGCCGAAATAGCGCGCCTTCGGCGATTGATCGAGCAGGGTCTTGAGGGACCAGGTGGCGACATCCCAGGAGAAGTAATAATCCCAGAAATGCGGCGCTCGGTTCGCAAGGACGTCCGGCGGCACATTGTTCGCATCCGCCTGATCGATGAAGTCGAAATCGTCCACGCCGACCACGACCAGGTCCGGCTCCCGTTTGGCATTGCGCTTGATGTATTGCGCATAGGCGATCAGTTCGCGGGGCGAGCCGTTTTCGAACGAGACCATGAAGCAGCTATGTCCCTTGATCGCATACTCGCTCATCATGCCCACGCGGGAAGCGCCGAATATATAGCAGTCATAATCGCGGTCGCCGGCGGAAAACCGCGCCAGGCGCGCGATGCGTTCGTCCCAGGAGAAATTGCGGGGTTGAAGTTTGTTGCCGCCGAAGAACCACAAGGGATCGACCAGATAGTTCAAGAGCCCGATGCCGCCCAGAACCGCCGCCACCAGAAGCGTCAGGGCCGTCAGATAAAGACTTGTCTTGTCCTTCGACACGGCGCGCCCGTCAGAATTGGAAATAGAGGAATTCGGAATGCTGCGACAGGTTGGCGATCGCCAGCCCCGCGGCCAATCCCATGGACACCGCCCATTTCAGGTCCGGCATCCATTCCAGAAGGCGGTAGCGGTTGGCCGCGATCTGGCCCAGCGCGGCGGGAAATTTGGCCATGATCTGCTGGGTATTGGGCAGGAACCAGGCCATTCCGAAAAAGGCCGCGATCCGCAGGATGCTTTGCGATTCCGATCCGAAATTATATCCCCATCCGGCAAAAGCGCCGCCCGCGTGCAGCCCGATCATGCCCGCAAGAAGCGCGGTCGCATCGCCCACCGTCCCGGCGCGGAAAAATACCTGCGCCACCAGCACCACAAGATAGGTCAGCAGCACTTGCACGATCACAGTGGCGGTCAGCGCGACCCGGCCTTTCGGGTCCTGCCGCATCCGCGCCGGCGCGAAAGTGCGCCAGGCGTGATTGACGATCAGATAGAGGCCGTGCAGCAGGCCGAATATGAGAAAGGTCAATCCCGCGCCGTGCCAGACGCCAGCCAGCACGATGGTGATGAGGGTGGGGATGGCGATCATGGTGACGAAGCCGCCCACCGTCTTGCTGTCGCGGGTGAGGATCGGCGCCCCGCGCGCGATGCGCCGGCGGGTGACCCAGATCGCCATGGGATTGTAGAGATAGAGGGTGAGGTAGCGCGTCAGGGTCATATGCCAGCGCTGCCAGAAATCGATGATGTTGCGGGCCTTGTAGGGCGAATTGAAGTTCAGGGGGAAGCGGATGTTGAACATGTAAGCCAGCCCGATCGCCATGTCGGAATAGCCGGAAAAATCGAAATAGATCTGAAGGGAAAAAGACAGTGCCGTCAGCCAGGAGGGGATGAGTCCCAATGTGCCGGGCGCGTCGAAGCCGGCGCCGGACACCTGGCTCAGGGAATCGGCGATCAGAACCTTCTTGGCCAGCCCGATGATGAAGATGGTAAGACCGATCGCCATGTTGCGGCGGCTGACGCGGTAAGTTTCGCTCTTGGCGAATTGGGGCATGATCTCCCGGTGATGGAGGATCGGCCCCGCGATCAGGTGCGGGAAGAAGGTGACGAACAGGCAGTAATCGAGAAGGCCGCGTTCCTTGGCCATGCCCTGGCGACAATCGACCAGATATCCGATCTGGGTGAAGGTATAAAAGGAGATGCCCAGCGGCAGGATGACGGGATCGAGTTTCAAGCTGGTCACGCCGATGGAATCCAGAAATCCCATCAAGGCGAAAAGATATTTGTAATAGATCAGGACCGCGAGGTTGGTGATGATGCCGAGCGCCAGGATCGCGCTCTGGCGCAGATCGAACCCTTCATTGCGGGTGATCCAATGGCTGATCGAATAGTTGAAGGCGATCGAGCTCATCAGGATGAGCAGGAAGGGCGGGTTCCACCAGGCGTAAAAAATCAAGGAGCTGACGACGAGCGAAAGTTCGGCGGCGCGATGGTTAATCCGGCCCAGCAGGTAGTAGGCCAACAGCGCCAGCGGCATGAAGACGAAAATGAAAATGTGGGAGTTGAAGAGCAAGGCGTCTACCCATCCCCATGCGGAAAGCCGCAAGCGGCTTTTCCGGTCCCCGCCGGACGGTTTGCCATCCTTAAGCCCCCTTCTTCTTCCGGATGAGAGCGACGAAGTCGCCGATTTCCTTCAGCGACTCGATTTCCGCCGTCCGGAACTTGACGCCGAAGCGCATCTCCGTCGCCACGACGATGGCGATGTGCTTGAAGGAATCCCAACCCGCAAAATCGCCAGCAACGCTGCTGGGCGTAAGGATGATCGTGTCGTCGTCCAGCGCTTCGCGGACGACTTCCGTTATTCCATCCATGATTTCAAGATCGGTCACGATTAATTTTCCCCAATTTTAATGTGCGTATGCACCGGTATGTACGTCTCGACCGGAAGACGCCAGAAGCTGCCACCAGCATCATTGGCGCCGTCTTCCTCGAAGCCCAGCTTCGCATAGTGATCGCGGACAAGACCGTTCTTTTCCGTGGGACGGAATTCGCCGACCACGGCGCGATAGCCCCGCTTCGATGCTTCCTCTACGAGAAGATTCAAGGTCGCGTGTTCGACCTGCCGGCCCAGAACGCGACAGCTCATCAGCCAGGTGTCGATCATCAACTCGCCGGGACGCGATGACGGCTTGGCGATGACGACGGCGATCATGCCGTTATCGCCATATTTGTCGGTCAGGCGGATCTGGAAGGTGACGGTATCCTTGTCGGCCATCGCCGCTTCGACATCGCGCTCCGCATAACGCCGGGTGGTAAGGTTGAACTGGTTGGTCTTGTTGATCAGTTGGGTGATGCGGGCCTGGCCGAGGGAGTCGAAGGACGTGACCCGCATCTCCATTTCCAGGCTTTTCAGATAGGCGGGAAGGTCGGCAGTGGCCTGGCGGGCAAATTCGCGTTCCGCATTGGCCTGGTACTGACCGGCGCGGGAGAAATCTTCCGCCGTCATCCGCACGCTTTCGAAATACCCGCCATCGGCGATGCATTTCGCGTAGAAGGCCGCGTCTTCGGGCAGTTCCGGCACCGCGACCATGGGCAGTTCGCGGCGCACCAGATTGCGCTCGAACGGATTGTCGTCGGCGAACACCAGGGCATCCAGCCCAATATTGATCTGAGCCGCGATGGCCCGAAGATTGGTGGCCTTGTCCGACCAGTTGGCGACGAAGGCGGCGAAAGACGAGCGTTTCAGCACCATGTCCGGATGGCGGGCGAACGGCGTCAGCGCGATTGTCTCGTCATTCTTGGAACAGACCGCCAGGATGATGCCGCGCTCCGACAGGCGCTGGGCATAATCTTGGAAGCCGATAAAGGCCTCGCCTTCGGAACTGCCCTGGCCCAGGACGATGCCTTCGATGCCGTCATCGCCGATCACTCCGCCCCACAGCGTATTGTCCAGATCCAGCACCAGGCATTTGTAGGAGCGGCCGCGCTGGGCCGCGACGATGCGGGCCACCAGATCGCCATAAAGCGGCGCCATGGGTGGGGCGATCTCGATTTTCGCCCGGTGCCACAAGACCGGATCGTGCCAATTGCCGAGGCCGTCCTCCATCGCGCGCGCATCGATGGCCAAAATATCCACACCGGCCTCGTCGGCGCGCTGGCGGATGCGCTGATTGATGCGCTGGGTCATAGCTTGCGGCGAGCCGGGCAGGCGATGCTCGTTGCTGCCCAGAAGCGCGGGAAACAGCGGCAGGATGGTCTGCTGGATGATGGGACAGGCGAAGGCCTGGCGCGCCATGTTCCAGACATGGGTGCAATGATCGGCCGAATCTTCGACCGTGCGGTCCGAAGCGGCGGCATCGCGGCTGGCATTGGCTTTGCCCAGCGCGTGCCGGGCATCGAAAGCGAAAAGAATCGCGTTCGGCTTGAAGGCGTGAAGCGCCGAAGCCGGATCCATCAGATCCTGAAGATATTGGCCAAAGGGGTTGGTATAGATTTCGGCCCACATCCCGCGGCGCATCAACGCCACCCGGATGGCGGGAATAAGGTGGGAGACCATCGACGAGCTCAGGACCGCCAGGCGCACGATCGGCAATGTCAAACCGGTGGGCGGATGATCGCCGAAATTCTTCCGGGCCAGCTTGTCGAGGCGCTCGGTGCGCAGGAAATCCATCCGGCAATTCGCCAGGGAAACGAAACGGTCCCATCCCGCCGCGCCGCCCAGCGAGCGAACCTCATCGCTCCAGTCCACGTTTTCCGGGAGCCACCAAAGATCCGATACCGACATCAAAACCCAACTCGCATTAAACCCAAAATACCCACTTGACCGCCGTGCGCGCCGCCCCCTGAGAGCGATCACGGCCGGCAAGACATTCATTCGACGGATTGCGGTCACCGCAGGTGAGCATCATGACGCAACTCCATCGCTCAGGGGCGGTGCGGCGTCTCTCCCGCGCGTTCGCTCCAGGTCCGCCGCATGGCTGCGTCGGTCGGCATCACGAAGCCGGCGTTCAGCTCCGACATGCGTGAGATCCCCACCAGCGACATGTTGCGCTTCAATTCCTCGGCCATCAGGGCGATGGCGCGCGCGACCCCGCCTGTGCCCCCGATGCTGGCGGCATAGAGGAAGGGGCGCCCCGCGAAAACGAAATCCGCGCCCAATGCCAGCGCCTTGATCACATCGGTGCCCCGACGCACACCGCCATCCAGCATCACGGGCAGGTCCGGGACCGCGGCCTTGATCGCGGGAAGCACATGCAACGGCGCCACGGCACCGTCGAGCTGGCGGCCGCCATGATTGGAAACGATCACACCATCGGCCCCGCATTCGCGCGCCTGTGTCGCGTCGGCGGCGGACAGAATGCCTTTGAGCACCAGCTTGCCCTTCCACAGGCTGCGCACCAGATGAATTTCCGGCCAGCCCATGCGGTCGACGGCGCCGCCGCCTCTTATATCGGCCCGGGCCAGCACCGACGGGCCGCGCACGGCGCGATAATTTTCAAGATGTGGCAGCCCGCGGCGCAGCACCGTCTGCGCCGCCGTGCCGATCAGCCAGGAAGGATGGCTAATGCCGTCCCACAGAATCCGGGGCGTGAGCTTGAGCGGCACATTGAAGCCGTTCTGCTTGTCCACTTCCCGGTTTCCCGGAACCGGAACATCGACGGTGATGACCAGGGTCTTGAAGCCGGCGGCCGAGACGCGCTCCAACAGGCGCCGGATCTGATCGGGATGACCGGGGAGATAGGCCTGGAACCAGGTGCCAGGCGCCGCGCGCGCAACCTCTTCCATGGCCGTGAAGGATGCGCCGCTCAGCACCATGGGGATGTTCGCGGCCTTCGCCGCTTCGGCCATCGCCACATCGCCGCGATAGGCGAAGAGCGCAGCAGCGCCCATCGGCGCGATGCCGAAGGGCGCCGCATGATTTTCGCCGAACAGCGTGCATTTGGGATCGCGATGAATGGCACTGGTGAGCACGCGCGTGACCAGCGCATAGTCCTTGAAGCTGTCCCGGTTCTGCCGGATGGAAGCGTCGGTCTCGGTGCCGCTGGCGGCATAGCCATAGAGCATGCGCGGAAGTTTTTTGCGCGCGGCTGCTTCGAAATCATCGAGACAAAGATATTTGTTCAGATGTTCGGCGATGCGGATGGAATCGGCTTTGGCGCTTGTGGCAGCGCTGGAATCGCGGCCGACAGCGACCGCTTCATTCCGCTGCCAGCCGGCGGCCGATTGCGTATCCGTCATCTCGTTCCCCGCCCTCAATGAAGCCGTTTTGCAAAGCTGCGGCCGGCCCATTCCACATCACTGGCAGCCCGTCCAGGCAGCCTTTCCGGCTTATACAGTGTCACCTGCGTTCGTTGCGCGGACCTTAGCGTGGATTGGTTAAATTGGGTGACGGTTTTGGCGGCATTTTTGCGGCACGCCCAAGACATGCCATTGGCGTGCGGAATTGCGCGGGTATGCGCTGCTTTTCCCGATAATGATTATCAGAAAGAATTGCAGAAGGCGCCGATTTCAGGACGATCGAAGCAGACCCAGCCGGTTCAACGCGCGCCCGGCCGCACGGCGCCAACCTGCTCCATCCATGCGCCACATGAAAATTTCATACGCCAAGGGTCCCGGATGCGGCGGCTCTAGAAAATCGTAAAGCGGCGCCGTCCGGAACCGTTCCGCGTCCAGCGGAAATTCGGTCAAGGTGCGATATTGGGTCCGGTAGCATTGGAGCATGCGCTGCTTGCGATCCTGTTCGCCGGCATCGAACGCGATTGTCGTCACCGGCCCCGCGCCCGGGACCGCGAGAAAAGCGCCATAGACCATTCGGCCGCCAGCCAGATGGTAGCTGGTCATCTCCACCGGCAGAGGCGCTTCGAATCCGTCCTCGCGCAAAAGGAAGCAGGCGGCATGAACCGCCAGCGCCGTGGCATCGTGATCCGGGTGCCCGCCTTCATACGGATGGGTCACGACATAGCGGAAATTTTCCGCGCGCATGATTTCCATCAGGCGCGATACGATGCGCGGAATGTTGGTGACCGCCTGCTGGTCGGAGAATCCAAGCCGATATACCGGAATGTCGCCGCGGCCGATCAGCGTCATTGCATCCGCCGTTTCAATTTCCCGTGTCCGCCGATAGGCAGCGTTGCCATCAAAGCCGGCGGCGCGGGCCGCCACGCCGTCCCGCGGCGCGCCGTCGGTCACGATCACGATGCGGGCATTCGTGAGACGGGTCAGCAATCCGCCTGCGCCCAATGCTTCATCGTCGGGATGGGCGACTACAAGGAGCGTGGGCTGCATCGGCAAATCGTCCAGCGCCCGGCCTGGACCGGCGCCCGTCATGCGGCTTTTGCGTCCGCCATAGAGCCGGGCGTAAGCGGCCTGATCCCAGCGCTGCCAGGCGCGCCGGATCGCCAGGGTCAGGGCCGACATTCAAGTCCCATTCGGCGCGATGACATGGTCGATTTTCCCTGCATGGACGGCCTTATATTTCACCCATAAAGCCCGCGGACCGTAATGTCTCAAAACTAAGTTAACCCGTTGGATCCTAGACTATATGGCGGGCCCGCGCGCATCCGGGCTATTAGAGCATACGCGACCATCTGGTACGAAACGGTTTACGCAAATGATGTCGGTAATCTTCTCGAGCCATAATGGCGGAGCGGTGCTCCCGAAAATGCTCGAGAGCCTGACGCGCACCGAGGCGCCGGTTGGGGGCTGGAAACTCATTGCCATAGACAATGCCAGCACGGACGATACCCGGTCCATCCTGGAGTCTTACCGGGACGGCCTGCCGCTAACGATCCTCAGCGAACCGGTGCCCAGCAAGAACCGGAGCCTCAATCGCGGACTGGAAATCGCGGAAGGCGATTTCTATGTCTTTTGCGATGACGATGTGATCGTCCAGGAGGACTGGCTGGTGAAGTGGCGCGCTGCCGCCGACGATCACCCGGAGTTCGAATTGTTCGCCGGATCCACCGTGCCCCACTGGCCGGCCGATGCGCCCAAATTGCGCATGAAGGATATGGTGATCAGCATCGCCTTTGGCACCAATGAACAGCAAAAAGGCGGGCCCTGCGACTCGCGCTGCATGTTCGGAACCAACATGGCAATCCGCGCTTCGGTGTTTGGGACCGGCGTGCGCTTCAACGAGAATATCGGGCCCAACGGCTCATTGGCCTATCCCATGGGCAGCGAAACCGAGTTCGCGCTTCGCCTTGCCGCGCTGGGCTATAAATGCTGGTTCGCGGATGATGCCCGAGTCCGCCATATCATCCGGCCCAAGCAGATGCAGATTCCGGCCATCCTGCTTCGGGGATATCGTTGGGGCAGGGGCCAGGCCCATATGCGGGAGCAGCATCATTATTCCCCCAGCCGGCTCAGCCGGAAAAACCACCTGCGCTGGGCGCTCTATCCCCTCCTGATGCCTTTCTACGACCCGGACGAGGCCTGGGCCCGGCAATGGGAATGGGTGGCGGACCAGGGCTATGAGGATGGCTGGCGCGAATGCCAGGGCCTGGCGCCGAAATGGCTGCAAAAACAAGGGCCACGCCTGGCCCACCGCTTCCGGCACTAGGATTGCGATAGCCTGACGACGGGCGGGCGGCCGTTTAAAAAGCCGCGTTGCATGCCCATTTACTTAGTTGAGGGCGGCGGCTGGAGGATGGTCGGGCCCCTGCCTATAGTGGCGTGCTCCCCGGATTGAAGACATGGCCAAGCCCATCAAAAATCTGATCGTGATTTATGACGGCGAGTGCCCGTTTTGTTCGCAGTATGTCAAACATGTGCGCCTGCGGGATGTCTCGGAAAAACTGCAATATGTGAACGCCCGTGATGGCGGGCCCATCGTGGCGGATGCCCTGCAAAGGGGTTTCGATCTGAATGTTGGCATGGTGGTGCTGATCGACGGGACTTATCATCATGGCGCCGACGCGGTCCGCGTGCTGGCCATGCTGTCCTCGCCGATCGGGGCCTTTAACTGGCTGCATGCCCGTATTTTCAGCTCCCGTACGGTTTCGCACCTTCTCTATCCCGTCCTCCGGTTCGGCCGGAATACGACGCTTCGCCTGCTGGGCCGGGAGAAATTAACGACGCCGTAGACTTGCAATAGGTTCATCCGGGCGGGCTAGATTACATTTTCCCAATCCGGCCCATCGTGAAGTGGGGTGACGATGACCAGCTTTGCAAGATACAGAGTCTTCCGGCTTTTCCCGCTGCTGGTGGTGGGCTTCTATATTCTGGTCGCCTTTTATGGCGCCCGGTTTGATAGCCGTCCGGAAATATTTCCCTTCTTCAACTGGAGCCTGTTCTCATCCAGTTCCGGCGATCGCAACGAATACGCGCTGCTGGTGCGCAGCGTTGACGGTCAGCCGCTCGCCAAGCCGCAGCTCTTCTACGACATGAAGGACACGTTCCTGCATGCCCGCCAGCGGGACATCAATGTTTCCAAAGTGACGCAAGAGTTGGGTAGCGCCTTGCACCAGAACAAGCCGCAGCTCGCTTATGAAAAGCGGCGCATGATCGAGGATCGCTTCATGGCCGACGCGCATGAAGTGGAATACGACCTGGTCATGCTGCACTTCGATCCCATCGAACGCCTGCAAACAGGCAAGATTCAGGATGAGCGCGTGGTGGCATCCTACAGGAAAGCTTATGACTAAACTGATCGACCGGGTCTTCCGGCAAACCCGCCACGTCCTGGAAAGCGTCCATCCGTCCCGTGATCCGATTTTCTCCAGGATCGGCTCTCAGCTTTTGCGGGCGCAGAGTCTCGTGCGCTTCTATTATCTGGCGTCGATGTTCATCGCCTATCTGATGATGCCCGATGTTCATACCTTGGTGGGAGAATCGCAGACTTGGAGCTTCCTCTGGCCGGTGCGCTGGCTGCCGATGTTCGGCGATTGGGCCATCGAATGGGTCGTGGTAGGTGCATTTGTGGCCGCAGGCCTGTCGTTCCAATTCCCCACGGTCCGGACATTCCGCGTCCTGTTCGCACTGTTTTTCCTTGGCGCGGTCGGGATCGAGAATTCGCAAGGCACGATGGATCACAGCTATCATGCCTGGGTGTGGCTGGGCATCTGTTTCGTGTTTCTGCCTGACTTGGATCGCAAAGCACCGCGCCGCGCCGGCAAGATGGCGTATCTGTCCGTCATCGCAGGCACCCAGGCGCTGGTCCTTCTGTTCTATTCCTTTGCCGGTTTCTGGAAATTCTTCTGGGGCCTGGGCCCGCTATTGCAGGGGATCGAAGGCAATTTCGCCCCACGCGGGCTGGCCCAGCAGCTGGCCAACCGGATCCTGGAAACGGGCACTGTGCCATTGCTGGGTCACTTCGTGATCACAAATTATTGGCTCTCTTATCCCATGTTCCTGGTGCTGATTTACATGCAGCTGGTGGCGCTGTTCGTGGCGCTGCGCCCGCGGCTGCATCTGATCTGGGGCTATGGGCTGATCGTGTTCCACATGGGCACCTGGCTTTTGATGGAGATCTATTTTCCCGTCCATGTGCTGTTGCTGGGCCTGTTGTTCGTGATGTCGCCATTCCGCCCGGAACGCTGGACTATCCGCGAAGTGCTGTGCGATCTGCCGATCTTTGGTTTCTTTATCCGCAAGCTTTGGCGGACGCCGGATGCGGCGACAGCGTTCGACGAGCGCGCTTACGCGGCGCGGTAGGATCGGCAGTCAAACGTTCAGCGCCGCCATCACATCGCGCACCGGCAGGATGGGCGAAGTCTTCGCCGCATAGCCGACCACGGCGTCCCATTGTTCCGGGGTGCAGCCATAGGGCGACGGCGCGGCGGTCACATCATGGGTATAGAAGATCAGCCAGCCGCCCAAGGATTTGTTTTGATCGATCAGCGCGCGCATGCGTGCTTCGTCGAAGGTCCCGGCATAGACGCTGTAGGCGAATAGTTCTGCCGTGTCGGGGATCCTGCGATTGATGCCCGGCCGGATGCCGCGGCAGGACGCATAATGGCGCTTCATCACATGCCGGGCGGTTGGCGAGGTCGCGCCATAGGGAAAGGCGAAATTCTTCGGGATATGGCCTTCGAGGATGGCGGAAATCCCGGCTGCGTTGGCCCGCACTTCGGATACCAGAGCGGGCCTGTCGGCCTCCGAGCAGCGCAGATGGCTGTAGGTGTGGCAGCCGATCTCATGGCCGTTGCGATGTGCGGCGCGAAGATCTTCGGCGTCGAACAAGGGACCCAGAGCACCCTCTGTGCCCACCAGTTTGGACGCGGTGTAATAGGTTCCGCGGACGCCGTGGCGCTCCAGGATGGCGCCGCCTTGTGTGAAGGCGGTTTTGGGAAAATCATCGAACGTGAAGGAGACGACTCCACCGGCCCAAATATCGCCGATCTGGCGCTGGCCCAGAAGCTGACCCAGCTTGCGCCGGACTTTTCGCGCAAAATCATGAAAGGATCGAGATTGCGCCAAACCCATCAGTCCCCGTCGTCCGGTTACCCTTTCCCATGCCCGGAACGGTCCTGGCAAGGGATGTGGGAGTATCACAGCCAAACTCTACCGATCGGCTAATTTGCGGCATATTAAGCTTAAATCCCCTACCATGGCGGCGAAGGGACCGCACCAGTTTCCATCAAGAGTGGCGCGGCTAAACTGTCCTGGCTCGCGCACGCGGTATTCGAGATGACGCAATGAAGACGGCTATCATCATCCCGACCTATAAGCGGCCGGCATTCTTGGAGCGGGTGCTGACCAGCCTGTCGCAATGCGTCTATCCGTCCGATGTCGAAATCCATGTGGTGGAGAACGGGCCCGTAAGCGGATCTGAAGAGGTTTGCCGCACCCATTCCATCGGAGGGCGGGTGCGCTATCTCTATTCGCCCATCGCCGGACGCTCCAAGGCGATCAATTACGCGGTCGAGCGCAGCGATGCGGATTTCTTCATCTTCTTCGATGACGACATATTGGTGCCTACGGACATGGTGGCGGTCTATGTCTCCGCCGCCGAACGTCATGGCAAAGGCCATTTCTTCGGCGGCCCGCTCATTCCCGATGCGGAGACCGAGTGTCCGGCCGATCTCATCCCGCACCTTCCCCGCTCCGCCATCGGCTGGTCGCACGGCAAAAAAGAAATGGAAATTCCAGCTTCGGACTTCGAATTCTTTTTCGGCGCCAACTGGGCCGTGTTCAAAGCCGATCTTGAGAAGACCGGTCTGTTTTCCGAAGAACTGGGCGTGACGTCGGAGAAAATCTCGCCGGTGGGCGAGGAAGGCGAATTGCAGCAACGCCTGATCGCGGGCGGCGCCAAGGCGATCTATCTGCCGGGCGCCGTAATTCATCATTTCGTGCCACGCGAATGCTACACGGTGGGATGGGTGTGGCACCGCAATTTCCGGCTGGGCGTGACCGACTGGATCATGACCTATAGCCCCATGAAGATGCGCCGGAAGATTTTCGGCGTTCCCGCCTGGATCTTGAAATCAGCACTGAAACAAAAGGCCAAGCTCTTGGCCGCGCGGCTGTTCGGCTTTCCGGCCATGCGCAAATCGCAAATCCAGATGCGCGATGCCTATCTATCGGGACTGGTTCACGGTGCGCGGGCGGAGCAGAACCGCGTCCGGTAAAGCGGTTCCAGGAAAAGTGTGTAGCGGTTTTCCGTCCGGAGCCGCGACAAACCAAAGAGATAGAGCGTTTTCACGATTCAGCGAATCGTGAAAATGCTCTAGACCGCAACGCGCGGCGAAGCTTCCGCCGGCGCGGTTTCTTTCTTTTCCGTGACGCTCCATTTGGCGTCCTTGCTGTAGACCGAGCCCCAAGGGCGGGTCAGGCCATGGGTGACCTGACCGCTATTGACCACCGACAGCAGCGGGTAATCGAAGATGGCGTCGCAGGAGATGCCGTCGATCATCGGGTCCAGCCAGACTTCGGCGAAATAACGGCCCGGCGCCAGATAGAGGTCGGGGACCGAAAGCTTGATCACTTTCTCACCCGGCTGAATGGACAGGCCCATGACTCGGTCGGATGCCACCAAGGAGGTGACGCGGTCGCCTTGCGAGTTCATCAAAGTGACGCAGAGATCGCCATTCACGATCGGGCGTTCCACATCCAGAGTGACTTCGATGGTGAAAGTGGAACCCAGCTCGATCTCGGGCAAGGAATCCGGATCTTCGTTGGGTTTGGCGATGTTCACTTCCAGAATTTTGGCCGGCGGATTTTCGTAAGTCCGGCCGCGGCGGAAGCTTTCCAGATTCTTGGCCTTCAAGGCCTTGGCGCGCGCATCCAGGGTGCGGATCAGGTAATTCTCCACCACGGTTTCCGACGGGCCGTTGGCGGTGATCACGCCGCTTTCCAGAAGGATCGAGCGTGTGGTGAGGGTCTTCACCGCGCCCATATTGTGGCTCACGAACAGGACGGTGCGGTTTTCCTGCGCCACCGAGCTCATCTTGCCCATGCATTTGGCCTGGAAGGCGGCATCGCCCACGGCCAGCACTTCGTCAACGATGAGGATTTCCGGCTCCAGATGCGCGGCCACGGCGAAGGCCAGGCGCACATACATGCCCGAGGAATAGCGCTTGACCGGCGTGTCGAGGAAGCGTTCGACTTCCGAGAAGGCGACGATCTCGTCGAACTTCTTTTTGATATCGGCCCGGGTCATGCCCAGAATGGCGCCATTGAGAAAGATGTTCTCCCGGCCTGACAATTCGGCGTGAAAGCCGGTGCCCACTTCCAGAAGGCTGGCGACGCGGCCCTTCAGGGTCACCCGGCCGCCGGTCGGTTCGGTGATGCGGCTGAGGATCTTGAGCAACGTGCTCTTGCCCGCGCCGTTGCGGCCGATGATGCCTAGGACTTCGCCTTCCTTGACGTCGAAGCTCACGCCTTTCAGCGCCCAGAATTCCTCGATCTCATCGCCCTGGATCATGTTGCGGCCGCGCACCACATCCCCTGTGCGGCGCACGGCATTACGGGCGGTGCGCACGATGGCGTCGCGCAGATTGACGTCCTTGTTGCGGATATTGGGATCGGAATGGTGTCCCAACAGATACCGCTTGGAGAGATTTTCGACGGTGATGACCGGTGTTGTCATGTCAGATCAGGTCCGCGAAGCTCTTTTCGGTGGTGCGGAATTGGCGCACGCCGAGCCACATGAAGAAAATGATGACGGCAAAGCTGAGCGCGACGCCGGGCAGATAGAGCTGGCTGTCATTGCCCAGAAGGCACCAGCGGAATCCGTCAATGACGCCGACGATCGGGTTCAACGAATAGAGCAGCCGCCATTGCGGGGGCACGATGCTGGAGCTGAAGCCAACGGGCGAGATGTAGAGACCCAGCTGCACGATGAAGGGCACGATGATGCGGAAGTCCCGGTATTTGACGTTGAGCGCGGTGATCCACAGGGAAGGCCCGATGCAGGCGGCGATGGCGGCGAGAACGAAGACGGGAAAGAACACAACGTGCCAGGTCGGCATGAAGTGGTACCAGAAGAACATCCCGATCAGGATGGCGAAAGCGATGAGAAAATCCGCGAACGCCACCACCACCGCCGCGATGGGAACAATCAGGCGGGGGAAATAGACTTTGCTGATCAGGTTGGAATTGCCGATCAGGCTGTTGGAGGCGTCGGTCAGGCCGGTGGAGAAGAAGGTCCAGGGCAGGGTGCCGACGAACACCATCAGGGGATAGGGCGTGACGCCGTCGGACGGCAATTTGGCGATCCGGCTGAACACCACGGTGAACACCACCATGGTGAGGAAGGGACGGATCAGCGCCCAGGACGCGCCGATGATGGTCTGCTTGTAGCGAACGGCGACATCGCGCCAGGCCAGAACATAGAACAGTTCCCGGTAGCGCCAGATGTCGCTCCAGTAATTGCGCTCATGGCGCCCATGTTCGAGGATGACCACATTCGTCATTGGCCGCTTCCTATACCAATTCGCCGGGAGCGGAAAACGCGAGGCGATGGCCTGGGCGTCGGAGACGAAGGGAAGGGGTCATTATAGGGGTCCTGAACCTGAGCCGAAGATGGTTTTGAGAGTTAGTCGTTGTTCCGATTGGACGATTGCTGCCGGCCAAGTTCCCGATTGGATGCGAATTATGTCAAATTACCCCCAAAAGGTTATGACATAGAGGTAAAGATATCTTTGTGTCCCGGGTCCGTGATTATCGCGCGGAGGCGCGCATTTTCCGGACAATCGCCCCGGCCGCTGCAGGCGGCAGCCGCAACAAGGCCCAGGGCCTTTGCCCAAGATAGGCCAGAACCAGATGAGACGGCGGCCAGTTCCCCCGCCGGATGCAGCCCAGGAGATTGAGACAAAAGGCCTGGTCCAGCGCGCGGCACTGGGTCCGGCTTTGCGCCACCAATTCGCCGTCGCCGATGAAATGCCGGCGCAGATGCAGTTGGGCCCGCATCTCGTCCAGGATGGTGCGAAGCGCGGCCGCGTTACCCCAGCTGCGGTGATTGAAGACGCTCACCCCGCGTCCGACCGCCACTTCGGTTGCAGTGTTGCAGGCGACTTTGATGTCGGCGCGGAGCAATTCCAGCCAGAAGATCGAATCCTCGCCCGCCGAACGAAGCCTGGTATTGAAGCGCATGCCACCGATCTTGTCGCGGCGGACCGCGACGGTGGGCGTCCCGATGGGGGAGCGCAGCATAATGTGGCGGGACAGCATGCGCGCATCGCACCAGAAAAGCGTGCCGTCGCTGCCGGCAAGAGGCGCGCCATCCGGACGGAAGCCGCACTGGGCGAAGCGGCTTTGCGGGTCTTCTTCCCTTTGATAGTCCGCGAAATAGAAAGTGGCGCCGGCCGCAAAGGCGGCAACGGCGCTGTTCAGATGATCGGTGCTCCAGGCGTCGTCGGAATCCAGGAAGGCGACAAAATCGATGCCGGCGGCCATCCGGTCCAGCGCCAGGTTACGCGCGGCGCCGGGCCCGCCATTGGGCTGGCGCAGTATGGTGACGCAGCGCGTAAAGGCTTCGTCCAGTCCGGCCAATTCCCCTTCGGCGGGGACCGGCGAAGAATCGTCGACCACATAGACCTGGAGCGGATGTTGCCCTTCCTGTGCCGCGACCGACCGCAGCGCCCGGTTGAGAAGGCCGGGCGTTCTTTGGAAATAGGGGATGACCACGCCGATCATGTCCGGGCCTCGGCGGGAAATCCGTACAGCGCCAGATAGCGGGCGGCGATATCGACAATGTTGTAATGGGCGACCACGAAAGCGCGGCCATGCTCCCCCATCTCCCGGCGCGCCGTATCGGCCCCCAGCAGATGATCGAGATGGGTGCGGAATTCCTCGTCACGGGTGAAAAGAAAGCCGGATCGGCCCTGTTCCACGAAAGTGTCGTTCACGCCGGGAAGATGGCGGGCGACAACGGGAAGGCCATAGGCCATGGCCTCGATCACCACGGTGCCGAAACCCTCCTCATGCGAAGCGAACACCATGACGTCCGCCGCCCGGTAGTAGTCCCAGGGCGCTTCGCTATAGCCGGCGAACCGCACCTGCTTTTCCAGGCCATGCTCAGCGACATAGGCGCGGACGGCTGCGGCATAATCCGGCTCGACATCCGGGCCGACCAGAACCAGCAGCAGGTCCGGATGCTGGTTGGCGAGCGCGTGGATCTGCTGCACCAGGAACATCTGGTCCTTGCGGGCACAGATGCCGCCCACCGACACCAGCATTTTCGCATGAGGATCGATGGCGAGTTTCTCGCGGCTGTCGCGGGCGCCGGACGCATGAAGGTCGGGAATGGCGATGCCGATGGGGATCAGCGACGATTTGCGCTCCGGAATATAACGGTTGTTCTCGGCATAAAGCTTGGGGCTGATCGCCACGAACCGGTCGATCAGCCGGAACAGCTGGCGGATCAGCGGGCGCAGATTTCTGCGATAGGTGAGAAGCAGGCCCTCGACGCTGTCATCCAGTGTGGCGGAGAGGATCAGCCGGCATCCTTTCAGCTTGAGCAGCAGGCTGCCCGCGAAGGTGCGATCCACATGGGTGTGATAATGGACGGCGGCATAGCGGCCCGCATGGCGCGAAAGCCAGGCTGCGATCTCCTTCTGGCTGGCCGCGCCGTCCGCGCCGCTCAGATAATGCACGGCCGAAAGATGGTCTGGCGGGTTCGTGCCGGCCGGCGCGCGGGTGGTGGTGACCATCACCTCATGCGCCACGTCCGGCCTCAAACCCGCGAAGGCATGGGCCAGCCTTTCGGTGAATATGCCTTCGCCGGTGAATTGCGGCCGGAAATATTTGAAGACGTGCAGGACGCGCGCCCGGCTCATCTTTTGTCCTGCCCTTGCGGAATGCTGCTTGGATTTGTCTTGAGCGCCAGCGCGATGAAAGGCGTGCGGAGGATTTCAGGCAATGCGGCCAGCCGAGCCTTGAGCCGCGGCTTGAAGCCCAAATTGTCCTTGCCGATTTCGCGGGCGAGGCTCTGCACCAGCTTATAATCGCCATTGGCGAATGCCAGATCCAGCGCCTGCAGATTGCGCAGCCGGATGTCGGCATCGATCAGGGCGGCATAGCGGGGCGCCGCGCTGTGATGCACCTGGGCATGGCGCAATATCGTCACTTCGCCCAGAAGATTCTTCAGCTGGTTGCCGCTGAAATTGCCGCCATGCCGCCTGACCCCGGCCAGGGGTGTTTCAATCATGCCGACGGGCGCATCGGCCACGCAACGCAAGGTAAATTCGAAATCCTCGCTGGCGGTGCGGGCGAATTTGGCGTCGAAGCCGCCCACCGCGTCGAACAAGGCCTTGGTCATCACGATGGTGGAGGGGAAAATGGGCTGGAATTTCAGGATGTGGGGATAGAGCGGCTCGATGAAGATGGTGCCGGCTTCGCTTTTCCGGGATGCGATCGCCTCCCAGAAACCTTTGGGTGCGGTGTCGAATTTGGTGGCGGTCTCCCAGGCGCCGTCTCGCACCAGCTGGAAATTGCCGAACAGGAATTTCGGATAAGGCGCAGTCGCGGCGAGAGCCCGCATCCGCGCCAGGAATTCGGGGCGCCACAGATCGTCGCTGTCGCAGAACCACAGCCAGTCGCCGGTCGCCATCGCCGCGCCCACATTGCGGGCCACCGGCGCGCCGCTATTTTCGATACGCTTGTAGCGCACGGCATCGCCGAACTGCGCGACGGCCGCTTCGGTTCCGTCGGTCGAGCCGTCATCGACCACGATGATCTCATGCGGCGCAGAACTCTGCGCCAGAAGCGCGGCAATGGTCTCGGGTAGAAAGTCCGCCCTGTTATAAGCCGGAATGATCGCGCTGACGCGCCATTGTGCCGGGTCAAACATGGCTGCGATGCTTTGCGATGGCGCAGGAACTTGAAATCGTCGATGCGCGCGTCATGACCGAACAATGCCCTTTTGTGACCGGCATCGTATTTTCTCGAGAAATCGTGCCGCCCCTGAAATGCCGGATTATCGCAGAATAGCTAAACCGTTATAAAGAAACGGCTTTATACCGTACAGGAAATCGCTCCCTATGCTTAAAATCTCTAGCGGGGCCCTAACGGTTTACCAACACTGCACAATCCGGCCGCACCGGGCCCTTTGCGATGGGGAATTGCCGGAGAACTCGGCTAGGGTCGCCGACTATCGAAGCGCGAATCGGATGGCGACGGTAATGGCGTTGGGCAGACTTCTTATTCTTGCTTCGGGACTCTTGTGGGGCAGCTTTTTCCTGTCATCCCCCGCGGTGGCGCAAGCGCCCGCCGCGGTGGGCAAATTCGAGGTTCATGCCGACACCTCGATGCCGGCCAGGACCATCAGTTTCGGTCAGGTCTTCGCGCCCGGAACCGTCCAGCGCGGCGACCGGCTGCAGGTGTTGCTGGACGGCCGCGCCGCCCCCACCCAGATCGATGCCAAAGCGTTCCATGCCGACGGCTCGGTCCGGCATGCCATTCTCACGCTTGCCTTGCCCCAAATGTCGTCGGGCAAGACGCTGAATGCCCAGATCGTCAAGCAAGCGGATGCGCAGCCTGCCGCCGCGCCGGCCGCCGCCGCGATCCCGGCCCTCACGGTCACCTTGACGATCAAAGGCGCCGGCGGCGCGGTCAAACCCGTGACCATCGATCTTCCCGCCATCGCGCAGAATCCGAAAAATGTCGTGCCCAGTTTCTGGATCAACGGGCCCCTGGCGCAGGAGCGGCGCTACATGGCGGACGTCAATGACCGCCTGCAGATCCTGTTCGACGTTTTCACGCCGGCCCAAGGCCCGGCCCGGATCGATGTGATCTTCCACAATGACTGGACCGGAATTCGCCGCGACGACAATTTCGATTATGACGTGGAGATGCGGCTGGCGGGCGCCGTCGCCTATCAGATGCGCGGCGTGCATCAATACAGCTTCTCCACCTGGCACCATCTGTTGTGGACCGACGGCAAGCCGTCTCCGCGCATCGTGCCGGACCTGGCGGGATTATCGGCGGCGGGGGCTGTGCCCCGCTATGCGCCGGATTTTCGGATCGCGGGAAATTTCCTGGACGATATTTCCAGGGCCGCGGGCAAGCTGGACGGCAAGGTGATGGACAATGGCACGGTGGACACCCACATGCCCGACACCGGCGGCCGGATGGATATCGGGCCCTTGCCGATGTGGGCCGTGATCGATCTTCTGGACGCCAGCGAAGACAGCCGCGAAGTGCTTTTGGCCAATGGCGATGCCGCCGGCAGCGTGCCCTGGCATCTGCGCGAACGCAAAACCGGACTGCCGCTTTCGATCGACGCGCATCCGGATCTGTGGCTGGATCCCAGGGGCGAAGATTCCGTCAAAGGCATCCTGGCAGAACCCTTCAGCGACGAACTCCATGGCTGGACCATGGACGACGCCCACCAGCCGTCTTTGAGCTATCTGCCGTATCTTCTCACCGGCTCGCAATATTACCGTGACGAGCTGGCGGCCCAGGCGGCCTATGTGCTGCTCTATTACGATCCCAGTTTCCGGGGCCAGAGCCATGGGCTTTTCATCGGCGAGCATGGTGAAGCCTGGCAGCAGGTGCGTGGCGTCTCCTGGTCGCTGCGTACCCTTGCCACCGCGGCTTATGTTCTGCCCGCCGCCGATCCCATGCGCGGCTATTTCGATGCCAAGCTCCGGGGCAATCTCGCCAAGCTGGTGCAGCTCTATGTCCAGGACCGGCGTCAGAAAGCGGCGGGTCAGCTGGAAGGCTGGATTCCGGGCGCATACCGGCCCGACAATTGGACCGCGCCCTGGCAGCAGGGTTTCCTGGTGGTGGTTCTGAACTGGATCAACGATATGGGCTATGCCGATGCCGGCAAGACCGTCGGATGGATGTCGAATTTCATCGACGGGCTCTTCACCAATGGCGATCAAGGTTTCGACCCGGACCGCGGCGCCGCCTACATGCTCCAGGTCTATGACGGCGACAATGGGCGGCGATTCACCAGCTGGGCCGAGGCGTTCCAGAAAAGCAGCCTTGGCGGCAAATCTTCCAAGGATATCGAGGAAACCTGGAACGATTACGGTCTGATCATGCGGGCCGCCACCGGCGCGACCTATGCGGTGACCGGTTCGGCGCGCGCCCGCGCGGCTTATGAATTCGTGACCGCCCGCGCCAGCCGGATCAACTGGGCACAAGCCAAGGGCGATCCCACATTTGCGATCCAGCCGCGCGCGGAGGCAAAGCCGCCGCGCTGATCCCTCAATGCTGCAACTCCGCTTGGGGGATGGTAGTATCGTGCGGCGATTTGAGCGGACAAAAGTGCGGACGTGACGAACATCCTGTCCCTTTCGCTGAGAGATCTGAGCACCAGGGCGCTCGGACAGCGCGTTCGCCATCTGCGCGACGATCCCAACATTCCTTTATGCGTGAAACTGGAAGGTGCCGTTCTTCGCACGGGGACCACGGCCGAACTTGCCCTGGCACTGCTGCGCCGGCGGCCATGGATGCTGTTCGTCCTGTTGACCTGGCTGTTCAAGGACCGGGCGGAGTTCCGCGATCGGGTAGCCGAGGAGGCGGTATTCGATCCTGCGCGGCTGCCCTATCGCCGGCCGTTCCTGGCGTTCCTGCGCCGCGAAGCCCGATCCGGCCGTGCGATATTTCTGGTCACGCGCACCAAATCCGAAGTGGCCCGGGCCATCGCCAATCATCTGGGCCTGTTTTCCGATGTCATCGAAATCGAACATGACAAAACGCCGAGGGGCGAAACCATCGCCAAGGCGCTCTGCGCCCGTTTCGGGTCGGGCGATTTCGATTATGCCGGCAGCGGGCATGCCGATATTCCCGTGTGGCGGACCGCGCGCCGCTCGGTGATCGTGGCGCCTTCCTCACAGCTTCTCAAAAATCAGATGTGGCACAGTCAGACGGCGGACGTGCTGTGTCCCGACGACCGGGTTTCAGGACGCTATGTCGATGCCTTGCGTCCGGGCCGCTGGATCAAGAATCTGCTGATCTTCATCCCGCTCTTGGACGCCGCCAACCGCGGCAGCCCGCAATTCGTGGTCAGCGCCTATCTGACTTTCTGTGCGTATTGCCTGATCGCCTCGGCCGGCTATGTCGCCAATGATCTGGCCGATCTCGGGGCCGACCGGCGTCATGCCGTCAAGCATCGCCGCGTGTTCGCCGCGGCCCGCCTTTCCATTCCCCGCGCGCTTTTGCTGTTTGCCGGGCTGGCGGCGGCGGGATTCGGGTTGAGCTCTTTCCTGTCTCCGCTCCTGGCAGGCTGGATGGCGGTCTATCTGACCCTGTCCTTGTCCTATTCGCTGTGGCTGAAAAAGACCTTGGTTCTGGATGTCCTGGCGCTGACCTCCTTGACGATGCATCGCGTTCTGACCGGCTTCATCATTGCCGCCAGCATGCCGTCTTTCTGGCTTTTGCTGTTCGCCGGCTTCTTCTTCTTCGGCCTGGCGATGCTGGCGCGCTATGGCGAATTGAAAAGCAGCCGTTTTTCCGGCTCCCGGCAGGCGACGCGCGCCAACGCCTACCGGCCGGGCGATCAGGACATCCTGGCCAGCTTCGGCCTGGCGGGCGGCTATCTATCGGCAGTGATTCTGGCACTTTATGCGACCACCCCGGATGCAAAGGTCGCGTTCCACACGCCTCAGGGACTGTGGCTTCTATGCCCGCTTCTGCTCTACTGGGTCAGCCGGGTGTGGATATTTGCCCGGCGCGGCCGGGTTCCCGAAGACCCCATCCAGTTCGCGCTCAGGGATCCCGCCAGTCTTTATGCCGCGGCGGCGTCAGCCGGAATCTTCCTGGCGTCCGCCTTTGTCAGGCTGCCCCCGGGCCCCTTTATCTGACTGTATCAAAACGGGAAAAGTTAGCGGTCGCGTCCGGGAAGGAAGGTCTGGTTCCAGAGCGGCTTCTTGTCGCCGGACGCCTTGGGCGAACCCAGGCGGCGGGTGATGTCGGCCGCAGGACGCGCTTCTTTTTTCCATTTGGGGAGGGGCTTGGGCTTGGCGGCGGCCGAAGTCCGCATCGCCAGCAGTCCGGACCCGTTTTCGCTGAGGCCTATGGCATCGTTGCGATACGCCCAATAGGCGATCAGAACGAAGCCGATAACGGAGGCAAGGAACAGAAGGCCGGACATGGTCACTCTCCGGGATGGACGTTCTCACGCTTTATTTCATTGTACAAGACGACCTTCACGCATTAGTTAACCTCTTGCTGCCATGCTGATCCGGGCGGGCACAATATCTGCATGGCTCGCGATCAAGTCTCGTTTTGGGGAGCCCCTTCGCGTGCGTGATCTTGTTCTGCTGGCCGCGCTTGTAAGCGTGTTCCCGCTCATCCTGCGCGCGCCGGCCATCGGTATCCTGACCTGGATCTGGATCACCTTGATGAGCCCGCAGCGGGAGGTCTATGGCTTCCTCAGCGATTTCCAGCTCAATTTCTATTTCGCTGCCCTGACCGCGATCGCCTGGCTCTTTTCCAAGGAAAAGAAAATCGCGCCGATGAACGCGGTCACCGCTGTCCTGGTCATATTCGGCGTCTGGGTTTCGATCACCACTTACTACGCGCTTCATCGCAGCTTCTCCTACATATTGTGGGACCGCACGATGAAGACTTTCATCCTGGCATTGGCGGTGATGACCATCGCCAACACCAAGGGGCGCATTCAGGCCGTGGTCTGGGTGACCGTCTTGTCGCTGGCCTATTTCGGAATCAAAGGCGGCGGCTTCACTCTGCTGACGGG
Organism: uncultured Alphaproteobacteria bacterium; assembly: GCA_937865685.1. Classification (GTDB taxonomy): domain Bacteria; phylum Pseudomonadota; class Alphaproteobacteria; order Micropepsales; family Micropepsaceae; genus Rhizomicrobium. Next base: position 19,539 of record CALMGU010000076.1, on the reverse strand, counting down.
CGGGCGCCATCATGTCTTTGGTCCGGAAAACACCATGATCGAGGACAATAACAGCCTGGGCCTGGCCCTGGTGATGATCCTGCCCTTGATCAACTATTTGCGCGAGACATCGGAGAAATACTGGATTCGGATGTGCCTTGTGCTGACCATGGGCCTGACCATCGTGGCGGTGATCGGCACCTATTCGCGCGGCGCCTTGTCGGCGCTGGCGGTGATGGGCCTGTTCTATGCGATCAAGTCGCGCGCGGGTCTCATTCCTCTGCTGCTGGGCGGCGTGGTGATCTTGGCGCTGCCGTCGCTGGTTCCCGCGAGCTGGTTCGAGCGCATGTCGACCATCAACAGCTATGGTCAGGATTCATCTTTCGAAGGCCGCGTCGAAGCCTGGCGGACCAGCTTCAACATCGCCGAGGCGCGTATCACTGGCGGCGGCTTCTCGTCCGTCAATCTGGGCGATGTGGCGCTGGCCTATCATTCGCCGGGCAGTCTGACCATCGGCCGCGCCGCGCACAGCATTTATTTCGAAGTGTTGGGCGATCACGGCTTTATCGGCCTTGCCATCTTCCTGATGCTGATTGCGGCCGCCTGGTACAATACCGCCACCACTCTGTCTTTCGCCAAGGGCAAACCCGAACTGGATTGGGCGGTCAAACTCGCGCGCATGATGCAGGTCAGCATCATCGGTTTCGTCACTGGCGGCGCGCTTCTGTCGATGGCCTATTATGACGGCTTCCTGATCATCGTGGCGTTGAGCGCCGCGCTGCTGCTGCTGGTGAAAAAGCCGCTCACCCAGGATGCGCTGGGCCGCACCGTGCCGATCTGGCGCCGGCCGGTCGATCAGGATATGCGTGCGCTCGCCAAACCTTCGGGCGCGCATTAGACCTGCGCCCGCGCGGGCCGGAAATTCGCATTGAGGGGGAGTGATGTCCGTATTGGTGACCGGCGGCGCCGGCTATATCGGCAGCCATATGACCTTGCAGCTTGTCGACCAGGGCGATTCCGTGGTGGTGCTGGACAATCTGGTCACCGGCGTGCGCGCCCAGGTGTCGGAAAAAGCCACCTTCGTCGAAGGCGATATCAGCGACAGGGATCTGGTCCGTGACATTCTGAAGACACACAAGGTCGAGGCCGTGATCCATTTCGCCGGTTCGGTGGTGGTGCCGGAATCGGTGGAAGATCCTTTGAAGTATTATTCCAACAACACCGCCAAATCCCGCGACCTGATCGAAGGCTGCGTCGCGGGCGGGGTGAAGCAATTCATCTTCTCGTCCACCGCCGCGGTCTATGGCGTCACCGAGGAAGCCAGCATCGCCGAGGACGCCGTCAAGGATCCCGCCAGTCCCTATGGCCGTTCCAAGCTGATGACGGAATGGATGCTGGAAGACACCGCGCATGCCCATGATTTCCGCTATGTGGCCTTGCGCTATTTCAATGTCGCGGGCGCCGATCCCAAAGGGCGCAGCGGCCAGTCCACACCCCGCGCCACCCATCTGATCAAGCGCGCCTGCCAGGTGGCGCTGGGCCGCGCGCCTTATCTGGGGATTTTCGGCACCGATTTTCCCACGCCCGACGGCACCGGCGTGCGCGACTATATCCATGTCTCCGACTTGATCGGCGCCCATGCGCTGGCCCTGGCGCATTTGCGCGGCGGCGGCGCCTCGAGCATTTTCAATTGCGGCTATGGCCGCGGATTTTCCGTGCGCGAAGTGGCCAAGGCGGTGGAGAAGGCGGCGGGCGCGCTCCTGGCGGTCAAGGAAATGCCTCGTCGCGCGGGCGATCCGCCCGCCATCGTCTCCAATCCCGCCAAGCTGAAAGCCGCTTTGGGCTGGAAACCGCAGCACGACTCGCTGGACGAAATCGTGGCCAGCGCGCTCGCCTGGGAACGAAGGCTGAATTCCGTGTAACTTTCCAAACTTGTCGCCCGCCCGGCCGCGATGCTAGTGAAATGGCATCACGGGTTTAGCCGGGAGCCGACGATGTGGAAGCCGCTTCTGTTCGCTGCTGTTCTGGTGTCGGCAACCGCTGCCGAGGCGGCGACGCGCGACCAGCTGGTGGTGACGCCGACTTGGCTGGCCACTCATGCGACGGACAAGGATCTCGTCATTCTTCATGTCGGTTCGGCGGACGGATATGCCGCGGGGCATATTCCCGGCGCGCATCTGGTCGATTCCAAACTCCTTCAAGTGTCCGGCCCGGAACTGAAAGTCGAAGTGCCGCCCGCAGACCTGCTGCACAAGCAGATGGAGAGCCTGGGCATCTCCGACAATTCCCATGTCGTGGTTTACAACGAGACCGGCGAATTCCAGCGCGCCACCCGCGTGTTGTTCACGCTGGATGTGGCGGGCTTCGGCGATCGCTCTTCGCTGCTCGATGGCGGGCTGGCGGAATGGAAAAAGACCGGTCATGCCACCAGCACGGAAGCAGCGTCTTCGGAACCGGGCCATCTGGCGCCGCTCGACATGCAGCCCAAAGTGGTGACCGCCGATTTCGTCCAGTCCCATGCCAAGGCGCCCGGCTATGACCTGATCGATGCCCGCGATGCGATCTTCTATGGCGGCATGGTCGCCAAGATGACCGGCGACGGCCATATCCCCGGCGCCCGCAGCCTTCCCTACACCAAAGTCTTCGATTCCGATGGCAAGCTGAAACCGGCCGCCGAATTGAAAGCCTTGTTCGCCGCCGCGGGCGTCAAGCCCGGCGATCATGTGGTGGCCTATTGCCAGGTTGGCGGCCAGTCCAGCGCGGTGGTTTTCGCCGCCCGCACGGTGGGGATCGAGCCGCAGCTTTATGACGGCTCGTTCGAGGACTGGTCCCGGCGCAAGCTTCCGGTCGAAACCTCGAACGCGCCGGGAAAATGACCAACGCGCGTGAGATAGCGCTGGTCAGCGTTTTTGCGGATGGTCCCGGCGGCGGCAATCCCGCGCCGGTGGTGGTCGATGCCGCCGGGCTTGCTGACGCCGACATGCGGGCGATTGCCGCCCGGTACGGTCATGAAAGCGTTTTCGTGACGCCGCCGCCGGACCGATCCGGCTGCGATTTCACCTTCCGCTTCTTCGTGCCCAATCATGAAATGGAAATGTGCGGCCATGCCACGGTCGGCGCGGTCTGGTTGCTGCAGCAGCTCGGCCGTTTGCCCGGCGATCAGCTCCGCATCGCGACCTTGAGCGGGGTGGTGGAAGCGCGTGTCACCCCAGCCGGCATCGACATCAGCCAGCCCAAGGGAAGGCTCGATCCTTTGCCGGATGGGGCTATCGCGGAAATCCTGGCGGTCCTGGGAATCGACGAAGCGGCATTGGCGCCGCAGGCGGTCTGGAATGCCTGTACCAGCCGGGTGAAGACGCTGATACCGCTGAACAGTGTGACGATCCTGGACGAGCTCAAGCCTTATTTCGCGCGGATGGAAGGGCTTTGCGAAAAGATCGGATCGACCGGCCTTTATCCTTTCGCGGTTTCGGATGCGCGGAATTGGACATTCGATGCGCGGCAATTCCCCAAATCCTCCGGCTATCCCGAGGATGCGGCAACCGGCATCGCCGCTGCCGCGCTGGCATTCGGTTTGCTGGAAAGCGGGCAGGTCACCGCGGCCGGATCGACCGCCGGATCATGTATCAGGGTGCGCCAGGGCCGGGCGATGGGCCGGCCTTCGGAAATCCGGGTGCGGTTTCAAATCGATTCCACGGGCACGGTGCAAGGCTGCTGGCTGGGCGGCGATGTGCGGCTCGAAGCCGGCCATTAAGGCGGGCACTGTCGCGGTTCACCCGCCAATGCTAATCATGTGCCGATGAATACTGGAAATCGGGCCGGGAGACGTTGATGTTGAAATCGCTTTTGTTCGCCGCCGCCATCGCCACCGCAACTGTCGGCAGCACGGGCGCATGGGCCGCCGGTCCCCGCGATGAATTGCTGGTGACCTCCGCATGGCTGGCGCAACATGCCGCCGACAAGGATCTGGTGATCCTGCATGTCGGCACGCCGGACGGCTATAAAGCCAAGCATATTCCCGGCGCCCATCTGGTCGGGCCCAATGGCTTGACGGTCAAGAGTCCCGAGGGCCTGATGACCGAATTGCCGCCGCCGGACGATCTGCGTGCCGAATTGCAGTCCCTGGGCGTCTCCGATCGCTCGCGCATCATCGTCTATAGCGAGAATGACGGCATCGCGCGGGCCACCCGCATCATGCTCACGCTCGACGCGGCTGGATTGGGCAAGCAATCGTCCCTGCTGGATGGCGGTCTCAAAGGCTGGGAAGCCGACGGCCATGCGGTGAATGCCGAAGCCCCTGCCGCGACCATGGTGGTCCTGTCACCGCTCAAGATGCAGTCGCGCATCGTGACCGCGGATTATGTCCAGTCGCATTTGAAGGCGCCCGGTACGACCGTGATCGATGCGCGCGCGCCGGAATTCTATAGTGGCGAAAAGCCGGGCATCGAAGGCGCGGTGCCCGGCCATGTGCCGGGCGCGCACAACCTTCCTTTCACCAGCATCAGCGGCGCGGACGGCAAGGTGAAATCGCCGGAGGAATTGCAGGCCTTGTTCACCGCCGCCGGGGTCAAGTCCGGCGACCATGTGATCGCCTATTGCCATATCGGGATTCAGGCCACGGCGGTGATTTTCGCGGCCCGGACCTTGGGGATCGATGCTCAGCTGTATGATGGTTCATTTCAGGACTGGTCCAAGCGCGGCCTGCCGGTGGAAATGCCGGCGGCCAAGTGAAACTCCCTCATACGGAAACTTAAGGTGACGGACAGGTCATTTTTCGCCAGACTGGGTGTGTTGCGGTCGCGGCGAGTGAGCAATGGTCAAGTTCATTCTGGGATTGCTGGTCGGTCTGGTCGCCGGCCTTCTCATCGCGCCCCAATTCGCCGGCACCGACGTCAATGTGCTGGTGCATGACGCGCGGTCCGCGATCAGCCGTCATCTGCCGGTCAACAACTAACGCCGTCTATTTGAGTTCCACCACCGCGATGCGCACGCCGGGCGCCTGGAGCGAACGGGCATGGCCGCCGGGCAGGAAGATCACCTGGCCGTTCGCCACCGGCAGCGCCTTGGACGGCTCGTCGCCCGCCACCGTCAATGTGCCCGCATCCATCGGCACCAGATACATGTCGTGGGTCTGGTAGAAAGTCTTGGTTGGGCCCGTCGTCCAATCCCACAGAGTGACGCGATTATTGTCGGTGATCTTCTTGGCGCCGTCGGCGGTGAAGCCCGAAGCGTCCTTGCCGGTATTGGCATAGTCGTGCGGTCCCGCATCCTTGAGTTCGATCAGGATGGAATTGCGCTGCGGCTTGCCGATCACATTCTCCTCGATGTGCGTGAGGCCCTTGGGCAGCATATAGATCTGGCCGCGATGGATGGGATTGATGCGCTCCTTGCCGTCGGGGGTGGTGACTTTCAGCAAGGTCTCGATCAGCTCCACGCCCACGAAATCGACGGGATGACGGTGCATGCCGGTGGCCATGCCGGGCGGATAGATCACGTCCCACACCGTGCCGCGATCATTGTCGAAGATCTTGGTGGCGCCGGGACGGGGCAGGGCGGAGACCAGCGTGTATTTGCCCACCATTTCGGCCTTTGCCGGACATGCGCCGAACGCGGCCAGCGCCGCCAGAACCGCAAGAGATGCGCGCTTCGCCATTCTTATTCTCCCCTTTTCCCAGCCGAAGCCTAGCATGAAGCCCTTGCCGTGCACGGCCTTATTTGGGACTTTGCCGGTCTGTAGAAGTGCATCTTCCCCGGATGAGGCGGTACGGAATGACGGATATCGGAATGCGGCGCAGAACGATCCTGGCGCTGGCGATGGGCGCGGCCGCGGCCGGCCTGTTGCCTGCTTCGGCGGCGACGCCGGCCGAAATGTTCATCGCCGACAATATTCAGAAGGGCCTTACCATTCTGAACGACCGGCAATTGAGCGAAGCCGACCGGGCCGACCGATTCCAGCAGCTGCTTCTGGGCCTGACCAACACCAAGCGGATCGCGGCCTTCACCCTTGGGCAATATGTGCGCACCGCGCCGCAAGTCGACCGGGATGAATTCGCGGCGGCCTTCCAGGATTATTCCATCGCGGTCTATCGCTCCTATCTGGCGAAATATGCGGGCCAGAGCCTGAAGGTGACCGGCTCCAGCCAGCGCGCGCCGGACGATTTCATCGTCACCACGGTGATGGTCGATCCCAGCGACCGCAGCGGGCAGCGTCCGCTGGAAGTGGATTTCCGCGTACGTACCGATGCGGGCCGCCCCGAGTTGATCGACATCAGCGTCCTGGGGATCTGGCTGGCCTTGTCGCAGCGCGACCAGTTCGTCGCCTTCCTGGCGCAGAACCGGGGCGATGTGAAAGCGTTGACCGCCCACATGCGCCAGACCGCGGCGCAATATCGCTAAGACCGGTATCGCCAACTCACCCTTCGACAAGCCCAGGGTGAGGAATTCAATGGATATCCTCATGCTGAGCTTGTCGAAGCATGAGGGGCGCCTGAATGCGTTTTGCTCTAACCGATCATCATCCAGACCGCCATCGCCACCATCATCACATTCTCGGTGAGCGAGACGAAGCCCAAGGGCACATTGGTGTCGCCGCCGACACAGGCGCATTTGAGTTCGCGCTTGTCGATATAGACCGCCTTGAACACCGATATGGCGCCCACCGTGCCGATGAACAGCGCCAGGGGGATCGAGACGGCCTTCAGCACGTGGGTGATCATCAGGATGCCGGCCAGGGCTTCGGCAAAAGGATAGATATAGGCGTAAGGGACAAAGCGCCGCGCCAGGATGTCGTATCCTAGGAACATGCTGGAGAATTTTTCGATGTCGCGCAGCTTGAGGATCGCCAGCACGCACATGCTGAAGGCGATGAACCATTCCGCCGCGCGGACGGTGACGGGATTACCGAACGCAGCCTGGCTGGCGGCCAGCGCCATCAGCGCGGTCACCGCGAACACCGCGATCACGGGCTTGTAGGTGAGGGCCTTGGGATCGGGCACGCTTTTTCCCAAGAAGCGGCGCAGATCGTCATAGCCGCCGATGCGTGCGCCATCGATATAGATCTGGGGCGTGGTCTTGACGTCGCGCTCAGCCTTGAAGGCGTCGGTTTCCGCGCGCGTGCGCAGCCAATGATCCTCGACCTTGTAGCCTTCCCGCTCCAGCAGGGATTTGGCCTTGAGGCCGAAAGGGCACAAATGCTTGTCCATCACCATGCGGTAAAGGGTGGCCTGCCGGGGAATGGAGATGCCTGCTGACATGGGGGTATCCGTCTTGTGGAACAGAGTGACCCGGCCCATATACGCCCCGTACCGTGGTACGGAGTCAAACCATGACGGAACACACAATCGGCGGCTTGGCGCGGGCCGGAGGGGTGGGGGTGGAAACCATCCGCTATTACCAGCGCCGGGGTCTTCTTCAGACACCTCGCCGGGGCGGGGGCATCCGCCATTATGACGAGCAGGACCTGAGGCGGCTGCGCTTCATCCGGTCCGCCCAGGCGGCGGGCTTTACCCTGGAACAGGTGGCGGAATTGCTGGCACTGGACGCCACCGAGGACCGGGACCGCGCCCGCGCCCTGGCCCGGGAACGGATCGCCGCCCTGGACGCCAAGATCGCCGAACTGGAGGCTGCCCGGAACGCCCTGAAGCGGCTGGCCCGGGACTGCGCGTCATCCACAGGACCGTGCCCTATCATTGCGGCTTTCGACCACGGCTGAGGGGTTCCGGCGGGCTGGCAAAGCGTCGACTCATGCTGTAGTCCCCCCAGGCGACAGCCCCGCTTTCGAGGACTCATGCAGCGTTTTTTCCAGGCATTGATGCCGCGCGAGGAGAAATTCTTCGTGCTGTTCGACCGGCACGCCGCCACCCTGGTGTCCGGGGCGACCGCCCTGCGCGATCTGCTGGAAGGCGGATCGGTGGTTCCCGAAGCCTGCCGCCGCATCATCACTCATGAGAATGAAGCCGACACGGTGGCGCGCGAAGTCCTGATGACGGTGCGCCGGTCCTTCATCACCCCGTTCGACCGGGGCGACATCAAGGACCTGATCGGGCTTTTGGACGATTCCATCGACCAGATGCAGAAGACCGCCAAGGCGATCATCCTGTTCGAGGTCACCAGCTTCGAGCCCCATATGCGCGAGATGGCCGACATCATCCTGCGCTGCGCCGTTCTGACGGTGGAAGCGGTGAGCCTTCTGGGCGACATGCGCCAGAAGGCGGGCCGCATCAACGCCATCGCCGAAGAGATCACCAAGCTGGAAGAGCAGGCGGACGAACTCAACGATGCGGGGATAAAGGCCCTGTTCCTCAAGCACCGCGAGGGCAACGCCATGGCCTTCATCATCGGCAACGAGATCTATGACCATCTGGAAAAGGTGGTGGACCGTTTCGAGGATGTCGCCAACCGCATCAGCGGCATCGTGATCGAGCAGGTCTAGGCGTGAGCCTTTTGATCATCTTCCTGATCGCGGTCGCGCTGATCTTCGATTTTCTCAACGGGCTGCATGACGCGGCCAATTCCATCGCCACCATCGTGTCCACCCGCGTGTTGTCGCCCCGCTATGCGGTGGCCTGGGCCGCCTTCTTCAACTTCATCGCCTTTCTGGTGTTCGGGCTGCATGTGGCGGCCACGGTGGGCACCGGCATCGTGGCGCCCGCCGTCATCAGCGACCAGGTGATCTTCGCCGCCCTGATGGGCGCGATCATCTGGAACATCGTTACCTGGCTGGCGGGGATTCCGTCCTCATCCAGTCATGCCTTGATCGGCGGGCTGGTGGGCGCGGGCGTCTGCGCCGGCGGACTCGATGCCGTGGTCTGGTCGGGGCTGGGCAAGACGGCGGCGGCGATCGTGCTGTCGCCCGCCACCGGCTTCGTGCTGGCCCTGTTCCTGGTCCTGTTCGTGTCCTGGGCCTTTCTCAAAGTCACGCCGTTCAAGGCGGACAATATTTTCCGGAAAGTTCAGTTCCTTTCCGCTTCGGCCTATTCGCTGGGCCATGGCGGCAACGACGCGCAAAAGACCATGGGCATCATCGCGGCCTTGCTGTTCGCGCACGGGCTTTCGGGCGATCATTTCGTGGTGCCGTTCTGGGTGGTCCTGGCCTGCCAGACGGCGATGGCGCTGGGAACGCTTTTTGGCGGCTGGCGTATTGTGCGTACTATGGGTTCGCGAATCACTCACCTCACGCCCACACAGGGCGTCTGCGCGGAGACCGCCGGATCGATGACTTTGTTCGCCGCCACCTGGCTCGGTATTCCGGTTTCCACCACCCACACGATCACGGGCGCCATTGTCGGCGTGGGCGCGGCGCGGCGGGTTTCGGCGGTGCGCTGGAACGTGGCCAAGGACATTGTGGTGGCCTGGGTGGTGACCATGCCCGCGGCGGGCCTTTTGGGCGCGGGCTTCTATCTGATCGCCAATGCGGCGGGCATGAGATGACGGGCGCGCCGCGCGGCAGCCTTGTTCAAGTGGCGGCGCTGTGCTGGCGAAGTTCACCGAAGCTGGAAATCCTCCTGGTCACCTCTTTGCGCACCCGCCGCTGGATCTTGCCCAAAGGCTGGCCGCAGGACGGCATGAGTCTGGCGCAATCCGCCGCCAGCGAAGCGTTGGAAGAGGCGGGCGTCTTTGGCGAGATCGCCGGCGACCCCATCGGCCGCTATCACTATCTGAAGGAAAAGAGCGGCAGCGCGCTGCCCTGCGCGGTGGAAGTTTTTTCCCTGCTCGTGACGGGCGAACATGCGTCCTGGGCCGAAAAGGAAAAACGGCAGAAGCTGTGGCTGCCCGCGGAACGGGCCGCCGCGAAAGTCGCCGAAACCGGATTGCGGCGGCTCCTCGCCGGTTTCGCACGGGCCCGTAAAGCTGCGTGACGCGACACGTATTGCGTGTCCGTAGCGATATTGCAACTTACAGTATGGTTGGCTAAGTTTTTACCACTCCCCCCTTAAGACCGCCTTGTCGCTTGTTGTTGGCCGCGTGCGGGGTCCATGAAAGGCATTGTTTTTAATCTGCTGGAGCGTGTGGTGGTCAATCGCCATGGCGAGGCGGCCTGGGATGCACTTCTGGACGAGACCGGTCTTTCCGGCACTTACACGTCGCTCGGCAGCTATCCGGATGCGGAAATCGAGGCGCTGGTCGGCGCGGCTTCCCAAGCGCTGGGCATGGCGCCTGGCGAGGTGCTGCGCTGGTTCGGGCGTGAAGCGATGCCGTTGCTGGCTGGCCATTATCCGGCATTTTTCCAGCCCCATTCCAGCACGCGCTCCTTCGTGATGAGCGTGAACAGCATCATCCACCCGGAGGTGCGCAAGCTCTATACCGGTGCGGGGTGTCCGCATTTCCATTTCGAGAATGCAAGCGATGGCGCCTTGCTGCTGGGATATAATTCGCCACGCCGGCTTTGCGCCCTGGCGCATGGATTCATAGAAGGCGCCGCCGACTATTTCGGCGAAACCGTGAGGGTCGAACATCCGCGTTGCATGCATCATGGCGACGCCAATTGTCAGTTGGCCATTCATACATTGACGGCCGGCGCGAAGATCGCGGCCGATGCAGCCTGACCAAGACGCGCTGGCCGCCGAAAATCAACGCTTGAGACGCAGGCTGGAGCGCGAACGCGCCACGCGCCTGGAAGCCGAGGCGATCGCCGAGAAAGGGCTGCGCGCGCTTTACGAGCGTCAGCAGGAGCTTCAGTTCCTGGAGCGCATTGCCGCCGCCGCCAATCAGAGCCGCAGCGCCGACGGCATCCTTCTCTATGCGGTGGAGGAAATCTGCCGTTTTCACAACTGGGACACCGGCCATTGTTTTCTGGCCGATCGCGGCCCGGACGGCGTTCTCTTGCGCAGCGCGGGGATCTGGCACGCCGCCGATCCCGCATCCGTGCGCGCATTCCGCAAAGTCAGCGAAGTTTCCCTGTTCGCCAGTCAGGTCGGATTGCCGGGACGGGCACAGGAAACCGGCAAGCCGATCTGGATCGACGATCTGGCCGCCGACGATAATTTTCCGCGCTCCGGCATCGCGCAGGCTTGCGGATTGCGCAGCGCCGTCGCCTTTCCTGTCCTCTGCGGCCAGGACGTGGTGGCGGTGCTGGAATTCTTCGGCAACCAGCCGCGCAAGCCGGACGATGCGGTCCTGGACCTGATGGCCCAGATCGGCACCCAGCTGGGGCGGGTGATCGAGCGTCAGCGCGCCGAAGAATCCTTGCGCGCCCAGACCGTTCAACTGGAAAAGGCCCGCGACGAGGCCAAGGATGCCGACCGCGCCAAATCCGCGTTCCTGGCCAATATGAGTCATGAGCTGCGCACGCCGCTGAACGCGATCATCGGCTTCGCGCAGATGATGCAATATGAAATTGCCGGGCCGCTCAACCCGAAATACCGCGAATATGCTGACGACATCCAGCGCTCGGGCGTGCATCTCAAGGATGTGGTGAACGGGATCCTGGATCTTTCGAAGATCGAAGTCGGCGCCCTGGAATTGCGCGAAGCGCCGGTCTTTGTCGCGGATCTGGCGGAAGCCTGTCACCGGATCGTGCTGCCGCTGGCCGACGCCGCGCGGGTGACGCTGAATCTCGATATTCCTCCCGATCTGCCGGTGGTGCTGGCCGACGAAATCCGCTTGAAGCAGGCGATGTTGAACATTCTTTCCAATGCCGTGAAGTTCACCGCGGTGGGAGGCAGCGTCGGCTTGACCGTGAAAATCCGGGGCGGCGACCTGGCGATCGTCATTGCCGATACCGGGATCGGTATGTCGCCGGAAGATGTCCTGATCGCGATGAAGCCGTTCCGGCAGATCGATAGCGCCCTCAACCGCCGCTATGAAGGCACGGGGCTGGGCCTGCCTTTGGCCAAGGCTTTTACCGAGCTGCATGGCGGACGGCTGGAAATCGAAAGCGCGCCGGGCGTGGGAACCACCATCAGCCTGGTGATGCCGGCCCGGTTGGCGGAAGCGGCCTGACGGTCACCGCCGGATGCTGGGCGGCGGCAGGGAAAGGTGCCAGACTGCATCCGTCACAATGACGGGGATCCCGATGATCAGAATGGCACTCTTCGCGGTCGTTCTGGGAGCGAGCGCCGCGCTCGCGCAGCCCGTCCCGGCCGCCCCATCCAGCAGCGCGCCCGGTTTCAACCTGCCCATTCCCAACATTCCGGGCAAAAGCATCACTGCCCTGGTGGTGAATTATCCGCCCGGCGGGGGCACGCCGTCGCACCATCACGCACCATCGGCTTTCATCACCGGCTATGTGCTGGAAGGGGCGGTGCGCAGCCAGGTCGATGACGGTCCGGTCAAGGTCTATCATGTGGGCGAGTATTTCACGGAAAATCCGGGCGCCCATCACCGGGTCAGCGAGAATGCCAGCAAGACCGAACCGGCCAAGCTGCTGGCGATCTTTGTCGTGGACACCAACGAAGCGCCGCTGACGACCTTGGATAAGAAGTAAGCATCAAGATTTCTTCAGCGCCAACTTCTTCAACACCGGCAAGAGCGGCCTTTCCGCCCTGGCGTAATCCTTCCAGGCACTGCTCTTTTTCAGAAGCGCGGGCGCGGTGCGGACGGTGAAGTGTTTGGGATCCAGGCCCTTTTTCACCGCGCTCCATGTCAGCGGCATGGACACGGTGGCGCCCGGCCGGGCGCGGGGACTGAGCGGGGCCACCGCCGTCGCCATGCGGTCGTTGCGCAGATAATCCAGGAAGATTTTTCCCTTTCGCTTTTGCTTGGACATGTTGACCAGATATTTGTCCGGACTGTCCGCCGCCATGCGGGCGCAGATTTCCCGTGCGATGGCTTTGGCGTGCCGCCAGCCGATGGAGGTACCCGCATCGAAGGGCGTCACCACATGCAGGCCCTTGCCGCCGGTGGTCTTGGCGAAGGGAGCAAGGCCCAGACTTTCCAGCCGCGTCTTCAATTCATTGGCCGCCGCCACCACATCGGCGAAATCCAGATCGGGCGACGGATCCAGATCGAACACGAAACGGCCCGGCTGGTCGGGATGGCCGGGCGCGTTGTTCCAGGGGTGCAGTTCCAGCCCGCCCGCCTGGGCCACGGCGGCCAGGGCTTCGACCCGGTCGATCTGCAAATAGGCTTTGCGGTCCCCCGAAACTTTGACTTCGCTGAACAGGCTGGATTGTCCCGCCATGGCATGACGCTGGAAAAATCGTTGATCGCCGTCGATCCCGTCGGGCGCGCGCACCAACGAGCAGGGCCGGCCCTTGATGTGCGGCAGCATCCAGTCGCCCACCGCTTCGTAATAGCGGGCCAGATCCAGCTTGGTGACAGGCTCGCCATCGCCCGCATCCGGCCATAGCGGCTTGTCGGGATGGGAGATGGGAATGTTCATCACCACCGCGTCCGAGGCGGCTTTCTTCGGTGCCGCTTTTCCCGCTTTTGGCGTGGCCAGTTTTTTTGTTTTCCTGGGCGTTTCAGCCTCCACATCGCTGGCAGGTTTGTCGGCGCGCAGGCCCTTGAAGGCAGCCTGGCGCACCATGCCGTCGCCGGTCCAGCCTGCAAACTCGATTTCCGCCACCAGGTCCGGTTTCAGCCAATGGACGCCGCGTTCGCTTTTCGGCGCGCCTTTGCCGCTAAAGGGCGAAGCTTTGGCCGCCACTTCCTTCAGCTTGGGCATCAATTGCTTCACTTTGCCGGCGGAATAGCCGGTGCCCACTCGCCCCACATAGATCAGATGGTCGCCGCGATGGACGCCCACCAGCAGGGAGCGGAATTTCCCCGCCGTCGTAGACCATCCCCCAATCACCACTTCATGCCCCGCGCGGCATTTGGCTTTGGTCCAGGTATCGCCCCGTCCGGATGTGTAGGGCGCGTCCAGCTTCTTGGAGACGATGCCTTCCAGATTCATCCGGCAAGCCGATAGCAACACCGCATCGCCGCCGCTGGTGAAATGCTCGACATAGCGGATATGGGTTTCATGCCTGGCCAGCAGTTTCTTCAGCCGCGCCTTGCGCGCCGACAAGGGCAGGCGGCGCAAGTCTTCGTCCTCCGCAAAGAGAAGATCGAAGGCAAAGAAGATCAAGGGCTCGGTCTTGCCGTCCGACAGGGCAGCCTGGAGCGCGGCGAAATCCGGCGCGCCATTGTGATCCAAGGCGCAGACTTCGCCATCGATGATGCTGTCGGGCAGGTCCGCGGCGGATTTGGCGATCGCGGCGAATTTCGGTGTCCAATCCAAACCCTTCCGGGTGAGAAGGCGCGCCTTGCCATCCTCCACCCGCAGCTGCAGGCGATAACCGTCGAACTTCACTTCATGCACCCAATCGGTGCCGGATGGCGGCTGATCCACCAGGCGGCAAAGTTGCGGCGGCACGAATTTGGGCAAAGATGAAACCGCTTTCGGCTTCACCGGCTCAGGTTCTTCGTCTTTGTCTTTTTTGCCCGCCTTCGAATTCCACACCGCATCGGCCTTGAAGCTTTTCGCCCGCATGAAGGGCTTCGGCTTTTTGCCGCTGCCGCTCTCGATCGCCTTCATCGCCCGGCCCGATGCCACGGAGTGATCTTTTTCCAGGATCGCGTCGCCCTTGCCGTCCTTGGCGTATTTGTCGTGATGCTTGATCAGAAGCCAGTTGTTGCGCTTGCTTTTGAATTTGTCCTTGCGCATGCGGACCAGCACCCAGCCGCCATGCAGCTTCTCGCCTTCCAGCGCGAATTTCAGATCGCCCTTGGCCAGCATCTTGTCCGGATCGCCGTCCGGCGCCCAATAGCCCCGGTCCCACAGCATTACCGTGCCGCCGCCATACTGGCCCTTGGGAATGGTGCCTTCGAAATCGCCGTAATCGAGGGGATGATCCTCGACCTCCACCGCCAGGCGCTTGTCGGCGGGGTCAAGCGAAGGCCCCCGCGTCACCGCCCAGGAGCGGAAGGTGCCGTTCAGTTCCAGACGGAAATCATAGTGGAGCCGGGTGGCGGCATGCTTCTGAATCACATAGCGCAGGCGTTTGGAAGGCTTGGCGCCGCCGGCCTTGCCGCTGGGTTCGGCGGTGACGGCGAAATCCCGCATCGACCGGTATTTGGCCAGGGCTTTCTGGGCGGACTTCTTCTTTGCAGCCATGACGGTTCCTTCCTGGGAAACATAGGTCCTGGCCCGCGTTTCCGTTCCGGTTCCCGGAGAAAAAGCCCATGGCCGCAAAAAAGAAAGCCAAACCTGCCAAGCGGAAAGCCAAGGCACACAAGATCGCGGGCCATCACAAGCCCGCCAATTCCAACGAACCGCATTTGTCGTCCCGGCCCATCTGGCAGGGGCAGCTGCGCCTGTCCCTGGTGTCCTGCCCGGTCGCCCTGTTCGGCGCCACCACCAAGTCCAGCGATATCTCCTTTCATCTGCTCAATCCGGAAACCAACAACCGCATCCGCATGGTGCCCACCGATCCCGATACCGGGCCGGTGGAACGCGCCGATCTGGTCAAGGGCTATGAGCTGGCCAAGAACAAATATGTCGTTCTCAGCAACGAGGAATTGAAGGCGGTGAAACTGGAAACCACCCGCACCATCGATATCGAGCGCTTCGTGGATGAGACGGAGATCGACCGGCTTTACTGGAACGATCCCTATTATCTGGTGCCCAATGAAGACAGCGGCGTCGAAGCTTATACCGTGATCCGCGAAGCCCTGTCGGAAGCCGGGCGCATCGCGCTGGGCCGGGTGGTGATGCATACCCGCGAAAGGCTGGTGGCGCTGGAGCCAAAGGACAAGGGCATCATCGTCTATACCTTGCGGATGGGCGATGAAGTCATTCCGTCGAAGGATGCCTTCGCCGATATTCCCGCATCGCGGCCCGACAAGGAGATGATCCAGATCGCCCGCAAGATCATCGAGCAGCGGGAGGGCGATTTCGAACCGGAAAAATTCGAGGACCGCTATGAGAATGCATTGCGCGATCTGATCCGGCGCAAGCAGAAGGGCGAGAAGCTGGTCACCGCCGAGCCGGTGGAAGAAGACAATGTCATCGACCTGATGGCGGCGTTGAAGAAAAGCCTGAAGGCCAAGGGCGGTAAGTCGTCCGCGAAACGGGCGCGGGGTTAGAGCGGTTCCAGGAAAAGTGTGGTCGCTAGCGGCAGCGTAGCGCGACGTTTTCCGTCCGGAACCGCGACAAATAGAGCCCAAAAAAAGGCGCGGGAATTGCCCCCGCGCCTCTCTTTCGTCTTGTGAAGCGGGTTTACGGGTTGATCAGGCTGTTGCCGACCTTGCCTTCCTTGATCAGCTGGGAAAGCGGCACCATGCCCTTATAGACGAACTTCTGCACCCGCTGACCGCGATAGGTCTCGGTGGTGTAGAGGTTGCCCTTGGAATCCGCGATGATGTTGTGGACCGCATAGAACTGACCCGCCGTGCGGCCGCCGCCGCCGAAGGTGTACAATTCCTTTTCGGACTGGCGGTCATAGACATGGATCTTCTCGTTGGTCCCGTCGATGATGAACATGAATTTCTGCTGCGGGTCCTGGGAGAAGGCGATGCCCCAGGGCGTGCCGTCGCCCTTGGATTTCGGCTCGATCACGAATTCGCGCACAAAGGTGCCATCGAATTTGAAGATCTGCACCCGGTTGTTCATGCGGTCGCAGACATAAAGCAGATTGTCCTTGGTCGGTTCGGCGCAATGGACCGGATTGCCGAATTGCGGCGATTTGGGATTGTAAGGCGGGATGTTCGCGTCGCTGGGCTTTTTGCCATAGGCGCCCCACATGCGCTTGAACTTCATGGTGGTGGCGTCCCACACCGAGATGCGGTGGTTGCCATAGCCGTCCGCCGCCACCAATTCGTTGGTGCCGGGCAGGAAGCGGACCAGGGCCACGCCTTTCACATTCTCGGTGTCCAGGCTGCCCTTGCTGGCATTGGCCTTGCCGATCTGGCCCAGATATTTGCCGTCCGGGCTCATCTTCAAAATGAAGCTGTCGTGATAGCGGCCGCCCTCGCCGCCTTCGCCTGCGCCGGGCGCGCGCTTTGCGTCCGCCTGGAACTGGGCCATGGTGCCGGCGGCGGGGCCGGGCTGATCGGGGCCATTGCCGCCCAGCCAGACATTGCCGTCCTTGTCGATGGTGATGCCGTGATTGGAAGTGGGCCAGTCATGGCCCGCGGCCTTGCCCCAATGCTTGATCACATCGCCCGCCGGATTGAAGGCGAGCACGTCCGGTGCCGCCGTGCAGCAATCGGATTCGCCCCGCGTGCGGTAGGTCTCCATGAATTCCAAGGTCTGGGGCCGGTGGATGATCCAGACATTGTCGTTCTTGTCCACGTCCAGGCCGATCGTGTTGCCCATCAGCCAGTGATTGGGCAGGGGCTTGGGCCAATAGGGATCGACTTCGAATTTGGGCACCATGATGTCGCCGCCGCTCTGGGCCTGGGCGACCATGGAGGGGCCGGTCGCGAAGAGTGCCGCCAATGCGGCGATGCCGGTGCCGAGGCGGATGCGGCGTGACAATGCAGAATAAGACATGAAACCTCCCGATGAATCTTTCTGTTTCAGAATGACGGCCCCCACATCGCTTTCCTCAGCGGGGGCCCGCGAAAAAATATGACGGCATTATCTGCCCTTTGGCGGCTTTCGGATCAACCGGCTTTGCGCACATGCAGGTGGGTGTGCTTTTTGCCGTTATGGCCATGACTGTGGGGCTTTGTCTCCTCCGCCGGAAACATCACCAGCCGCCCGTGATGGATGCCGCGTTCGGCGATCACATGATCCGCCAGGTGCCGCACATCGCGTGATTTGCCCCGAAGCACATTCACCTCCAGGCACGAGTCGTGATCCAGATGCACATGCAGGGTCGAGACCGCCAGATCGTGATGATCGTGGAAAGTCTGTACCAATCGCTTGGGCAGGTCGCGGGTGTGGTGGTCATAGGTATAGACCAGGGTGGCGACGCAATCGCCATTGACGTTGGCGCTTTCCGCCGCCTGGCGCAGGCCGCCCCGCGCCAGATCGCGGATCGCTTCCGACCGGTTCTGATAGCCCCGCGTCTTGATCAGCTTGTCCACCTCGGCAAGCAGTTCGTCATCCAGGGTGATGGTCACGCGGTTCATCAAAAACTCCAGCCGATAATCTGTCACTCAATGTGGAACAGGGATGCGGCTTTGTACAATGCCGCATCCGAAAAACCTCATGCGGCAATCCGCGTCCATTCGTAACTTGCCAGTATGACGTCCCTTGGAAATAATCATACGTTGGTATGATGATTTCTAAAATTCATCATACCGCATGGGAAGCGGCATGAATTTGCGGGCATTATTATTGGCGGCGGCGGCGATGCCGGTGATCGCATTGCCGTCACGCGCGGCGGAGAGCGGGCTGGAAACCGTGATCGTCACGGGCCGCGCCGCCGATCTCACCGGAATCGCCGCTTCCGCCAATCAGGGCGCGGTGGGCGCCGCCGATCTGGAGCTGCGCCCGCTGCTTCGGCCCGGCGAGATCGTGGAGAATATTCCCGGCGTCATCATCACCCAGCATTCGGGCAGCGGCAAAGCCAACCAGTATTTCCTGCGCGGCTTCAACCTGGATCACGGCACCGATCTTGCCATCGATGTCGACGGCGTGCCGGTGAACATGCCCAGTCACGGCCATGGCCAGGGTTATTCCGATCTCAATTTCGCCATTCCCGAACTGATCCGTCAGGTCGATTACAAAAAGGGTCCCTATTACGCCGATGTGGGCGATTTCGGGTCCGCGGGCGCTTTCAGCGTGCGGTATTACGATGTGCTGCCGTCCGGGATCGCGCGGATCGAAGGCGGCCAGTTCGGCTATGGCCGCGCCTTTCTGGCCGACAATGCGGGCATCGGCGCCGGCAACATGATCTATGCCCTGGCGCTGGAGCATAATGACGGCCCCTGGGTGAAGGGCGACGACGCGCGCAAGATCGGCGGCATGCTGCGCTATGCCGAAGGCGATGTGGAGAATGGCTGGTCACTCACCGCCATGGCCTATCGCAACATCTGGAATTCCACCGACCAGGTGGCGGACCGCGCCATCAGCGGCCGCGCCGATCCGGTTGGCGCGCCACCATCCACCATCCAGATCTCGCGCTGGGGCGCGCTGGACAATTCCGACGGTGGCAAAACCGGGCGTTACTCCCTGTCGGCGGATTGGCGGCGGACGGACGGCAACAGCCGCTTCCATGCCACGGCCTATGGGCTTTATTACGATCTCGATCTCTTCTCCAACTTCACATACGTCCTGAACGATCCCGTGCGCGGCGATCAGTTCGAGCAGCAGGACGCCCGTTACGTCTTTGGCGGCGCCATCGATCAGGCCTGGGACCACATGTTGTTCGGGGCCAATTCCAGCACCACGATCGGCTTGCAGCTGCGCGACGATGAGATCCGCAACGGGTTGTTCCATACCGAACGGCGCCAGCGATTGTCGTCGGATGTGTTCGACCGTATCTCGGAAACCAATGCGGCTTTTTATGTCCAGAACGAAACGCATTGGACGCCCCGGCTGCGCACCATCATGGGCCTGCGCGGGGACCTGTTCCGCTTCGACGTTTCCAACATCGCGGGTACGGGCAATTCAGGCGACGTCACCGCCAGCATGACCGAGCCCAAGCTGGGCATCGTGCTGGGTCCCTGGGCCAATACCGAATT
>CALMGU010000075.1 GCA_937865685.1 uncultured Alphaproteobacteria bacterium | reverse complement strand
GGCTTGCGGTAGATCGCGAGCGGATTCAGTTCCGCCCATTTGCGCGTCGAGACGGCGACCGCACCAAGTTGGTCGCTCGTCGTGCCGTAGCGGGCCATATGGCGGCGGGCGTGCATCGCGTAGCCGGTATTGACGCCGAAGAAACCGTACGCCGCGTCCAGGCCGGCCATGCCGCGCCGGTCCTCACCTCCGGCGTAGGCGGCCCCCGCACTCGTCCCGGGGCGAAGCGGCGCATCCGCGAAGACGCATGCAACCGTGTTCGCCAGTCCCGCCGTCACAGCCAGAGACGCCCATTGCACCATCTGGCCAGCGGTCGAGCCTTCCCCGTTCATCTGCGTGAGGAGGCGGAGGTTCCGTAATCCCATGGCGCGCTGTAGTCCCAGCCCCACGCTGCCCGGGTCGTACGGGTCCTCGCTCGAGGCACCTGCGTTGACGAGCAGGCCATCGAGGTCTTCCTTCGCGAGGCCGGCGTCGTTCAGCGCGAGCTTGATGGCGCGCATGGCGAGCGTGGCGGCGTCGCCCTGCCAGGAGCGGAGTTGCGGCGTTATGCCGAGACCGGCGATGGCCGCTGAGCCCGGGGTGTACGACATGACGGAGGCCCTCCTGGTTGATGGAGACAACATCATACGCCCATGGCTGCGAGCAAGCTGTAAGCCCGGTGGAGTGGTGGCAACGGGCGTTGTACGCCGGCCGCGCGAAGGTGCATGCACAACCCCACGGGAGCATAGCCATGTCGAGTCACATGCCTTCTGGATCGAGCACCGTTGCCCCGTACCTCGTCGTGAGCGACGACAATGGCGGTGCGTCCGGTCTGATCGACTTCCTGTCCAACGTCTTCGATGCACGTGAAAGGCGGCGCGTGCCGGCGTCCGACGAGCGGATCATGCACGCCGAACACGATCTGGACCTCGCCCGGATAATCCTGGGCGAAAAAGCTTTCCAGATTCTCGGACAGGCCCGGCTCCCCCAGATGCAGGGGCTTCAGGATGGTTACCGCGGGATAGGCGGACGCGATCGCATTACGGGCCCGCATGAAGCGGCCCGCCAGAAAGGCAGCCGTCAGGGCATAGCCTGCGCCGACAAGCGCAAGACCGGCAAAAAGGCCGCCCGTCCAGATGAATAGCGTTGCCATCATTTTTCCGGCCCCCGCCGAAGCCCCCTATGTAATGGAGGGGGCAGACAGGGTGAAGGGGCCTAGGTCGCTACGATTTGCGACAATTCAGTAATGTTGCCGATGTACCGCACCCCGGCGGGTGTCTTAGACCGAGCGGTGCGTGGCTGCCGTGCGGGCGATCCGGCGGCGGGGTTTTTCCGCGGCGATGCTGGCGATCCAGTTGGCGAACAGCCTCAAAGTGGTGCCGCGCCAGGATTGAAGCGGCACCGCGCCCGTCACCACTTCCACATAGTCCGCGATCTGCGCCGGGCGGCCGGTAAGCGCCAGCAATGCATTTTCGGTGACCCGGTCGAAGTAATTTTCCGGGATCTGGGGCCGCTCGCTTTGGCCTTCCAGGAACAGCGAGATGTCGCCGAGATATTCGCGCCCCAGCGTATCGGCGCCATATTCGGGATGCCCCTGCAGGAAGATCAGCCGGCTGCGGCCCTCGCGGGCGAAAAGATCGACGGAGCCATCCAACAGCCGCGCCAGCACGCGATAACCGCGCGATGCCAGATCATTCTCCAGAACGCCATGTTTGCGCGAATGCGGCGTGGTGGCGCGCGCGGGCACGCCGGTCAGCAGTGAATCGTCCGCGGCCCGCAAGCTGGCGAAGACGCCGCTGAGCTTTTTGGGCAAAGGGCGCCGCCGGACGCCGTCGAAATGCTGAACCGCCGCATGCGCGGCCTGGCCGGAAAATAGCGTGGTGACGGTGCTCGCCGCCGCCCAATCCATCAGGCGGGTCAGCGCCCGCCAGTAAGGCTCGTCGCTGAACCGGTCGGCATGCTGGGCGACGCCGGCGAAGATCAGCGCGTCCATGCCAGCTTCGGGAATGCTCGCTGCATCGGCATAAAAGCCATCCATGCGTGCCAGCGCATCGTCGCTGCGGTGAATTTCCGGCAAGGCAAAAAGATGCAGGCGCACATCGAAGCCGCCCGCGGCTTCCTTCAACAGCCGCGCGAATTGCAATTCGGTGGTGCGCAGGGCCGCATCGGGCATGTTGTTGACCAGCCCGATATGCAGCGTGGCTCGCGTGCCGCGTTGGCCGAACGCGAAATTCTCGACGGGTTTGTCATCGCGCGGCATCAACCTGCCCCGCATTTGAACGTGCGCCCCGGCCGAAATCCCCTGCCCGCGCCGCGCGCGCGAAATGCTTGAAGATCATGGATGGCATGGTCATGCGCAAAACCGGGGAACTCCAGCCCAGTCTAGGCCGGTAGCTTTAACGTTCCGCTAATGGACGGGCGGCGATAACAATCTGTCAGGAAGGATTTTCGAATCTTGTCCACTGAACCTTTCCCGATTTCGC
The DNA here is from genome assembly GCA_937865685.1 of uncultured Alphaproteobacteria bacterium. Classification (GTDB taxonomy): domain Bacteria; phylum Pseudomonadota; class Alphaproteobacteria; order Micropepsales; family Micropepsaceae; genus Rhizomicrobium. The sequence continues at coordinate 4,090 of CALMGU010000075.1, read as the reverse complement.
GCGTAACATGTCGCCAGATTGTAGACGGCGACCTGAACGCGCTTTCAAGCATGTTGACGGACGGGTTCCGGATTCATCCGCGCGAATTCTGGAACAAGAGCCTCGCCCGGATCGCGGCACGTCCCGCGGTCGAAGACATGTCCCGTATCGGATATACGCTGGAAACCGAAGCCGGGCTTGTCGGGGTCATTCTCACGCTCTGGTCCAGGAGAGACGATGCGATCGTTTGCGCCCTATCTTCCTGGTATGTGGACCGGCCCTACCGGCGCTCCCATGCCGCATCGCTTCCCATCACGGCAACCGGCATCGAAGGACCACTTTATCTGAACACCTCGCCCGCCGATCACACCCGCAAATCCATGGCGTCGATGGGCTGGACGCAATACAATTTCGGCCGCAGCGTCGCCTTTCCGGTCCTCGCATGGGGCGGCGGAAAAGTGAGCGAAGATATTCCCGAAAATCTTCCCGACGGGGATCTGCTCGAGGACCATCGCGCATGGGGCTGCGTCAGCCTGGTGTGCCGCAAGGAAGGCGCGGTCTTCCCGTTCGTTTTCCGCGCCCGCAAGATCACCCCTCTTCAATTGCCGATCATGGAATTGATCTATTGCCGCGATACCGCCGATTTCGAGCGCTGCGGCGCCGCGCTGGGCCGCTGGTTCCTGCGCCGGGGATCTCTGGGCTTCATTCTGGACGGCAAGGTGAAGGGCATGCCGTCCATCTATGCCGAAGGCAAGGAGCCGCGGCTTTACAAAGGCCCGCGCAAACCCAGGCTCAACGATCTCGCCTATACCGAAAAAGTGCTGGTGGGCTGAACCGGCATAGTATGGGCTAACCGATGGCGGCCTTCACCGCTTCGCGCATCGGCAGGATCTCGATCCGCGCTTCCGCCAGCCGATCCAGCAGTTCCGACAGCATGGCGGGCGTGGAGCCGTATTCACTGGGCGCATCATCGATGTCATGGGTGTAGAAGATGATCCAGGCGCGGTCGTGCCGGGCGCGGGTGATGGCGCGCATGATCTCAACGCGGTCCCAGCACCGCATCTCGATGGATATGACATTGAGCAAGGCCAGGTCGGCGCGCCCGCTGTTCAGGCCCGGATGGACGCCGCGCACATTGGTGAAGCGCGGGGCGAAAAATTTCTTGGTGCGGGGCGAGGCAAGGCCATAGGGAAAAGCATAGCTTTGTGGTGCCTCGCCGTTCAAAAACGGCTTGAGGAATTCGTTGTTGCGGGCCGCGTCCAGCGCCAGGTCCCGGGACGACAGATCCGGCGTGGGCTGATGGCCGAAACTGTGACAGCCGATCTCGTGACCGGCGGCGGTCAAGGCGCGGAGATCTTCGGCATCATAGAAAACCGTGCCGTCCACCGTGCGGCCGCAAAAGCCGCCCGCCGTATAATAAGTGCCGCGCACTTTATATTGGGCAAGGATGGGCCCGCCCCGGACCCAGGCCGATTTGGGAAAATCGTCGAAAGTGATGCTGGCGATGGGCCGTCCCCCGGCCAGCCTCACGGAATGCGCGGGTGTCAGCCGGGCGAGGAGGCGGTTGAGGCGGACCGACAGCATGGCCATTTCTAGCGCCCAAAGGCTTAACTATTGGAAAAGCAGCGCAAAAGGCGCTATTTGCGCCGCCATGAGCGATCTTCAGATCGGTGATGTGACCATACCGGGACGGGTGTTGATCGCGCCCATGACCGGCGTTTCCGACTTGCCGTTCCGCCAGGCCGCGTCGCGGCAGGGCGCGCCCTATGTCGCGACCGAAATGGTGGCCTGTGACAGCTTCGCGCGCGGGCGTCCCGACGTGGTGCGCCGCGCAGCGGTGGGAGATGGCCTGCCCTTGATGGTGATTCAGCTGGTGGGGCGAGAGGCCGAATGGATCGCCAAGGGCGCGCGCCTGGCCGAGCAGGCCGGCGCCCATATCATCGATTTCAACATGGGCTGCCCCGCCAAGGAAGTTACCGGCGCCTTGTCCGGATCGGCCCTGATGCGGGACGAAGAATTGGCCGCGCGCCTGATCGCTGCGGCGGTGAACGGCACGTCTCGTCCCGTCACCTTGAAGATGCGGTTGGGGTGGGACGAACATTGGAAGAATGCGCCTGAGATCGCAGCGCGGGCCGAACAGCTGGGCGTCAAAGCCATCACCGTGCATGGCCGGACCCGGCAGCAATTCTATAAGGGCAAGGCCGACTGGCATGCGGTCGCCGAGGTGAAGCGGGCGGTAAAAATTCCCGTGATCGTCAATGGCGACATCACTGATCTCGCATCGGCACAAACCGCGCTGGCGCAGTCAGGCGCCGATGCCCTGATGATCGGCCGCGGCAGTTATGGACGGCCCTGGATCGCCTCCAGCTTGGGCCGGGCGCTATCACAGAACCACGCGGTGCCGGAACCCGATGTCGGTACGCGATTGACCATTCTGCTGGATCATCTGGCCGCCTCTTTAAAATTTTACGGCGAGGCGCTGGGCCTCAGAGTCTTTCGAAAGCATCTGGGCTGGTATGTCGAAAACGCACCCTTCGGCACGGCGGCAACACGCCGTGAGATCAAAGCAACACTGTGCCGCATCGAAAATCCAATACATCTGGAAAAAACCGTCACGAAATTCTGGTTGGACGCGCCGCTCTCCGCCCCTGTCGCGGCGTCTGTGTAAAACATCTGTAAAGACCGGGTCTTTGGCAGGGCCGCCCCTTTCATTCGGTTTGGCCCGACCTATTTAAAGGCGTCGGTAAAAGTCGGACCTTTTCCAGGCATTTGTCCTGCGACAGGTTGGGGTTCAGCGTCTCGACGGCGCCGGGTTGAGCAACATAGCCGTCAATGCCGATGGCACCAGGTCGAGCGTGGTGCGGGGTTATCTGAATCCCGTGCTGAATCGGCGACAGTTGACGGTGTTACTCGACACATTGGTGACGCGGCTGACATTCGAGGGCCGACGCTGCACCGGCGTACAGATCGTCGATGGCGCTGTGACCCGAGAGGTGCGCGCAACCCAGGAAGTCATCGTCACCGCCGGTGGCATCGGCAGCCCGCATTTGCTGCTGCGGTCCGGCGTCGGGTCCGCCGCCGACTCGCAGCGCCTTGGCTTGGATGTCGTCATCGACTTGCCGGGAGTCGGTCAGAACTTCCAGGATCACCCGCTGCTGGAAGGTATCATTCTGGAATATCGTGGCGACATGCCCAAACCGCCGCTGGGAAGCAACGCGGCGGAGGCGACGTTGTTCCACCGCAGCAGGGCGGGCCTGCCGGGCCCTGATCTGCAACCGGTGCTGATGGAATTGCCGGTCATCACGCCCGCCATTCGCAAAAAATATGGCAACGTTCCGCAGAACGCCTTCACCCTGGGCCCTGGACTGGTCCGCCCCGCCAGCCGAGGTAGCGTCACACTGGCCAGCGCCGATCCGAATGCGGCGCCGATCGTCGATGCAGCCTTTTTGCGGGAGGAGGAAGACGTGCGTGCAGCGATGTTCGCGACCGAGCTGTGCCGCGAACTCGGCCGGCAGAAGGCCTTCGATGACATACGGCTGCGCGAGGTGGTGCCCGGCAAGCCTCTGGATCGCGATGAGTTGCGCGATTTCGTGCGGCGCTCAACCACCAGTTACTTCCACCCGGCCGGTACGTGCCGAATGGGAACGAACCACATGTGCGTTGTGGATCCTGAATTGCGGGTACGCGGAGTCGAGGGCCTGCGCGTGTGCGACTCGTCCGTGATGCCGACCATCACCACCGGCAACACCTGCGCTCCGACGCTGGTGATTGCTGAGAAGGCGGCCGCGCTTCTCGCGACCGCGAATCGCAGCGCGGGGGCACGGGATTTCGCCGCTCCACCTGTTCAGCCAGGAGATTGCCATGCAATTGGGTCTTGATAAACACTACGGGCCGTTCATCGACAACCGCTTCGTTACGGGTTCGGGCGAACATTTCGACGCGCGCGACCCGGCCGTAATGGAAGCCCACATGCTCGAAGCGGATCTCGCCCTTCGCCACCGCCAGCGCCGGCGCGCCGGGCCGGTCGACGACGTCGTGCGGGCGCGAGATCGCCAGCATGCTCTCCTGCACCACGCCGATGTTGTCGAAGATCTGCGCCAGCGTCCACATG
>CALMGU010000074.1 GCA_937865685.1 uncultured Alphaproteobacteria bacterium | reverse complement strand
TAGTCGGATGGCTTAGCATCCTTGGGCTTGAGGCCGGCGAAATGATCTATCGCGCTCCTACCAATTGCGCGCATCTGCTTACCGCTCTTGGTATCCTCAAACCGGACGCAATGAGCGCCGGCATCCAGCAATTCCCATGTCAGAGTCAGGCCTTCCATGCGGCGGAAGCCAGTGAGAAGGAGGGTTCGGATCGCCTCGCGACCGATTTTGCTTTCCTTTGTCTCCGTTGCGGCGTTCTCGGCTGCGTCTTGGCGCAATGCCTTACCCAGGGCTTTGACCTTATCGAAAGAGAATGCCGGCTTGGCCTCTTGGTCCTTGGGGCGCTTGATCCCTCTGGCCGGATTTTGGGATAGGACGCCATCACGGACGGCGCGCTGCAAGATAGTGCCGAGCATCCCAAGGGTCCGAGAGGCAACGGCCGGGCCGCCCGTCGTGACACCACCGCGCGCCCGCTTCTTTTTCTCATCGGACGGCTTGGGCGATGGTTTCACATGCTTTCCCGCCATCACATCGCGGAGGAATTTCTCCATATCGGCCGGCGTGAGGCTGGCTACTGGCCGGGAGCCGAGTAGGGGTTTCACGTGCCGGTCTATCCGGCTCTTATCGACCGCAAGGGTGCTGGCTTTAATCCGCCCCTTCTCGGCTTGGAGATATTCATCGCAAAGCTGAGCCACGGTTTGGGATTTGCGGGCGACAGAGCGCTCCTGGGCCGGGTCGGCGCCTCGATCCACGCCGGCCAACTTCTGGCGGGCATCCTTTCGAGCCTCGTCCGGGGTCATTCGGCCAACACGCCCAAGGGTGAGGCGCCGGGATCGGCCGTGAGCGTTCCGGTATTGGATCAGCCAAGAGGCAACCCCCGGCTTATCGGTCCCCGGTTCAGAGGGCTTTAGGCGTACGCCGAAGCTGGGCAGGTCATCGTCCCACAGGACCACTTCTTTGGTCCTGGGAGCCGCCAAAAGCCCGTCTATGGCCCGTTTGGTGAGCTTCACCATTCTGGGTAAGCACCGGGTAAGCAGGCGGGCGGCAAAGGGGGGAATTTTCTGGAAGGGCAGAGCATAGAAGGAATCCACTATTTCCGTGCATTTTGTAGCGTCCAAGTATCATACGGAACCTATCGGAATCCTCAAGAATAATGTTGTTCTAACCTTGCCAAGGTTAGGGTCGGGCGTTCGATTCGCCTCGCCCGCTCCAATTTCGAAGTAAAATCAATGTGTTGCGAGGTCGCCGGGAGGCGGCCTTTATTTTTTCCGGGGCTCCGCGTCGGTGTTGTCAGCGGCCGATTCCGGCCGGCTTTCAGCCTTAGGCGGTTTCCGAGGGCTCCAACCGATGGTCGAAGGTTCGGTTATCTGGCGCCCGCAGACGTTCCGATAAATGCTTTAAATCCGCCGTCTGCCCGGATGATGTCGTCGAGGACCAGGTCGAATAACTCGTCAAGGAAGAAGCGGCCGGGTTCTATTTCGCCAGTCAGCAGCATATCGCCCGTTTGCTCCAGGCGTCTTACACAGTTGGCATGATGAGCGCGGTGGCTGGCCAAATCGGGATAGCCACTCTTTTCCATGATGGCTTCTTCGTGAGCGAAATGCGCCACGGATGCTGCCAACAATTCTTGCAGAAGCGCGTGAAACAGTTGCGGATCCGGTTTTGGCGCCAACCGCAAGGCATCACGTCCTCTGTTGATGATACCCACCAGCAGCTCGTGTTCCGCTTGAATCTCGGCGCACGGCAATGCGCAACTGTCGGGCAGCACAAAATAGTCCATCATATCCTCTCAACCGGGACGGCCGTCGGCGCGCGGTCTGCAAAGGATTGGCGCGAAAACTTGGAGAAACAGGGCAAATGCCGCCAACCATAGCAGCGCGGAGGTTGTAATGATCGCCTCATACCGCAATGGAAACAGGGCCGGGGCAAAAACGCGAACCAATGCGGATATCGAAATCAGGGCGTAGCAGACCGCGATTTTGGAAGACGCAATCAAAGCGCGGCCGGTATGGCCCAGCGAGGCTCGCGTCATCACGGCCAGAATCATGGTTGTGAACGCTCCCGCCGTGAGCGCATGAATCCACTTGTCCGACCAGGGCGCAGCCGACAAAAGCCATACGGACTTCAACAGCAAACCCAATATGAGCCAGGCGTAGCCAAGATGAAGGACCCAGACCAGGGGATCTCGCCACGTGCGATGACTTTGCCATTGTGCGAGTCTCAATCCCTGGATCAGCGCCGCGGTGAGCGCGACCAATCCATTCATCTTTGACAGCGGCGCGGCAATGTCGCCGGCAAAAAGCGCAAGCATGGAAACGACGGACGCGATCTCCAGCCATTTGCGGGATTGAATATCTACGGGTCCGCCAAGCCGGGCCAAACCGCTGCGGGTGAATGCCGGGATGATGCGCCCGCCGACCAGGGCAATGAGAATCAGGACAATGTCGATGGCAACCGCCAGACCGATATGCTCTCCGGCATCAAGCACACCAAGCCGGCCAAGATGAAAACAAAGATTCGCGAGGAAGAGCAGCGCAAGGACTCCGAGGAAGGGAAGGTTGCGGAATTTACGTGCCTTGATCAGCGTGGGCGCAATCGTCAGCGCAAGGGCCGGAAAGAAGGCCAGATCGGTCACGCTTGCCGCAATCGCCGTGAATGACGGCAAGGGTGCCATCGCGATCCGGCCGGCCAGCCATAAGGCGGTCAGGAAATACAGTGGGGCGCCCCCATAGGATTTCCGCCCCGTCCATCCGGGTACCGCCGTAAGAAGGAAGCCGCTGATCGCGGCCGCGACGAAGCCGAACAGCATTTCGTGCGCGTGCCAGTACATCGCCGGGATTGCCCGGTCGGGCCAAACCTGCGGGTTCAGGAACGCCGTCAGCCAAATCGCCATGTTGGCGATAGCGTCCAGGGCGGCGAGCAGAAAGAAGGGCCGGAATCCATAAGCGAAAAGCACAAATTGCCGGGGTGCCGCATCGCGCGGCGAATATGCCGTCGTCACCGCCATCAGAACACCAACGTTTCCGCCAGATTTTCGGCGTCTGAAGCCGCATTCGGACGGCGGCGAATGAGATGCGTCGCGGCTGCCAATGTCTTCTGGCCGGCCGAGTCCTGGTCGGACAATGGGGTTGCCACCCGCCCCTTGATGGTCGCGCGAGAAAATACGTCGCGATCGGAGCAGCTGTCGGCGGCACCGGTTCGCATCATGCGGAATTCGAGAGCGTCTTCGCTTCGTCCTCCGGACAATCCGGCGAGCAGCGGAGCAAGAAAGAGCCTTGCCGTCACCAGCGCCGAAGACGGATTGCCCGGCAGGCCCACAACCAGTGTCTTGCCTGCGCGCCCGAACCAGATCGGCTTTCCAGGCTTGATCGCCACTTTCGCGAATATCAATTCCAGGCCCAAGGGCGCAAAAGCGGCTTTGGCGAGATCTTTTTCCCCCACGGACGCACCGCCTATCGTTATGACGATATCCGCCGCCGCAGATGCCTCTGCCGCCATGGCCTGAAGGCGGGGCAGGTCGTCGGGGCAGCGCAGGCGCGCGACAATTTCTCCGCCCCAACGACGAACCAGCGCAGAGACGCCAAAGGAAATGCTTTCCGGGATTGCTCCTTCCGGCCGATCGCGATGTCCAGGATCGGTCAGCTCATCGCCGCAACAAAGGATCACAACGCGGGGCTTGCGAAATACTTCGACCGCCGCGATATCGGCGGCCGCTATGCCCACGAGACGCTGCGGGTTGAGGCGGCAAGCCGCCGGCACAATTGTATCGCCTTCGGTGAAATCGGAACCGGGCCGGCGCAGATGACGATGGGCGGGACATTCCGAGATTGTCGCGAAACCCCCGTCTTCGCGCACATATTCCTGCATGATGACGCGATCCGTTCCGGCCGGTGCGCAAGCTCCCGTAAATATGCGGACGCAAGTTCCCGGCTCAAGGGGTTTGCGGCAGCCATCGCCGGCGAAAGATTTGCCGGCGATCCTCAAGGATGCGGGAAGGCGCGCGATATCGGCGTCACGAACGGCATACCCGTCCATCGCCGAGACCAGGCTAGGCGGCGATGTGCGCCGGGCTAGCGCCGGATGGGCGAGAATGCGGCCATCGGCTTGATCGAGGGGAATTTGCTCGACCGCCAACGGTTGGGCTTGCGCGGCGATCAGGCGGATGGCTTGGTCGAATGAAATCAAGTTGGGCTTTGCGTCGACGCCGGCGAGATTCGCGGATGCGGCCATTGTTGTGCTCTAAAAGTTGGTCGTGAGGGACAGCCAAGTCTTGTGTCGGCTGGCGATGGGCGCGACGCCCGTATAGGCGGCGTAAGCCAGGTCCAGCCGCCAGTGTTCGCTCAAACGAACCGCCGCTTCCAAATCGGTTTCATGACCCTCGCTGCCGGAACCTTGAACGGCATTGAATTCGTGATACCAGGCCGCGAACGTAATGCGCCGCGGGCCGCCCAGGAATTGCAGATCGGTCTGATAGGCTAATTTGCCATAGCCATCCGCAACACCACGGGCAGGCGTGGTGAGAAACGCGTCGGCATAACCCTGGAAGGCATGAAGTGTCGCGAGCGGCGTCTGAAATCCGCTTCTGCCGTCGCCGCCGAGCGATTCCATGCCTGCGGTCAGCGACCAGCCCGCATAGTCCAACCCGCCTTCGGTCCGCCAATAATTCAGCGCCAGATTGCGCGGATTGGCGGCATATCCGCTCTGCCGGGCATAGCCGATCAGATAGTGGAACATGAAGCCGTCGCTCAGGCGTTGGGTGCCCGCGAGCTGGCCGCCATAGGTGGCCGTCGACAGCGCCGGGTTTTGGTCGAGGTCGAGCAAATAAGCATATCCGGTCAACTTGCCGACGGCCGCGATGTCGTAGGCGGCATGGATGACATGCACATTGCCGTTAAAATGCCCAACCGGGCTTCGTTCGCCGAAAACCCGATTCACGCGATCGATATAGATATATGTCGCAGCCAGCCCCGCGATTCCGCCATAGTCCAGGCGCGCGGCATCGAAAGTCTGCTCGTTTTGCCGGAATGCGCTGGCGCCGATGAACCGCTGGTCGTCGAGATTTATCACCTGCCGGCCCAGCGTTGCCGTGGCGCCAGGCACGCCGGAATAGGAAAGCTGAAGCCGGTTCAGGCCGAAATTTTCAGGGTCGGGCACCTGCGGGTAGGTTGTACGGCCATTGATGGAATCGTTGAAGGCACCGGACAGATGCTGGGTCGCCTGGACTTCGACAAGAGCCTTGAAGGAATCGAATTCGGGGGTTTCGTAACCGAGCCGCTCGCGAATGGTGACGGCTCCGGCATCGCGAGAGAATCCCGCCTGATCGACCCCTTCATAGCGAAGGCGGGTATCGAGGATCACATGGCCTTTGTCGAGCGTATCGAACAGCGAGTCGGCCAGAGCCGACGGCATCGGCAGCGTCTGGAGTGCGATCGCCAGGCTGGAAACGGTAAGCCAGCGCAACCGGCGAAGTTTTGAAGAATGATGTTCATCACGCATTGCATTCACCGGAAGCTCGAATTGACCGCTGTAAGCGGGCCACATTCTCGATCCGAACCTCCGATCGCGAAGTTTCCACGCCAAATTCTTCAAGCCGCTTCAGCGAGCGCGACAAGGTCGCCGGCGTCACGCCCAGATGTGCGGCCAATTCCTTTTTTGTGCCTCGCAGGGCGAACCGGGACGGGCCGGCGGCGGTCCCCGCATTGTTGATCAGGTACTGGGTGAGCCGCGCGGTCACATCTTGCGTCTTCGTTTGCGTCAAATGGCCGAGCAGAAGGCGCCATTGTTTGGCAACTATCCGGCTTATGATCACCGCAAGGGGAAGCGCGCTTTCCGCCATCCGCCGGAAATCCGCAGCCGGTATCATGACGACGCGCAAATCCGTCATCGCTTTGGCGCTGACCATATAGGGAAGATCAAGCAGACTCGGTGGGATCAGAATCACATCACCGGGCTCGACGAACTCCGCGATCGAATCTTCCCCTCTTGCTTCCGTGACCAGGGAGACCCGCCCTTCGACTAAACCGTAAACAAATTGCGGATATTCGCCTTCCCGGAACAGAAAGGAGCCTTTGCCGATGCGCTGCTGTCCGGAAACTGCGGCGATCTGGCTGGCCAGCTGTTTCGGTATTCCCGGAAAAATTCGTTTCAGAGCAGGTGCCAATGTCATGGATTTGCCGGTCCGGATTTCAGGCTAGAATCGTGAACCTCACGCTGCCTGTCCTTGATCCAGGTCAAGGAGAGTCTTGACTCAGGGCAATAACCTGCAGGCCGATCAACAAGGCGAGGGAGGCAACGTGACTTCTGCGGCGAGTACCCTGTCAGGGCAAACCAGCGCGGCGCCCTATAGGGCGTTGGCGCTTTCCACTATCGCTTCCACCATATGCTTCGCAGTGTGGACGTTGTTTTCGATCATCGGCGTCAAGATCAAGCAGGAACTTGGCCTGGATGATTCCGAATTCGGCCTTCTGGTCGCGACACCGGTATTGACCGGTGCTCTCAGCCGATTCTTTCTGGGCCTTATCAGCGACAAGTTCGGCGGTCGCCGGATCTTTTCGTTGCTGATGCTGCTGACGGCCCTTGCGGTTTATTCCGTCTCGACTGCTTCCAGCCTGAACATGTTCCTGTTGGCTGCGCTGGGTCTTGGATTCGCGGGCGGATCCTTTGCGGTCGGCGTCTCTTATGTTTCCAAATGGTTCGACCGGAGCCGCCAAGGCACGGCCTTGGGCGTCTTCGGTGCCGGCACGATTGGCACGGCGATGACGACTTTCGGAGCGCCATTGCTCGTGAATGCGATGGGCTGGCGAGACACCGTCAAGCTCTATGCCGCGGTCATAGCCGTGGGCGCGGTCCTCTTTTACCTGCTGACGCAAGACGATCCGGTAACTTCGGCGCGTGCCTCGGGAACTGTGAAAGCCAAGGGAATCGCAGATCAGCTTGCTCCATTGGCCAAGCTGCAGGTCTGGCGGTTCTCGCTTTACTACTTCTTCGTGTTCGGCGCCTTTGTCGCGCTCGCGAGCTGGCTGCCCCGCTATTATATGGGAATGTATGGCCTGACGCTCGCCAAGGCAGGTCTTCTCACCACCGCCTTCGCGCTGCCCGCCGCGGCATTCCGGGCGCTCGGCGGCTGGATAGCGGATCGCATCGGCGCGCGCACGGTCATGTACCTGACATTTACCGTCTCCAGCATCGCCTGCTTCGCGCTCTCTTATCCCGCGACCGACTATGTCGTGCATGGGATCAAAGGCCCGATCGCATTTTCTTTCGGCATCACGCTTACAAGCTTCGTGATCCTGACCGTCGTGCTGGGCTTCTTCATGGCGATCGGCATGGCGGCCGTCTACAAGCATATTCCCGTCTATTATCCGGAGCATGTCGGTGCGGTGGGCGGCCTGGTCGGCGCGATCGGCGGCCTGGGCGGCTTCTTCCTGCCCATCGCCTTCGGCGTCATGAACGATCTGACCGGAGTCTGGACCAGCTGTTTCATGCTGCTGTTCGCGCTGGTCAGCCTGGCCTTGCTCTGGATGCATGGCACCATCCGCTTGATGGAACGCAGCAAGATCCGCGCCCTTGGCACTTTGCCCGCGCTTCCCGAAATGGCCGGGCTGGACAGGCCGAACGGCATTCTTGCCGGCAACGACCGCTAGGAGCTCAAAGTGAGTCAATTTCTCGATCGTCTGACTTTCTTCCGCAAATATGACGGCAATTTTTCCGATGGGCATGGGGTTACCACCCACGAGGATCGCCGTTGGGAGGATGGATACCGCCAGCGCTGGTCGCACGACAAAATCGTGCGTTCCACGCATGGCGTGAATTGTACGGGTTCCTGCAGTTGGAAGATTTATGTCAAGGGCGGCATCGTCACTTGGGAGACGCAGCAGACCGATTACCCGCGTACTCGCCCGGAGCTGCCCAATCACGAGCCGCGCGGCTGTTCGCGTGGCGCGAGCTATTCCTGGTACCTCTATAGCGGCAATCGCTTGAAATATCCGATGGTGCGCGGTGCCCTGGTCCGGCAATGGCGCCAGGCCCGCAAAACGCTGACGCCTGTCGCGGCCTGGAAAGCGATCGTTGAAGACGAAGCCAAGCGCAAATCCTATACCTCGCGGCGCGGATTGGGCGGCTTCGTCCGTCTGGGCTGGGAGGAAGCCAATGAAATCATCGCCGCCGCCAATGCCTATACCATCCGCAAATACGGCCCCGACCGCATCGCCGGCTTCTCACCCATTCCCGCCATGTCGATGGTTTCCTATGCCGCCGGCACGCGATATCTGTCGCTTCTGGGTGGTGTCTGCCTGAGTTTCTACGATTGGTATTGCGATCTGCCGCCGGCCTCGCCGCAGACCTGGGGCGAGCAGACCGACGTGCCGGAGAGCGCGGACTGGTACAATGCCGGCTTTCTCCTGCTTTGGGGCTCCAATGTGCCCCAGACGCGCACGCCCGACGCCCATTTCTATACCGAGGCGCGCTATCGCGGCGCCAAGAGCGTCGTCATCACGCCCGACTATAGCGAAGCGGCGAAATTCGGCGATCTCTGGCTGCATCCCAAACAGGGCACGGATTCGGCCCTCGCCATGGCGTTCGGGCACGTCATCCTCAAGGAATTCCATGTCGACCGGCAGACGCCGTATTTCACCGACTATTGCCGCAAATATAGCGACATGCCGTTCCTGGTGCGGCTGGTCCAGCAGGATGGCCGCCTGGTGCCGGAGCGTTTCCTGCGCGCCAGCGATTTCACCGGCGGTCTGGGCGAGGCCAACAATCCGGAGTGGAAGACGGTGGCCTTCGACGAGCTGACGGACCAGCCCGTGGCGCCGCAGGGATCGATCGGCTTCCGCTGGGGTGAAAAAGGCGAATGGAATCTGGAGCAGCGGGCCGCAGAGGCACATGTGTCGCTGGCCATGTCCGTGATGGAAAAGCGTGACGCGGTGCTGCCGGTGGCGTTTCCTTATTTCGGCGGCCGCCAGCACGACTTTTTTGCCGGCACCAGCCATGACGAAATCCTCATGCGCCAGGTTCCGGTCCGGAAATTGAAGCTGGCCGATGGCGAAACCTATGTCACCACTGTGTTCGATCTTCTCTGCGCCAATTATGGCGTGGATCGCGGTCTGGGCGGCGAAAATGTCGCCGCCAGCTTCGATGACGACGTGCCCTATACCCCCGCCTGGCAGGAGCGCATCACCGGCGTCAAGCGCGATTCGGTGATCTCCGTCGCTCGTGCCTTCGCGCGCAACGCCGAAAAGACCAAAGGCAAGTCGATGGTCATTCTCGGTGCCGGCATCAATCACTGGTACCATATGGACATGGCATATCGCGGCATCATCAACATGCTGGTGATGTGCGGTTGCGTGGGCCAGGAAGGCGGCGGCTGGTCCCATTATGTCGGGCAGGAAAAACTGCGGCCGCAGACCGGTTGGACACCGCTCGCCTTTGCCCTGGATTGGGCGCGCCCGCCGCGGCATATGAATGCGACCTCCTACTGGTATGCCCATTCCGATCAATGGCGTTACGAGAGTTTGGGAGTCGAGGAAATCCTCTCGCCGCTGGCGAACAAGGAGGAATGGAAAGGCAGCCTGATCGATTTCAATGTCCGCGCGGAGCGGATGGGCTGGCTGCCATCGGCGCCGCAGCTCCAGACCAATCCCCTGGAGGTGGTGAAGGCGGCGGAGGCTGCCGGCAAGGACCCGAAGGATTTCGCGCGCGACGAGATCGCGACCGGCCGGCTCAAACTATCCTGCGAGGATCCCGACAATCCGGCAAACTGGCCGCGCAATCTTTTCGTCTGGCGCTCGAACATTCTGGGTTCCAGCGGCAAGGGTCATGAGTATTTCCTCAAACATCTTCTGGGCACCTCGCATGGCGTTCAGGGCAAGGATCTGGGTGGAACCGGAGAACAGAAGCCGTCCCAGGTGGTGTGGCATGACGCGGCGCCGGAAGGAAAACTCGATCTTCTGGTGACGCTGGACTTCCGGATGTCCACGACTTGCGTCTATTCCGACATCGTGCTGCCGACCGCCACCTGGTACGAGAAAAACGATCTCAACACCTCGGACATGCACCCCTTCATTCATCCCTTGAGCGCGGCCG
>CALMGU010000073.1 GCA_937865685.1 uncultured Alphaproteobacteria bacterium | reverse complement strand
CGCAGCGTCGCCAGGTCCGGCACAAGATGGAAATCACCATAGCCCCGCTCCCAGTTGGCAAAGCGAAAACCCGGCGACGGGTCCATCTCCATATCTACCGTCAGCAGGTAGTTGCAGGCGTGCGTGCCGTGGCCGGCGATATCTTCCACAAAGAACTCGGCGTCAAACCGCTTGCCCATAAACCGACCAAAGTGGTCTGTAAACATGACGAGTACCGTCTCGATCGCGCCGTCCTGCACGCGCCGCTGCAGCTCGTCGAGGGTCAACATGCCCTGGATGGTCATCGTCTGCTCCTGTTTTATGAGAGGGTAAGGGGTTCTAATACGGTCCCGCCGCCTGCTTGTCGCCGCCACCTTGCTTCACCGCCTGCACAACCCGCCGCGCCTCCGTCTCTAGGAACCCGGCGTCGGACTGCACCGTCACAAACTGGAACCCCTTCTCGATCATTTGCCGCGCGTCGGGCTGGATGACCTCGCGGCGTACGCGTTACGGGCCGGCCAGTCGACCAGGGCAGAGGGTTTTTCGGGGGCCTGCGAAGCGGTTGCCGTCTACGGGCCCAACCAGAACTTTCTGGGGGTCGGACGCATCGCTGAAGACGGTGCGCTGCGGGCCCGCCGCCTGGTTCAGGCCCATCCGTCCGAAGCGGAAAACCTGAGCAAGGCCGTGGCGCGTTTGACCGCGCCGGACCAGATGGGCAATTTGTTTCGGGCGATGGCTCTCTTGCCGCCGTCCGCGCCGCCACCGCCCGGTTTCTGATCCCATGCACATTCACCGCGCCGCCGACCTGCAAAGCCTGCCCGGCATCGCGCACGGTTTTTTCGGCCGGGACGGCGGCCTGTCGGCTGGCGTTTACGCCAGCCTGAATTGCGGGCCCGGATCCCGCGACGATCCTGCGGCGGTCGCTGGCAACCGGGCGCGGGTTGTCGAGGCCCTGGCCCCTGGAGCCAGGCTGGTGTCCCTGGCCCAGGTCCATAGCGCCCAGGTCCATATCGTGGACCAGACCTGGAACTTCGATCTGAGGCGTGACGGCGACGGCATGGCCACGGCCCGGTCTGGCGTGATGCTGGGCATTCTCACCGCCGATTGCACGCCGGTCCTGTTTGCCGATGCCGAGGCCGGAGTGATTGGCGCCGCGCATGCCGGCTGGAAAGGCGCCTTGGCGGGCGTGCTGGAAAACACGGTTGCCGCGATGATGCGTTTGGGTGCCAAGCCTGCCCGCATCAGGGCCGCCATCGGACCCACCATTTCCCAGGCCAACTATGAAGTGGGCGCCGACATGATGGCGCGCTTTGACGCAGCGGACAGCGGCTTCTTCATTCCCTCCGACCGGCCGGACCATCGCCGTTTTGACCTGCCCGGTTATACCCGGATGCGGCTGGAACGTGCTGGCGTGGGACAGATCGCCGATCTGGGCCTTTGCACCTATCCCCTGAACAACGGCTTTTACAGCTATCGCCGCACCACCCATCTGGGCGAGGCCGATTATGGCCGCGAAATTTCAGCCATTGTGAGGGTGGAGCATCGACCAGGAAAAGTGGGAGCCGCGTAGCGGCGAGCGGTTTTCCGTCGGTCGTGCGACCAATATATAACAGGTTGCGGGGCACTGCCCGGACCGCTAAAAGCGCGTCATCAAAACTTCATTTCGGCACGATTTCTGGGGGCTTGAGGCGCGATGACGGATCTGAACGGTTCGCGGGGCATGCGCCTGATCGCAGGCAATTCCAATCACGCGCTGGCCGCGTCGATCGGCCAATATCTCAATCTGGAGCCGGTCAAGGCCCAGGTCCGCCGCTTTGCCGACATGGAAGTATTCGTCGAGGTTCAGGAGAATGTCCGCGGCGAGGACATGTTCGTGATCCAGTCGACCAGCTTTCCCGCCAACGACAATCTGATGGAATTGCTGATCATGATCGACGCGCTGCGCCGCGCGTCGGCCCGGCGCATCACCGCCGTGATCCCCTATTTCGGTTATGCCCGCCAGGACCGCAAAGTCGGCCCGCGCACGCCGATTTCCGCCAAGCTGGTGGCCAATCTGATCACCGAAGCGGGCGCCAACCGCGTCCTGACGGTCGATTTGCATGCCGGTCAGATTCAGGGCTTTTTCGACATTCCCACCGACAATCTCTTCGCCATGCCGGTGATGGTGAAGGACATCATGGACCATCTGGGCGGCAATCTGCCCATGGTGGTGTCGCCCGATGTGGGCGGCGTGGTGCGCGCCCGCGCCCTGGCCCGGCGGCTGGGCACGGATCTGGCCATTGTCGATAAGCGCCGCGAACGGGCGGGCGAATCCGAAGTGATGAACATCATCGGCGATGTCGAAGGCCGCCCCTGCGTCCTGATCGACGACATCGTGGATTCGGGCGGCACCATCTGCAACGCGGCGGACGCCTTGCTGAAGAATGGCGCCACTGAAGTCTATGCCTATGCCACCCACGGGGTCTTGTCGGGCGGCGCGGTGCAGCGGATCAAGAATTCCAAGCTCAAATCGATGGTGGTGACCGATTCCATCGAAGCCACCGCCGACATGAAATCCTGTCCCAATATCCGCAGCATTTCCATCGCGCCCCTGATCGGCGAAGCCATGCGCCGGATCAACAATGAAGCGTCGGTCTCCAGCCTGTTCGACTGACAGCGCAAGGCTGCCGCGCGTGGGGCCGCCTTTGCCTTAAGAGCATATGCTGCTAGCGTCCGCCCGCTTTGCCGGAGGTCCGCATGCTGAAGCTGTTCTTTGCGCCCAATGCCTGCTCCTTGGCGCCGCACATCGCGCTGAACGAGGCGGGCGCGGACTATGAAGCGATCCTGGTCGACACCAAGACGGGCGAGCAGCGCGCCCCCGCCTATCTCGCCATCAATCCCAAGGCACGGGTGCCGGCACTGGCCACCGACCGGGGCATCCTGACCGAAGTGCCGGTGCTGTTGGCCTATATCGCGCGCATGTTCCCCAAGGCGGAGCTTGCGCCCATGGCGTGGAAGACGCCGGAAGACCAATTCGATTTCTTCGAGATGCAGTCTTTCAACACGTATCTGGCTTCAACCATCCACATCACCTACGCCCACCTCTTCCGGCCGGAGCGGTATGCCGACACGGACCAGGCCAAGGCAGATATGCGGGCCAAGGTGGCCAAGAGCCTGGGCGATCAATTGCAGCTGGTCGAAGACCGGTTCGCGGATGGGCGCGAGTGGGTGCATGGGGCGCATTACACCGTCTCGGACCCCTATCTTTATGTCTTCACCCGCTGGCTGGACCGGGAGGGGGCGGGCGGCATCGACCGCTTCCCCAAGCTGGCCGCGCACCGTGCCCGGATGCAGCAGCGCCCCGCCGTCCAGAAGACCCTGGAGCAGGAAGGCCTGGCGCCGGTCTAAAGGGGCGATTTGCCCCGGTTGCACAGGCTGTCTGCATCCGCTAAAAGCCTCGCCTTTCCGGGGCCCATCGGGGCTTTTCCGGGCGGTGAAGGATCAGGAAAATGGCGCAAGTTCAAGAACTTAAGGCGGAAGCACGCGAAGGCCGCGGCAAGGGCCCGTCTTACCAGGCGCGCATCAAGGGCCTGATCCCCGGTATCGTCTATGGCGGCAAGGGTGAACCCGAGACCGTCAATGTCGATGCCCGCACCCTGGAACGCCATATCGAAAAGGGCGCCTTCCTCACCACGCTTCTGATGCTGGACGTCGCCGGCAAGAAGACCCGCGTGATTCCCCGCCAGCTGCAGCTGGACCCGGTCAGCGACCGTCCCGTGCATGTCGATTTCATGCGCCTGGCCGAAGGTTCGACCGTGCGTCTGGAAGTCCCCGTCCACTTCAAGGGCCAGGGCGAATCGCCGGGCCTGAAGAAGGGCGGCGTGCTCAACATCGTGCGCCACAAGATGGAATTGCTCTGCCCCGCCGACAGCATTCCCAACGAAGTGCTGGTCGACATCTCCAAGCTCGACATCAATGAGTCGATCCACATCTCGGCGCTCAGCCTGCCGGAAGGCGTGAAGCCCACCATCCGTGGCCGCGACTTCACCGTCTGCTCCATCGTGGCGCCCACCAGCGTCGTCGAAGAGCAGCGCGCCGCGGGACGCGACCGTCGTACCGGTCGTGGTGGTCGCTCGCGTGGTCGCGGTGGTGGTGAACTCC
>CALMGU010000072.1 GCA_937865685.1 uncultured Alphaproteobacteria bacterium | reverse complement strand
CCGTGGTGATCGGCGCGCGCAACGAAGAACAGTTGAAAGCCAATCTGGGCGCGGTCGGCTGGTCGCTGACGCAAGAGCAAATGACCAAGCTTGATGTCGCCAGTGAGCGTCCCAAGACCTATCCCTACTGGCATCAGGCGCAATTTACGGAACGCAATCCATTCCCGACCTGATGCCGTTTTATCAACGCGGTGCCGCAGGATGGTCCTTGTGCCATTCGGCATAGGCTTGTTCGATCTTGTAGAAGTCTTCCGGCGGCAATTGCTTGGTCTGGTAGATGGGCCAGGTTTTGGGATCGCCGAAATCCGACAGCGAGCCATCGGCCATCTTCATCAGCACGCACATCACATCGAGCCCGCCCATGCAGGGCATCAGCGCGGGCGATTGCTTGCGGGCCAGTTCGGCTTGCCAAAGGGCTTGGTTTTTCACCCGTGACGGCTGGCCCATCAGGTCGGGCTCGCGCGGTCCAAGCGATGCCATGCCTTGCGCGCGATTTGCGCAAGAATCGCGCTGTTCCGGCGGCAGTTTGTCATAGCTTTCCGGCGCGCAACCGTTCAGCGCCTGGCCGAAGCCCGGGATGGCGGACAGCGGCGCCTCGGGCGATGCTTTTTGGGGGGCGGGGACAAATTTGGTTGCTGGTGCCGATGGCGCGGTGGCGGAGCCGCGCGGCGCGCGCGGCACGGGTTTGGGCGCAAGAGGCGGCAGCATCATCAGCAACTCGTGCGCAGCCGGTGCGGGCCTCTGAAAGACCGGCCGTGCCCAGAGCAGGATCGCGACGAATCCCGCTTGGATCAGCAGCGCCAGACAGAAACTGGTGATCCGTGGCGCTGGGTTCTTCATGCGGCGATGCCGTCAGCCGGGAATGGGGTCCGATCGCCTGCGCCAGGCCCGGTACAGAATAGCCGGCAGGATGGTGAGAGCCGTCACTGCCAGCCATTGCAGCCAGCCGGTCTGGCCGCCGGGAAAGGAAAGGCCGATGCCCAAGGATCCACCATGGCTGTGCGGTCCGGGAAAGCTGGCTTGCATGTGAAAGCCGATCACCGCCAGCACAATGCCGGCGATCAGGGGCCAGCGGGCCGGCAGCCTCTGGCGGGAGGCGAGGACCGCAAACAGAGTGGCGGTCAGTGGCGGCAGCGCCCAGTTGCCCAGGAAGACCAGGCTCAAGGTCAAATCCTGAAACCAGGGTGGCGCGCTTCCGCCCGATTGGGCGTGCCCGCCGGCGATCAGGGCTAGAAGCACGACCGGCACCGCGCATAGCCCGATCAAGGCGGCAAGGGGAAAGAGGCCGAACACCAGCCAGGGCGCGCGCGCCGGCAAGGAATAGAGTGCGGGGCGGGCCAGCATGGCCTGCGCCAGATCGTCATCGTCGCCCAACCGGGCGCGAGCCCGGATTTCGGCATCTTCGGTGTCGTATCCCGCATCGCGCTGGGCTTGGATGAGATCGTCCAGATGATCGCTCAGTTCGGCCAGATAGCGCCGCACATGCTGGGGTGCGATCCCGGCCGTCAGCAATCGTTCGCGCAACGCTTCAAACGGCATGGGCTGGCCCTTTGAGAACATGCTGGATGGCCCTGGTCATACGGGTCCAGTCGTCGGTGAGGTCGAACAGCCGCCGGACCCCTTTGGAGGTCAGCGTGTAATAGACCCGGGTGCGACCCCCGGCGGGGCGGCGCTGGGCCCTGAGCAGCCCCTCCTTCTCCAAGTCATGCAGCAAGGGGTAGATCACCCCTTCCTTGGGGGCGACCACCTGACCCGTGGCGGCGGCGACGGCCGCCACGATTTCATAGCCATACATCTCCCGGTCCTGCAGCAGCCGCAGGACCAGAAGTTCGGGCACGCCCGACATGAAAGAGGGGTTCGCGGTCATAGGAAGTTTGTATACCTATTTTCTATAGGTATCAAGTACCTAGTGAAAATAGGTATATATAAATCATAGCAATTTCAAATACTTATGTTTCATGCGGCCATGACTTGTTCTTGGGCGGGGACCGGCTGTTATGGGAACGGCGGCTTCGGAGGCACCATGGGCCGTTATGGGTCTTCCCGGACAGGCATCAATAATAGGGCGGCGCACCGCTGCCGGGGCTTGAAAGAAAGGGGACGGGGCGGCTATCTGGCCGCCGCGGCCAGGAAAAACATCATCCGGTTTTCCGTCCGGCCGCGCGATCCTTCAAACCAAAAAGCAGCATCCATGGCCGGTCATAGTCAGTTCAAGAACATCATGTTCCGCAAAGGGCGCCAGGATAAGGAGCGCTCCAAGCTCTTCTCCAAGCTGGCCCGCGAAATCACTGTCGCCGCCAAGGCCGGCCTTCCCGACCCTGCGCTCAACGCCCGTCTGCGCACCGCGATCATCGCCGCCAAGGCGGAATCCATGCCCAAGGACAATATCGAGCGCGCCATCAAGAAGGCGGGTGGCAACGACGCGGAGAATTACGACGAGATCCGCTATGAAGGCCGCGGCCCTGGCGGCGTCGCCCTGATCGTGGAAGCCATGACCGACAACCGCAACCGCACCTCGGCGGATGTGCGTTCCACCTTCGCCAAATATGGCGGGGCGATGGGCGAAACCGGCTCGGTCTCCTTCATGTTCGACCATGTGGGCGTGATCACCTATCCCGCCGACAAGGGCAGCGAAGACCAGATGCTGGAAATCGCGCTGGAAGCGGGGGCCGATGAATGCGTCTCCAGCGCCGACAGCCATGAATTCCTCGCCAGCATCGACGGCTTCGCCCAGGTGCGCGACGCACTGGAAGCCAAGCTGGGTACTCCAGCGTCTGCGGCTATCACTTGGCGGCCGAAAAATACGGTCGCGGTGGCGGACGATGCGGGCGAAAGCCTGATGAAGCTCGTCGAAATTCTCGACGACCATGACGATGTGCAAAACGTTTATGGAAACTATGAGCTATCCGACGCTCTGATGGCCAAGCTGGGCGCATAGCCTGCATTTTGGCTCTCCTGCGGATTGAAGCAGGCGAACAGAACGGGCACAAAGGCCGTGATGGCTGCCACCGCGATTCGCATTCTTGGCCTTGATCCCGGTCTCAGCGCGATGGGCTGGGGGGTAATCTCGCTGGACGGCACCCGGCTTTCCCATATCGAACATGGCGTGATCGCCACCAAGCCGTCGCTTGGATTGGGCTTGCGGCTCCTCGCCCTGCATCGGGAATTGTCCTCGGTGATTGCGCGGCTGGCGCCCCAGGCCATCGCGGTCGAACTGGCCTTCGTGGCCCGCGATCCCTCCGCGGCGTTGAAGCTGGGTCATGCCCGCGCCGTGGCCTTACTGGCGGCGGCGGAAGCGGGGCTGGAAATCGCCGAATATTCTCCCAACCACATCAAGAAATGCGTGGTGGGGGCGGGCCATGCCGGCAAGGATCAGGTGCAGTTCATGGTCAAGCGACTTCTGCCTGCCTGCGGCGTCAAACAGGCCGATGCCGCCGATGCCCTGGCGGCGGCGATCACCCATGCGCATCTGTCGGGCAGCCGCGCGCGCATGGCGATGGCGCGGCCATGATTGGAAAACTGACAGGTATCGTGGATTCCATCGCCGAAGACGCGGTGATCCTGGATGTGGGCGGGGTGGGCTATCTGGTGCAATGCCCGTCCACAACCTTGTCGCGGCTGGCAGCGGGCGCCCACGCCTCGCTGATGATCGAGATGAAAGTCAGCGACGACGCGATCCGGCTTTACGGCTTCGCCAGCGCCGAGGAACGCGAATGGTTCCGCCTGTTGCAGACGGTTCAGAATGTGGGATCCAAAGTGGCGCTGTCGGTGCTCTCTACCCTTTCGCCGCGCGAATTGCAGCGGGCGCTGGCGTTGGGCGACAAGGCGATGATCGGCCGCGCGTCCGGCGTGGGCCCCAAATTGGCGCTGCGCATCGCCACCGAGTTGAAGGACAAGGCGCCGGCGATGATGCTCAGGGGCGATGAGGACATGCACGCGCCGGTGACGGCGCCGCGCGGCCCCTCCGCCGATGCGGTCGCGGCGCTGCTCAAGCTGGGCTATTCCGAAGGCCAGGCGGCGGAAGCGGTGGCACGCGCGGCAAATGATCTGGGCGACACCGCTGAAGCGGGCAGCTTGATCCGTGAAGCGCTCCGGGGCATGGGGCGCTGATGGCCAAACCGTCGAAACACGAAGAGGGCCGGATCACCACGGCGGAGCGCACCGAAGACGACACGCTGGAATCCTCGCTGCGCCCCAAAACATTGAGCGATTTCGTCGGCCAGCAACAGGCGCGCGAAAATCTGAAAGTCTTCATCGAAGCGGCCAAGGCACGGGGCGAGGCGCTGGACCATGTGATGTTTTCCGGCCCGCCGGGCCTGGGCAAAACCACCTTGGCGCAGATCGTGGCCCGCGAGCTGGGGGTGAATTTCCGCTCCACCTCCGGGCCGGTGCTGGCCAAGGCGGGCGATCTTGCCGCCATTCTCACCAATCTGGAACCGCGCGACGTTCTCTTCATCGACGAGATTCATCGCCTCAATCCGGCGGTGGAAGAAATTCTCTATCCCGCGATGGAGGATTTCGAACTCGACCTGGTGATCGGCGAAGGGCCGTCGGCGCGCTCGGTGAAGATCCAGCTGGCGCCTTTCACCTTGGTGGGCGCCACCACTCGCTCCGGCCTGATCACCACGCCCTTGCGCGATCGCTTCGGCATTCCGGTGCGGCTGAATTTCTATACCACCGACGAACTCTGCTCGATCGTGGCGCGGGGCGCCCGCGTGCTGGGCTTCAACCTGACGGACGAAGGGGCGCGGGAGATCGCGGGCCGGGCGCGGGGCACGCCGCGCATCGCCGGCCGCCTGCTCAAACGGGTGCGGGACTTCGCGTCGGTGGGCAAGCATGCGACCGTGGATGCGCGCATCGCCGATGCGGCGCTCACCCGGCTGGAAGTGGACCATCGCGGGCTGGATGGGTTCGACAAACGCTATCTCACTTTGATCGCGGAGAATTTCGGCGGCGGTCCGGTGGGGATCGAAACCATCGCCGCGGCCTTGGGCGAGGCGCGCGATGCCATCGAAGAGATCGTCGAGCCCTACCTGATGCAGCAGGGCTTCGTGCAGCGCACCCCGCGGGGACGGTTGCTGACGGGGCAGGCCTATGGCCATCTGGGTTTGGCCGCGCCGCCCCGCGATCCCGCCCAGATCGGATTGTTCACCGGCGAGGAAGACCGGTGAGCGTGCCAGTGCTGGAAACCGAGCGGTTGATCCTTCGGGGTCACCGGCTGGAAGATTTTCCCGCCTATGCCGCGATGTGGGCTGATCCCGTGTTCATGCGCCATATGGGACCGCCGCGCAGTCCGGAAGAATCCTGGAGCCGCTTTCTGAGAAACATGGGCATGTGGTCCCTGCTCGGCCACGGATTATGGGCGGTGGAAGAGAAAGCGAGCGGCGCATTCGTGGGCGATTGCGGCTTCATGCAGAACCGGCGCGGACTTGCCATCGATTGCGGCGATCAGCCGGAAGCGGGGTGGACTTTCATCACGGCGGCGCATGGCAAAGGCATTGGCAGCGAAGCCAGCCGGGCCGCCATCGCCTGGGCTGATAAGCACCTGGATGCGCCCCGGACCTGGTGCCTGATCGCGGAAAGCAATCAGGTGTCGCAAAAGCTCGCTGCCCGGATGGGCTATCGGCAAAGCGGCCATGTCACTCATCTGGACAAGCCCGCGCTCATCTTCACCCGGGAGCGGCCATGACCGTCACAGGCTTGGGCCGTTTCGACGGCAAGGTCCATGTCCTGCCGATCCGGGTCTATTACGAGGACACCGATCTTTCCGGTGTGGTCTATCACGCCAATTATCTGCGCTTCATGGAGCGGGCCCGCACCGAATTCTTCCGCCTGGCGGGCGTCACCAAGATGGCCGATCTGGAAAGCGAAGAACCAACCGCCTGGGCGATCCGCGAAGTGCGTGCCCGCTATCTGCGTCCGGCACGGGTAGACGACACGCTCACGGTCAAGACCACGCTCGTCGCCATCTCCGGCGCGCGCATCGAAGCGGTGCAGAAGATTTACGCGGGCGACAATTTGCTGATGGAAGGATGGATCCAGGCCTGCATCATCACGTTAAAAGGACAGCCGCGACGCTTGCCGCAATCGTTGCGGGATTTGTTGACACCTTTTCTAGTAGAAACAGATACTTGAGATTGATTCGGGTGAAGGTCGCCCTACTTCGGCCAATTTTGAATGCGCATCTGCGACGCGCGCTCGGCCGGCGCGAACAAGGTTGTTCCCATGACATTTAAGCGCGTACTCGTCTCTGTATTTTTTGTCATATTCGCGTGCATGGCGTTGCCGGCGCTGACCTCGACTGCCATGGCGCAATCGCGCGGGCCGATTGCCGCGCCCACGGGCGAGCCCGCCACCAGCCAGGAACTGGGCGCGCCATCCGCGGCACCCACCACCATGGTCGATGCCAGCGGCCTGGCCCAGGTCGGCGGCGGCGGCAACTTTTCCATCGTGGAAAGCTTTCTGCGCGCCGACATCGTCGTGAAATCGGTGATGGTGCTGTTGCTGCTGGCGTCGCTCTGGTCCTGGGCGATCATCATCAACAAGGGCATCGCGCTTGGCGGATTGAAGCGCAAGGCGGCGAAGTTCGAAAAGACCTTCTGGTCGGGTCAGTCCTTGGATGAGCTCTATACCCAGTTCGCCGCCCGCAACGATCATCCCATGGCCGCCATGTTCGTGGCCGCGTTGCGCGAATGGCGGCGCGCCTTCGAGGGAGGCTCGCCCAAGGAAAGCCAGATCGCCGGCATCAAGGAGCGCATCGAAAAAGCGATGAACGTCACCATCATGCGCGAGACCGACGGCATCGAGCGCCAGTTGGGCTTTCTCGCCACGGTGGGATCGGTGGCGCCTTTCATCGGCCTGTTCGGCACGGTGTGGGGCATCATGAACAGTTTCACCGCCATCGCGGCGCGCCACGACACCACCTTGGCCGTGGTGGCGCCCGGCATCGCCGAAGCCCTGTTTGCCACGGCGCTGGGCCTGTTCGCGGCGATCCCGGCGGTGATCTTCTACAACCGCTTCATCAATGAGATCAGCCGTTATGCCAACCGGCTGGATGCCTTCGCGGAAGAATTCTCCGCCATCCTGTCGCGGCAGCTGGAAGAAAAGGCCCGCTGATGCCGGCGGTGATGCACCATGTCGGGTCGCGGGGCAAACGCAAGCGCAGCCCCGCCATGTCCGAGATCAACGTCACGCCCTTTGTGGACGTGATGCTGGTGCTGTTGATCGTCTTCATGGTGACGGCGCCGCTTCTCACCGTGGGCGTGCCGGTGGATCTGCCCAAAACCCGCGCCCCCGCGCTGGGTCAGGACAAGGAGCCTTTGTCCATCACCGTGGCCAAGGACGGAAAAATCTATCTGCAGAAGGAAGTGGTCACCGCCGACGCGCTGGTGCCCAAGCTGCAGGCGATTTCGCAGAATGGGTATGACCAGCGCATCTTCGTACGCGGCGACAAGACCGTGCCTTATGACCGGGTGATGGTGGTGATGGGCCTGCTGGCAAGCGCAGGCTTCACTCATATCGGACTGGTAACCGATGTCGCAAAGCCGAAGTCCGAGCAGCACTAGGCGGCTGTTGCCGCAGCGTCCCTCGCGGCCCACGACCGAGCGCGGTTCGGGCACGGGCATCGCTTTGTCGCTGCTGCTGCATGCCGCGCTGATCGGCGCGACCTATTTCACCTGGTCACGGATGCTGGACACCACGCCGGAAAGTCATGCCGTGCCGGTGGATCTGATCACCGTGACCGAGCAGACCAATGTCCAGGCGATGGCGCCCCCGCCGCCGCCGGAGCCGCCCAAGATCGAACCCCAGCAGCAGGCCGCGCCCGAACCGCCCGTGCCGCAGCTTCAGGATGTCGAGCCCGCGCCCGAGCCGCCCATGCCGGACATCAAGATCAAGCCGGAGCCCAAGAAGGTGGTGGAAACGCCCAAGCCGCCGGACCAGCCGCCCAAGAAGCAGAACGCGCAGGATTTCGCCGCGCTGCTCAACAAGCTGACCACGCCGCCCAAGACACCCCCCAACGCCAAGGTGGGACCGCGCGTGGTGCAAGGCATTGGCGCCGCCAATGCCATGACCGCGGATCTGGCCGATGCCTTGAAGAGTCAGATCTATCAATGCTGGAGCCCGCCGGTGGGCGCGCCCAACGCCAATGATCTGGTGGTCGATTTCGATGTGGCGATGAATCCGGACGGCAGCATCGCACGCGCGACGTCGGATGCTGTGTCTTCCGGCAATCCCTATACCCGCGCCGCCGCCGAAGCCGCGCGCCGCGCCATCTTCCAGTGCCAGCCTTACCGGCTGCCGCAGGACCGCTACAGCCAATGGCGTGAGATCAATCCGTTGCGTTTCGATCCGCGCCAGATGATGAATCAATGACGCCCAAAAAAGGCCCGCTTCGGGAACCAGCTTGGGCGAAATGTCTTTGGAGAATGGCATGAGGAAATTTCTTCTGGTCTGCGCCTTGTTCCTGGCGGCATCGGCCGCGCTTGCGCCCCTGCCGGCGGCGGCCGCGCTTCAGGTGGACGTGACCCAGGGCAATGCCCAGCCTTTGCCCATCGCCATTCCCGACATGATCTCCGCCGATCCCGCCCAGGCGGCGATGGGCGCCAATATCGCCAGCGTGGTGCGCGCCGACCTCACCCGTTCCGGCTTGTTCCGTTCGATCGACCCCAAGGCTTTTGTCGAACACATCACCAACATCAACGTGGCGCCCACCTTCCAGAGCTGGCGCGCGATCAACGCCCAAGGCCTGGTGGCGGGGCAGGTGACCTTGCAGCCCGATGGCCGTCTCAGGGTGGATTTCCGCCTGTGGGACGTTTACGGCGAAAGCCAGATGCTGGGGCAGCAATTCTTCACCCAGCCGGAAAATTGGCGGCGCGTGGCGCATCTGGTTTCGGATGCGATCTATGAGCGCGTCACCGGCGAGAAGGGCTATTTCGACACCCGCATCGTGTTCGTGTCGGAATCCGGTCCCGCCACCAAGCGGGTCAAGCGCCTGGCGGTGATGGACGAAGATGGCGCCAATCCCATCTTCCTCACCCGGGGCGATTACATGGTGCTGACCCCGCGCTTCAATCCCACGGCGCAGATGATCGCCTACATGTCCTATATCGCCACCAAGCCGCACATCTATCTGTTCGACCTGGAGACGGGACGGCAGGAAGAATTGGGCAATTTCCCCAACATGACCTTCTCGCCCCGCTTTTCGCCCGACGGCAACCGGGTCGCGCTGGTGCTGGAAAATGGCGGCAACTCCGATGTCTATGTGATGGACCTGCGCTCGCGCGCGGTGATGCGGCTCACCTCCGATCCGGCGATCGACAGCGCGCCGTCCTTTTCGCCGGACGGCCGCCAGATCACGTTCGAATCCGACCGGGGCGGCTCCAAGCAGGTTTATGTGATGAATGCCGACGGTTCGAACCAGCACCGCATCAGTTTCGGTGCAGGCGAGAACGGCACCCCGGTCTGGAGCCCTCGCGGCGACCTGATCGCCTTCACCAAGCAGCAGGGCTCGCATTTCACCATCGGGGTGATGCGGCCGGATGGCTCGGGCGAGCGGATGATCACCAACGCCTATCACGACGAAGGTCCGACCTGGGCGCCCAACGGCCGGGTGCTGATGTTCACCCGGGAAGCGTCAAACAACCGCGGCTCCCAGATCTGGTCGGTGGACGTGACCGGCCGCAACGAGCAGCGGGTGATGACGC
>CALMGU010000071.1 GCA_937865685.1 uncultured Alphaproteobacteria bacterium | reverse complement strand
CGAGCGCCCAAAGGCGCTCGAAAAATGGTGCGGGCGGTCGGAATCGAACCGACACACCTTGCGGTACCAGATTTTGAGTCTGGCGCGTCTACCAGTTCCACCACGCCCGCACGGGGATCTGCGCCGGTGGCGCCAATCCGGCCGGATGGATGCCACAAGCAGTCCGTTCCGTCCAGACTGGTGTTTGAAGCGCTATTTCTTGGTCCAGTTGCCGCCCAGGGGCTTGTAATACTCGCCCGCCGGGAGCTTGGCGATCAGCTGCGCCCCGGTCGCCTGGCCCGCCGCGTCGCGGCTGACGCCCGACTTGGCCGCGGTCTGGGAATAGACGTCGGCCCGGGCCGCGTTGATCGCGGTGACCGCCGCCGTGGTGGCGCCATCCGCCGAGCCTTTGACGAAGCCCAGATAGCCGTCGGCCTGCTCGCCGACCGTGCCTGCCGCTTTGGCGGCATCGACCGCCGCCTTGTCGCTGGCCAGATCCGCGAAGGCCGGCTGCACAAAGGACAGCAACAACGCGACCGCCAGGGCCGATTTCACTTTTGCAATGATGCTCATTGAAGGCTTCCTTTGCAGAAAATCAGATCAGAAAATATTGGGGTTTTGCGCGATGGCACTCTGAACTTCCTTGTCCAGGCGCACGCGCACATCGGCATCGAGCTTGGCATAGATATTGATCGGCGCCACTTCGACGCGAATGGTCGGCGTGCAGGCCGCCAAGGTCGCGCAAACGGCGGCCGCATAGAGTGCGGCACGGTGGGGATGTTTCATCGGATTGCTCCTAATCCGTTTGCCCTTGAAGCGTCTTCGACCACGCTTCGGTATAGGACTTTAGAAGTTCGTCAAAATTAAGGGAAGTATCCAGGGTCAGGTCGATGGGCGTGCCGCTGGGCAGCGGAATCGGCTTTTGCAGGGCGCTGCCGTTGATCAGCTCCACCAGCCCCACTTCGGCCTGTTGCGGCTTGGGCGGGTCGCTCCGCCCCTTGATATGAAACACGACCTGCAGCCGGCCGCCCGGCACGCTGTTGAGATCGGCACTCAGCTGGTCGAAAGACAGATTCTCCAGCGCCTGATAGGCGAAGTCCTGCACCGCATTGGCGCTGGCGCCGCCGCCTTGCGCCCACAGCGAACGGTCGATCGACAGCCGCCCCGGACCATCCGCCTGGACATGGCCATTGACGATGCGAAAGCCGTCCGGCCCGGCCGAAAACGGCACATGACCGGAGACCTTGCCTTCCAGCTTGACCTTGCTGCCCAGATTCGACGCGGTAATGAGCGACGCCAGGGAAATGGATGTCAGATCGGCGGCGCCATCGATGCGCTTGGGATTGGCGATATCGACGGTGAAGGCGCCCAGCGCGGCATGGCCCTCGGCGAAGCCGCTCGTCACCTTGTCGACCTGAATCGTCGTTGGCGTGAAGCCGAAGCGCACATCCAGTCCATTGAACGGCAAGGTCCAATCGATCCGCGCAATGCCAAGATCCTGGCCGGGCTTTGTCGCCGGCGGCAGGAGAGAAACGAAATCCATCTCGGTTTTGACCGCATGCGCCTTGCCCAGTGGCGTCATGAAATCCAAGCCGGCAATGGAAAGATGGCCATTGCTGGCGATCTTGCCCGGCGCCCAGGTGATATCGCCCGTAAAATTCGCGGTGCCTTCGGCGCGGCGGAACGCCACCAGCAGCGGCGACAATGTTTCCGGCTGCAGCTTGTCCGGCACAAAGACGATTTTTGGGGCCGCGATATGCGCGGCGCCTTTTCCATCCGCCATGGTGTGGGTGAAGGTCACCTCGCCCAGCGGCGCTTTCTTGCCGTCCGTGGCGGCGATTTTTCCCTGCCATATGCCCCGCTCAAGCCGGATGCTTCCGCTGCCGGACAAGGGATGAAAGCGCAATGTTTTCGCGCGATCCAGCATCCGGGCCTGCGTCAACGCCACGGTGCCATGCAAGGGCGCATTGGGGCCGGCGCCGAATGCGAGCCTGCCCCCCGCATGTTCCAGCCGGACACTGGCGAAAGGAATATCGGCGGCCATGTCGCGGGCCAGCGCGTTGAATGTCAGCCCATCCTTGCCCATCGCGATCATCGGCGTGCTGCCAGCCGCGCAGAGCGCACCGCCAATACCGCGCGCCAGATTTTCGGGCCCCGGCCGGAATGCGGAGATCGTCAGCTTCGCGCAGGCGGCAGGCGAAAAAGACCCTTCCCCCGCCCGTCCCGTGATACGCCCCGCGCCATCGACGGCGATGCCGCGAAAGGCGCCATAATCCAGGCGCGCGCCGATTCCGGCATCGCTCTCAAAAGCGCCGTTCGCGAAAGTGAATTCGCGCATGCGCAGCGTGGCCGCCGGCAGGCGCCCGCCGGCCAATGCCGCCTGCAGTGCGCCGGTCACTTTCCCGCCCGCGCTTTCGAACGTCATCTCCGGCACCCGCAGCATGGCTCCCGCGGCACCTGTCAACACGGCAGGTTCGTCCAGGACAAATCTGATCCGGCCGTCCCGCACGTCCAGACGCCCCCCGCTTTTCAGCGCCAGATGCTTCAGATTTGCCGCCGCCGCATCGGCAAGAACGCGGTCCGCCGTCAACAGCGTGCGGACTTTGCCGGAATCGAAATCCGCGGCCGCCGTCATGCTGAGATCGCCGCGCCCATCCCATCCGCTCCGCGACCGCGAAATCCGAAAATCGCGCGCCGCGGCATCGAACGACAGGGCGGTTGCGGAAACACCCGCATCGGCGGCACGCGCCGAACCGGTCAGCCGCAGCGACGGCGCGGCAACGGCAAAGCCGCCCCGCGCGACGGTCCAGCGCAAGGCCGTGGCCGACAGATCGGCGCTCAATCCCTGCAAGCGCAAACCGGGCTGTTCCAGATCGCCCGCGATCTGTGCCGAGACGCGGCCATCTTTGCTGTCGTAGGTGAGCCGCCCCGCCTTCAGATCGATCTTGATATCGCCATAGGCAATGGCGGCCGGCTTGACCGCGAGCGATGCGGAAACCGGAAGATTGCGCACCAGCTTGACGTCGCCGTCCAATTCCAGCGCGCCATAAGGCGATGCCAGAAAAACCCGAAGCCCCGTCAGAGCAACCGCCAGATCCTCGCTGACGAAGCGCGATTGTCCCTGCGCGGTGCGCAGGGAATCGATCCAGCTTTGCAAGGACGGTAAACTTACCGCGCCATTTTCCGCCACGCGCGCGCGGATCACGGGATTGACCAGGCGCACTTCGACCACCCGGGGCATCAGCTGCAAGGGATCGAAACGAAGCTCGATCCGTTCGGCGGAAACATCCGGGGCATCGGCCGGACCCAGCGCGAAGCGTCCGGAAACGCCCGAAAGACCCAGCCCCTCGATCTCGACCGACGAGGCGATGCCGTGCTGGCGGAAATAGGCGCGTGTCAGTTCCGCCGCCAATTGCGCGCGCAGAACCCAAAGCAGCAGCACGATCGCCGCAATGCCGGCCGCTCCCACTCCGATAATGCGCCGCCAGGTCATGAGCCAAGTCATCCGGTGGAACTATTTGTCTTCAAACTGTGACCGATTTGCGCCCGGCTCCCCGGATATTGTCCGCAAAGCATCCGGGGAACGTCACAAATGCGTTTCCTGCCCCCGTCAGAATACAGACGGCTGGAGCCCCAACAGCAAAGGAAATTCCCATGCACGAACATCCTATCGCAAATGGATCGCGCGAGAATATCGCGCATCTGAGCCACTCCCTGGAAATGGCGCTGGGCCGCAATCGCACATTGCTGGAAGACATGGCGCGGTTCACCAGGGACGAATCCCTGCGTCTGGCGCGCATGCAGCTGGACCATGCCGGCAACGCTTTCGCGCAGCTGCATGACCGGCACGATCTCACCGCCCTGGTCGGCGCCCAGCAGGAATGGCTCAAGCAGGCGATGAACGAATACGCCACTCTCGGCCTGCGCTATGCGGAAATGATCCAGGGCCTGACCCAGCAGGTGCAGTCCCATGTCCAGGCCGCGGCCAGCGATCTCGGTCACCAGGCTGCCGAAGGGGCCCAGGACCTGGAGCGGACCCTGGAAAGAAACATGCCGCATGCCCATCCCGCCCATGCCCCGTCCATGACGAATAATGGGCACAGCACGATGCCGGCGGAATAGAGGTTTTTGAAGTCCCAGGACGGTCAAGACCGGTCAAGCTCCGGTCCGGGTCACGAATCGCGGGCTGCGGCGAATCGGCCGGGAACGGTCATCCCCGGCCCGGCCATCGCGGTTTCCGCTGGGACAGCGCGATACCGTGTTTCCCGGTGCTGCATTCGCTGTGCGCAACGGCCGGCCCGGGCCTTTTATATGGCGCCGTGAAGCGATAAGAGCGGCTGGCATCCTCGCCCCGAGACGCCGCTCCATGACCGACCGCAAGATTTCCCGCGCCCTTCTTTCCGTTTCCGACAAGACCGGCCTGATCGATTTCGCCAAGGGTCTTGCGGGGCACGGAGTCGCCTTGATCTCCACCGGGGGCACCGCCAAGGCATTGCGCGATGCCGGGCTGGCCGTGGCCGATGTGTTCGAGATCACCCATTTTCCGGAAATGATGGATGGCCGGGTCAAGACGCTTCATCCCAATGTCCATGGCGGATTGCTGTCCTTGCGCGACAAGCCCGACCATGCCGCGTCGATGAAGGCGCATGGCATCGAAGGCATCGATCTTCTGGTCTGCAATCTTTATCCCTTCGAAGCCACGGTGGCGCGAGGCGCCGATTTCGAGACCACCATCGAGAATATCGATATCGGCGGCCCGGCCATGACCCGCTCCGCCGCCAAGAATCACGACTGGGTGACGGTGGTGGTCGATGTCGAAGATTATAAAGCGGTGCTGGATGAAATGGCCGCGAACAATGGCGCCACCAGCCTCAAGCTGCGCCAGACTTTGGCCCAGCGCGCGTTCGCCCGCACCGCCGCCTATGACGCGGCCGTGTCCAACTGGCTTGCCGGCGCCCTGGAAAAGACCGGCGAGACCGCGCCGCCCCGCCGCCGCGCGTTCGGCGGGCTGCTGCGCCAGCCTTTGCGCTATGGCGAGAATCCGCATCAGCAGGCGGCTTTCTATGTCGATGGCGGCTCGCGCCCCGGCGTCGCCAGCGCCAAACAAGTGCAGGGCAAGGAGCTGTCCTACAACAACATCAACGACACCGATGCCGCCTATGAGCTGGTGGCGGAATTCGATCCCAAAATCGCGCCCGCCTGCGCCATCATCAAGCATGCCAATCCCTGCGGCGTCGCCATCGGCAAGAGCCTGAAAGACGCCTATCTGGCGGCGCTGGCCTGCGACACCCAAAGCGCCTTCGGCGGCGTGCTGGCCTTCAACACCAAGCTCGATGGCGCCACGGCGGAAGAGATTTCCAAGATCTTCACCGAAGTGATCATCGCGCCCGATGCCGATGACGATGCGAAAGCCATTCTGGCGGCCAAGAAGAATCTGCGCCTGTTGATCGCGGGCGGCCTGCCCGATCCTTTGGCACCCACCCTTACCTATCGCTCGGTGGCGGGCGGCTTCCTGGTGCAGACCCGCGACAATGGACGCATCACCCGCGCGGAGCTGAAAGTCGTCACCAAGCGCCAGCCCAGCGAACAGGAAATCACCGACATGCTGTTCGCCTTCACGGTGGGCAAGCATGTGAAGTCCAACGCCATCATCTATGCCAAGGACGGTTCCACCGCCGGCATCGGCGCGGGCCAGATGTCCCGGGTGGATTCGGCCCGCATCGCCGCCATCAAGGCCAAGGACGCCGCCAAAGTGGCGGGTTGGAGCCAGCCCCGCACCATCGGATCATCCGCGGCGTCCGAAGCGTTCTTCCCCTTCCCGGACGGATTGCTGACGGTCGCCGAAGCCGGCGCCACCGCCGTGATCCAGCCCGGCGGTTCGCTGAACGATCAGAAAGTGATCGACGCGGCGGACGAAGCCGGTCTCGCCATGGTCTTTACCGGCATGCGCCACTTCCGGCACTAGCAGCCGATCTACTTAAAGACCTCGACCGGATCGACGCCCCAGATGCGGGACCGGCTGATCCAGCCATCCACGCGCTGGGCGCGCACCCGGCAGAACTCGGGGCCGCAGCTTTTCAAGCCCAACACCGAGTCAGATTCTGCCAGACCCACAACCTCGGAAGACGAATCTTCCTTTTTGCGGATTTCCGCCCGGCCCTTGCCGGTGACCAGCACGGTGCGGGCATCGGACAAAAGCTGCCCGTTGAGCCAGCCCACTGTCCCGTCCGCCGTGGTCACCCGCCGCCAGATATCGAAGCGGGCCGTTTCCCGGAAAGGATAGCCCTTGTGCTTATAGATCCACAAAATCCGGTAGGCGTAACCCGGTCCTTCGCGCAACGAGGCCTGGGTGACGCGCTGGCTGACATAATGCGGCTTGAATGGCGCAGGCGCGTCGGCGGCAAACGCCGAGACCGGCATCAACGCCCCTAGCATAAGCAGCCACACACCCCGCACGGACGCCTCAGAGATTGCGTTTCAGCAGATCGAACAGTTTTTGATAATGCCGTTCGGCCTGAATCGGGTTGTAGATGTCACGGCCCGGCACTGTCCAGCCATGCCGCGCGCCTTCATAGACTTCGCTTTGATAACGGCCGTCCCAGGCCTTCAGCGTGTCGTTCAGCTTTTCGATCGCATCGGGCGGCATCAGCGGATCTTCGACCGCATGCCCGAAATAAAGCTCGCCCTTCACGCCGGGAATCCGGCTATGCGGGCTGTCCGGCGCATCCGTCACCAGATGACCGCCGTGAAAAGACGCGGCGGCGGCGACTTGATCCGCGCAAATAGCCGCGGTGCGCAGCGCCATCGCGCCGGTGAAGCAATATCCCACCACCCCGATTTTGCCTTCCGAAACTTCCGGCCGGTTCAGCAACGCCTCCACATAGATAGGCGCATCCTGTTCCATCATCGCGCCCGACAACGCCGCAAAAAGACCATTGATGGTCTTCATCGAGTTGGGCTCGCCCCATTTGAAGCTGGCGTCCGCGAAGGGCGGTTTGCCGTAGCGGTAAAACACGTTGGGCATCAGCACGGCATAACCTTGTTCGGCAACACGTTGCGCCATGCCCTGATTGGCGGGCCGCACACCGAATATGTCGGTGTAGAACAGAATCCCCGGATACTGGCTCTCCCCCGGCGTATAGAGAATGGCGTCGGTCACGCCATCGGCGGCGGCGATTTCAAGCGTCTTCTCGATCACGGCGGATTCCATTCATAGATGACGGCGTTCCAGTAACGCACGCGATGCGCTCCGGTTCGCGCGAAACCGCGCTGGCGCAATTGACGCCCGATCATCGCGTTGAAATAGCCATGGGCGACCAGTACGGCGGTGCCGCCATCGTGAATCTTGGCCATGAGGATGTCCGCGGCCTGGGCGGCGCGATGCTTGGCCTTGCGGTAATTCTCGATTTCGGGGTGATAGCCCGCGTGCCACAGCACCCGCGCCACCACCGCCCATTTGGGCACCCGCATCTTCAAAAGCGGAATGCGCGGCGCCGCCAGCGGGGCTTCGGCGAACAAGGGATCGGCCTGCAAGGTGGCGTGCGGCGCCAGGGCCCGCCCGCTTTGATGCGAGCGGGGCCGGTCGGACGTGAAAACATGGTCCAGCTCTTTGACCAGGTCGGAAAGCTCCCGCGGCGGCAGGCTTTCCGGGTCCAGCCCGGCGGCCTCATAAGCGTCGATATAATCGGCAAAACCGCGATGCCCGGTGCGCGGGCGCAGCGGCAAATGCGGACGCCCATGCCGCACCAGAATGATGCGCGCGCCCTTGGGGATGGAATGCAACTGTCTCGGATCGGGCATCGGCTTCGATAAACAACCGCCTTTGCTCTACCTCTCCCAACCCGGAAGGTCCAGCGAGACGGACGAAGCACGGTTCCACACTGATGAAGCACATACCGACTTTCTTCCCCCGCGCGGCAAAGCCGCTGGCGGGGGAAGATGTCTGCTGGCGGGCTTGCCCGCGTGGCAGACAGATGGGGGAATTAAACTTCCAGTGCGCGGCGGAGTTGGCCTAGGTCGAACGGCTTGGTCAAATGCTTGATGTCGCCGTCGCTGGGCCTGCCACCGGCGGCGCTTTCCGTGGAATAGCCCGATGCGATGATCACTTTCAGCCCGGGACGCAGACGCCGGGCTTCTTCCACCAGCTGGCGCCCATTCATCCCCGGCAGGCCCAGATCGGTCAGCAAAATTTCGATCTCCGGATCCCGCTGCAGGGTCGCCAGCGCCTCCGCGCCGTCACCGGCTTCGGCGGCCTGAAAGCCGATCTGCTCCACCATGTCCACCGTGGCCATGCGGATCAGCATGATGTCTTCCACTACCAGGATCTTGCCGCGCCGTTCGGCAGGCGGAGCGGCGGAGGGCAGCTCCGCCTGCACCGGTCCGCGCGCGGTACCGGCGAAAACGCTGCGCAGTTTGCGCGCCAGTTCGTCCTTGCGGTAAGGCTTGGACAGCAGGAACGCGTCGTCATCCAGCCGGCCATTGTGAACGATGGCGTTCTGGGTATAGCCGGAAGTGTAAAGAATCTTGATGCCCGGATGCATCGCTTGCGCCCGCTTGGCAAGATCGCGGGTGGACATGGCCCCCGGCATCACCACATCGGTGAAAAGCAAATCGACCCTGGCGCCCTCCAACAGCTTCAGCGCCGCTTCGGCATTTTCCGCGCGCTGCACTCGATAGCCCAAATCGGTGAGCATATCGACCACGGCGGCGCGCACGCCTTCATCGTCTTCCACCACCAGGATGCGCTCGCTGCCGCCAAGCGCCGGCTGCTGGCCGATCCCATCCAGCGCATCCTGCGCCCGCCGGGTGCGCGGCAGATAGATTTTCACCGTCGTGCCTTCGCCCACTTCGCTGTAGATCTTGATATGGCCGCCGGTCTGCTTGACGAATCCATAAGCCTGCGCAAGGCCGAGCCCGGTGCCCTTGCCTTCCGCCTTGGTGGTGAAAAAGGGTTCGAACACACGGCTCATCACCTCCGGCGTCATGCCGATGCCGGTATCGCTGACAGCCAGCATCACATACTGACCAGGCGTCACTTCGGAATGACCTGCCGCATAAGCATCGTCGAGATGCGCGTTCGCCACTTCCAAAGTGAGTTTGCCGCCTTCCGGCATGGCATCGCGGGCATTGATGGCAAGATTGAGAACCGCGTTCTCCACCTGGGTGGGATCGGCCAAAGTGTTCCACAACCCGCCCGCGATCACCGCTTCCACTTCGATCCGCTCGCCCAAGGTCCGGCGCAGCATGTCGGTCATGTCGCGGATAATCCGGCCCAGATCCACCGAACGGGGTTCCAGCGCCTGGCGCCGCGCAAAAGCCAGGAGCTGCCCGGTCAGGCGCGAGCCGCGCGACACCGCCCCCATCGCATTCTGCAGGCGCTGGCCCAGCACGGCATCGCCTTTCGCCTCCCCGGACGCCACCGCCAGATCGAGATTGGCGCTGATGATCTGGAGCAGATTGTTGAAGTCGTGCGCCACGCCGCCCGTCAGATGGCCGATCGCTTCCATCTTCTGGCTTTGGCGCACCATGTCTTCGGCCCGCACGCGGGCGGTGACATCCATCACCGCGATCAGAAAGCCGCCCGTGGCGACATGCGCGCGATAGACATCGAGTTCGCGGCCAGCCCAGGACACGCGATGGGTGTCGAGCGAGCCCTGGCCTTCGGCCGGCGGCGCCAGGACGTGCTGGGGCCGCCCGGCCTCCACCGCCTGCAGATCGGCCAGTTTGGTGACCTGGAGCCGCGCCAGGCTGGCGGGAAGATCGAGCAGACGGAAGAAATTGGAATTGAAGGCGCAGAGCAGACCCTCGGAGGTAAAATAGGCGATGCCGTCGCGCACCGTGTCCACGGTGGCCTGAAGGATCGCCGCTTCGTTGGCCCGGGATCGTTCCGCCCGGGCCAGGCTGAGATTGTTGCGCACCAGCATGGTGGCGGCCAGAAGCAGAATCGCCAGCGCCAGGACCGCCACCCCGACGGCGAAGCCAATTTCATAACGCTGCAGCTTGTCGCGCTCCAGATTGCGCATCCGAAGCAATGCCTGCTCCGCCGCCATGCCTGCCGCGACTTCCATCCTGAGCGCGTCCATGCGCTGCTTGCCGATTTCCAGGGTCCTGATCACCTCCGGCGTGGCCGCCTGGCCCGCATTGGCCTTTAGGGTCAGATCGAGCGCGGAAAAACGCTCACGCACCAAAGTTGCCAGCGCTTCCGACCGGCGCTGCTGGTCGGAATTGTCGACGGTAAGATCCTTGAAGCGGGCGAGATCGCGATCGACCCTCTCCGTGGCGGATTTGTAGGGGGTCAGAAAGCTGGGCCGCTGGGTGAGGATGTAGCCGCGCTGGCCGGTCTCCGCATCCTGGGCGTCCACCAGCACCTGCCGCAAGGACGCAATCACCTGATAGGTATGCGCGACCATGCGCTGGGCCGCGTTCTCGTTGGCCGCGAACTGCACGGTGATGTAGGCGATCGTCGCCAGGACAAGGAATAACGGCACCGCAGCAAGCAGCACCAGCCGGTTCGCCGTCAAAACGCCTCGCACATGGGATTCCCCGGAAGAGGAACGAGATGTGTCGCGTGAGGTTCCCGGCATGGCGGGGGGAATTTACGGAGAAATGGAAGAAAAGATAGCGGCACCATGGTGCGATATGGTGCGGACGCGAAGCGGCGCTAAGCCGCTTCCTGGACGCTTTCGACGATCAGACGAAGGCCCAGGATGCCCAGAACGCATCCCGCCGCCCTGTCGATCCAGGCGCGGGCGCGCAGATAAGCGGAGCGGGGCGCGGCGGACGACATCACTACCGCCACGAAGGCATACCAGCAGGTCTCGATCACAAATTGTATGGGCGGGATGGCGACATACATCCAGCCCGGCACGTTGGGCGGAAGAAGCGCGGCAAAGATGCCGCCGATCACCACCAGGGTCTTGGGGTTGCTGAGTTGGGTGGCAAGCGCCAGCCAGAAACTGCGCGCCAGCCCCGACCGCGACGATACCGGAGCGGCGCTCTCCGGGGCCGCCGGCGCAGCGGCCCCGCGCCATAGCCGCCAGGCCAGATAGCAAAGATAGGCGCCGCCCAGAATCTTGAAGGTGAGATACGCCCATTCGGCCTGAGAGATGACGGCGCGCAGGCCCACCAACGCCAGCGCACACACCAGGGCCGCGCCCAGCCCCATGCCCACCGCCGCCGCGATGCCGTCGCGGCGCGACAAGGCGACCGAAGTGCGGGTGACGAAGAGAAAGGACGGGCCGGGACTGATCGCCCCCAGCGCCAGCGCCGAGAGAATGCTGAACAGGGAAAGGACGGGGGTCATCTGAGGCGCCTCCAGCGGGCGGCGAATATGCCATGGCCATTGGCATTCACCGAGAGGAAGGAATGCGCAGGTGCCATGCGTCGGCATGGACCGCAGGAGGGGCGCATCCACCGTCAGGCGCCGGACCGAAAGAGCCGGCGTTAGACGCGCATCGCGAGATGGTGCATAAGCTTCGAAGGGGACTTCCGACAGAGTCGATATTTTTCGCGATTGCAGCAAAGGAATTGCGATGTCCGCTTCGCTGAAGATTGGAAGGGTCGTGACCGGCGCCTTGTTCAGCCTGGCGCTCACAACCGCCGCGGCCGGGGCCCAGGATCTCAAGGTGGGCGCCAATATCGGCAATGTGCCGTGGGAATTCCAGAACGCGAAGGGCGAATTTGTCGGCTTTGAAATCGATCTGGTGAACGAAATCGGCAAGCGCCTCGGCACCAAGATCAATATCGTCAATGTTCCGTTCAATGGGCAGTTCGCGGCCGTTCAGTCGGGCCAGATCGACATGGCGGTTTCGTCCATGACCATTACCGCAAAACGGCTTCAGAGCGTATCGTTCGCCCAGCCCTATTACGACAGCGATCAATCCTTGTCGGTGGCCGCGGCGTCCAAGATCACCGGCCTGGCCGGATTGGCGGGCAAATCCATAGGCGTCGATACCGGCTCGACCGGCGATGTGTGGACCACACAAAACAAGGACAAATACAAAATCGCGGACATCCGCCGCTATGAAGGGCTCGCCCCGGCGATGATGGACCTCGCGGCCGGCCGCATCGATGGCTATATCAGCGACTTCCCCGCCGTGCAGTATTACGTGCGCGACAAGCCGACCTTCAAGCTGGTGGCGCGGATACCGGCGGGGGGCCAATACTCGATTATGTTCGCGCGCAACTCGCCGCTGGCGGCAAAGGCGGATGCCGTCATCACCAAGCTCAAGGCCGAAGGCTTTATCGCGGCCCTGCACAAGAAATGGTTTGGCGTCGCGGCCCCGGCGAACTCGACCACGGTAAAACCGGCGATGATGCCGAAGCTCTGAACGAGCAGGATATCATGTCCTTTTTCGACGCCTTCCTGAACTGGGACGTCTTCGTCCAGACCCTCCCGCTTCTGGTTTCCGGCCTCACCATCACGATCAGCCTGGGGCTTTGCGCCATTGTTCTCGGTCTCGCCGGTGGCCTGTTGCTGGCGCTGCTGCGGCTCTACGGACCAATGCCTTTGCGCCAGATCGCGATCGGCTACATCGATATTTTCCGCGCGATCCCGCTCTTGGTGCTGCTGGTCGTGATCTATTACGCGCTTCCCTTCGCCGGCCTGAGATTGACGCCCTTCACTTCCGCCACCTTGGCGCTCAGTTTCGTCTCGGCCGCCTATTCCGCCGAAATATTCCGTGCCGGCATCGAGGGCGTACCGAAAGGCCAGTTCGAAGCGGCCCGCGCGCTGGGGCTAAGTGCTTATCGCCGGATGAGCGACATCATCCTGCCGCAGGCGGTAAAACTCGTGATCCCGCCCATCACGTCCAACTCCATCAACGTCTTCAAGGATACGGCGCTGGCGTCGGTCGTTGCCATGCCGGATCTTTTAAAGCAGGCAACGCAGGCGCAGGCCCTGTCGGCAAATCCCACGCCGCTGATTTCCGCGGCGCTGATCTATATCGCGCTGCTGCTGCCACTGGTGCGGCTGGTCGGCATTTTCGAGCGCCGTCTCGCGGCA
Source organism: uncultured Alphaproteobacteria bacterium (assembly GCA_937865685.1). Classification (GTDB taxonomy): domain Bacteria; phylum Pseudomonadota; class Alphaproteobacteria; order Micropepsales; family Micropepsaceae; genus Rhizomicrobium. The sequence continues at coordinate 5,332 of CALMGU010000071.1, read as the reverse complement.
AAGGGCCGGTGATGGCCGCAATCATCGATATCAAAGGCATCACCAAGACATTCGGCGGCTTCCGCGCCCTGGATGGGGTCGATCTTCAAGTGGCCGAAGGCGAAATCGTGGTGATCATCGGACCCTCCGGTTCCGGAAAATCGACCTTGATCCGCTGCATCAACCAGCTCGAGGAACATGACGACGGCACGATCACGGTGGACGGCCATGCCGTGCAGAAGGGTGCCGATCTGACTGCCATCCGCACCGAGCTGGGCATGGTGTTTCAAAGCTTCAACCTGTTTCCGCATTTGAGCGTGTTGCGCAATGTCGCGCTGGCGCCCGTGCGGGTGCGCGGCCTGTCCTGGCCCGACGCCGAAGCGCGGGCGCGCAAATTGCTGGAGCGGGTGGGGCTGAGAGATCATATCGAAAAATATCCGGCGCAGCTTTCCGGAGGACAGCAGCAGCGTGTCGGCATTGCCCGCGCGCTCGCCATGGAGCCCAAGGTCCTCCTGTTCGACGAGCCGACCTCGGCGCTCGATCCGGAAATGGTCGGCGAAGTGCTGGACGTCATACAGCAGCTCGCCAAAACCGGCGTAACCATGATCGTGGTGACGCACGAAATGGGCTTTGCCCGCAAGGCCGCCAACCGGGTGGTTTTCATGGACGCCGGACGCATCGTCGAGCAAGGACCGCCCGATACCCTGTTCGATGCGCCCCGCGACGAACGCCTCCGGAATTTTCTCAATGCCGTTCTTTCCCATTGAGCGTTTCCGCCCGATATCCTGAAAGACATCGCCATGGCACTTGACGTTGATTTCGCAAGATCGCAATTCCCCGCGCTGGCTGACGGCTTTGCCTATTTCGACAATGCCGGCGGATCGCTGGTGCTCAAAACAGTCGCCGACCGCATCCATGATTATCTGCTGACAACTTCGGTGCAGACCGGCGCGAGCTACGTGCACTCACAGCGCGCGTCCGCCCGGCTGGCGGAGGCACGGGCGCGCATCGCATTGTTCATGGGCGCCCGGCGGCCGGAAGAGATCGTATTCGGGCCGTCGACCACCGCCCTCGTCCAATATCTGGCCCGTGCGATGGCATACCAGTTCAAGCCGGGCGACGAAGTCATCGTCACGCGCTTTGACCATGAATCGAATATCGGCGCCTGGCTCGGCCTGGAAGCACTCGGCGTCATCATCAAATTCTGGGAGATCGACAAGAACAGCTTCGAAATCGACCTTGGCGCGCTGGAACGCCTGCTGTCCCCCCGCACGCGGCTGGTCGCGGTGACTCATGTGTCGAATATTCTGGGTACCATTCATCCGATCGCGGGGATCGCCCGGCTGGTGCATGCCCATGGAGCCAAGATCGTCGTCGATGGCGTGGCTTATGCACCGCACCGCGCGATCGATGTGACGGCGCTGGATGTCGATTATTATGTTTTCAGCTTCTACAAGACCTACGGACCGCACTTCGCCGCGCTCTATGGCAGATATGACGACCTGCTCGCGCTCGACAGCCTCTATCATTATTTTTACGGGCGCGACAAAGTCCCCGGCAAACTCGAACCGGGCAATCCCTGCTATGAGCTGGCCTGGGGCGCGGCGGGCATCGTCGATTATTTTGACGCGCTGGGCGGACATAGCGGCGATCGCGCCGCCATCGAACGGGCCTTTGCGGGCGTGGCCGGCCATGAAGCGGGTTTGGGAGAAAGGCTGCTGGCCTATCTGCGGGATCGCAACGATATCCGGATCATCGGCCGGCGCGACAGCGATCCGCAAAATCGCGTGCCCACCATTGCCTTCAAAGCCGTGGGCCGGGACAGTAGCGCCATCGTCACCGAGATGGACAAAGGATCCATCGGCATTCGCCATGGCGATTTTCATTCCCGGCGCCTGATCGAGAGTCTGGACCTCGCGGCCGATCACGGCGTGGTTCGGGTCTCCATGGTCCATTACAATACCGTGGAAGAGGTTGATCGCCTGATCGGGTGCCTGGATCGGGCGCTGGCTTAGAGCGGGGCAGCTGGCCAAGCACGAGCGAATCCACGGTAATCGGGCCTGAGATCAAGATGGGCCCCCGCCTTCGCAGGGGCATCCGCTGCGTCAAGCGCGCCAAGGCGCGCCTTGACGCTTGCGGATGGCTGGGGCGGAAGGGGTGAGCTGCATCCCGTATGGGCGAGCAGGTCCAGTGGACCTGCGAGAGCAGCGAACGCCGCGAGCCGAAGCGAGCGGCCGGGGATCCCGCTAGGCTGGGTCCTCCGGTCAAGCCGGAGGACAGCCGCTTACGTCAAGCGCGCGGTGCGCGCGTGACGTAGGCGGCTGGCTGGGGCGGAAGGGATCGAACCTTCGAATGCTGGAATCAAAATCCAGTGCCTTACCACTTGGCGACGCCCCAAAGCTGTGGTCAGGGCCGGGACCATATAGAGGGGCTTCCGGCCTTTCAACGCGGGAAAAGCGGCAAAATCGCCCAGCGAATGGCCCAAAATTCAGGTCTTTTGCTTGGTTGCGGCCCCCCGGGGGCATCGCTATAAGGGCGCTCCCGCGAGACCGGCCCAAAGGCCTGTCCGGCATGTCGGAGAGTAGCTCAGCCTGGTAGAGCACTACGTTCGGGACGTAGGGGCCGGAGGTTCGAATCCTCTCTCTCCGACCATTCTCAACTGCCCGTATAAATTTAGAGGTTCGACAGGGCCCACAAGGGCCTTGGGCAGACGCGTAGCGTCTGATCCGAGGCGAAGCCGAGGACGGCCGAAGGCCGCAATCCTCTCTCTCCGACCATTTTTTCTGCCAATACAAATCAGATGCTCGTCAGGCCTCGGACCGGCGTGCACTGCCGGATGGAAAAAACCGCGCAGCCGGAGAGACCGCGCGGCCCAAGTTGGGGAATGCTGCCGGCTCTGGACCGGCGCCCGCGCTATAGGCCCTTCATGTTGCACATTTGTGGCGTTCAGCGGCCATGCGGCGCACTGGCTTTCCCTTGGCAGTCCGGCTTGAATGACAACCGACGTCATGAGGACCAGCAAATGGCCAAAGGCTATTGGATCACCACCTATCGCGCCGTTTCCGATCCGGCAAAGCTGGCAAAATATGCCGTGCTGGCGGGCCCCGCCATCACCGCGGCGGGCGGCAAGTTCCTGGCCCGGGGCGAGGCCGCTTTTGTCTATGAATCCGGCATCAAGGCGCGCACCGTGCTGATCGAATTTGCCAGCGTCGCCGCCGCCAGAGCCGCGCATGACAGTCTCGCCTATAAAGAGGCATTGGACGCGCTGGGTGACGGCGCCGACCGGGACATCCGCATTGTCGAAGGCGCGGAATGATCCACGGCCCCGGCGCTATAAGGCCTGCGCAGAACCCACAGCAAGTTTTTCCGACGCCAAGGTGAGCCTGTCGCCCAACCCCATCAGATCGGCATGACTGGCATTTCCGTTTGCCGCCAGCCTGATCGCATCCAGATGCAGCGCAATCAGGAGAGGAAGGTGTCTGTCCGATTTTTTCCGCCAGTCCAGTTCGCGCAGCAGCGCGATCGCATATTTTTCCGTCCAGACGGACCCGGCGGTCGCGCCGCTGCTTTGCACATCGCGGAGCGCCGTCAGGAACGCGCCCCATTTTTTCTCGTCCCGGCGATCGTCGAGCGCATTTTTCGCCAGCGACTCCAATTCGTCGAGGCGATCCTGAATATGTTTTCCATAATCCCTGGTCAGGGAATCGGCGGCCGCCTCCCCTTGCCGGATAAGCTGGGCAACGGAAACCGCGCCCGCGCCCTGACAACGTTCAAGCAAAGACTTGGGGGGCATCAATTCCTCGTTCAAAGATATTCCACCTGGCTTCGACAGATGATTTTCAGGATATGTTCCATGAGCGTCGCCGGGCGAAACGGTTTCACGATATAGCTGTCCGCCCCCTCGCCCAGGGCTTCTGAAACATGTTCGGACGTGGCGTGGCCCGTGATCATGATGATGGGAATGCGTTGCATCCCGCTCTCGTGCCGGATTCGCTTCAGCAAGGCCATTCCGTCCAGAGGAGCCATCATCCAATCGCATAGAATGATGTCGGGCCGCTGCTGGCTGATTTTGAAAAGCGCCTGATCGGCGGATGACGCTTCGCGGACGGAGCCGACCGCGAAACTCCGCAACACATCGCTCAACAGCAGCCGGATGAATTTGTTGTCGTCGATCACCAGCACATCCAGCTGGCTGAGATCGACTCGATCCAAAGGCAGGGGCATCGGGGTTTGTATCAAACTATGTCAAACGCCGCGAACCATATGGAACAAATATTTACAGTGTCAACGTCGAACCGTCCGACAATTCATGCCGCCTTCCACAAACGGATCAACCCGATGCGTGTTTGCCACACGTTCAACGTCGAAAGCGCGGCTCAGCATCACGCTAGTCCGCCATCGTTTCCAACATCATGGTGTCGATGGTGAAGGAGCCGTCTTCCTTGATGGCGAAATGATCGCGCACTTCTTTTGACGCCCCCGCTTGAAGCGCACGGATCGCTCTCGCGAAAACCTCCGGCGTGCGCATACGGGCGATCCAACTATCGAATTCCAGATACAACCGCCAGGTGTAGGCGTTTTTTAGCGTCAGTCCCGCGCGCGCCAGCGCCTGCGTCCATTCGGCCATTGTGTAGTTGCGTACATGCGAGGTGTCGCGCAGCAACTCGACGGATTGCAGATGGGTGTCGAGCAGAGCCACCCCCGGCGTGAACACATCCATCAGGATCACCGGCGCGCCCGGCTTGACCACCCGGCGCGCTTCCTTCAGGCCGCCATCGAAATCATGCCAGTGATGGGCGGAATATCGGCTCGCCACCAGATCGAAGCTGCCATCGGCAAACGGCAAGCGCTCCACCGACGCGCGATGGGTTTCGATATTGGCGAGCTCCTTGGCTTTGGCCGTGTCCGCCACCGCGGCGAGCATTTCCGCCGACAGATCCACCGCGGCCACGGATTTGGCGTGGCGCGCCAGCAGATAGGCGACATGACCGCCACCGGAGCCCATATCCAGCGCCCGGGCAGGCGCGGCCTTTTTCACCACCGCATCCAGAGCGGCAAGATCTTCGCCTCGCGCATGCACGGCGCTTTCGACATAGGCGTTGGCGCGCGGCCCGAACTGGCCGGTGACCAGGGCATTGTGGGTACTCATGGACTCTCTCCCCAATTTCCCCTGATGGTGCCTGGATAATAACATAGTACAATATAGATATTTATCCTGGTATAAATATTGCCATGTCCGATTCCCGCGAAGATCAAAAGCGGCTGCTGGGCGCCTTTGTCCGGGCCCACCGCGAGCGGCTGCCACCCGAAGGCGCAGCCGGGCGGCGGCGCACGCCCGGCCTGCGGCGCGAGG
>CALMGU010000070.1 GCA_937865685.1 uncultured Alphaproteobacteria bacterium | reverse complement strand
ATTATGCGGGCGTCCGCAAATACCGCTATGGCGAGATCGAAGGCGAGGATCAGGTTGGTGTCGTTACTGGTCTGGCCTGGACCGAAGTCGGCGGCGAGACCCTCACCATCGAAGCGGTGATGCTGCCCGGCAAGGGCCGCTTCCAGGCCACCGGCAAGCTGGGCGATGTGATGAAGGAATCGATCGACGCGGCGCGGTCCTATGTCCGCTCCAAGGCGACCACCTTTGGCATCAAGCCGCCCACCTTCGACAAGGTGGACATCCATGTCCATGTGCCCGAAGGCGCCACGCCCAAGGATGGTCCGTCCGCGGGTCTGGCGATGGCGACCTCCATCGTTTCGGTTCTGACCGGCATTCCCATCCGCCGCGACGTGGCGATGACGGGCGAAGTCACCTTGCGTGGCCGCGCCCTTCCCATCGGCGGGCTGAAGGAAAAGCTGCTGGCGGCGCTGAGGGCAGGGATCACCACCGTGATCATTCCCAAGGAGAATGAAAAGGACCTCGCGGAGGTGCCGGACAATGTGAAGTCGGGGATGAAGATCGTTCCAGTCGCCACAATGGGCGAGGTCCTGAAGATCGCCCTCGTGCGCGAACCGGAGGCCATCGATTGGAGCGAGCCGGAGGCCCCCGTGGTCCCCAGGGTCGCCCTGGAAGAGGGTGATCCGGACCCCCTGATCACCCATTAGAGCCTCTCAAAAGGGCCCGGAGACCTCTCCGGGCCCTGCCTTTATGGGCGGAATCAAGGCAAAAACCCCCAAATTCCGCGACTTTTCACCTTGGCAAGCCTTATCCCCCGCCCCTAGACTCCCAGGGCAGCGGGACGAATCGCGCGAAAAGGAGTCACTCGTGAACAAGAACGATCTCATCCAGAAGCTGGCCGATCACACGGGCCTGCCGAAGAATGACGCGGCCAAGGCCGTGGATGGCGTGTTCGACCTGATCGCGGCGTCGCTCAAAGCGGGCGATGAAGTGCGCCTGACTGGTTTCGGCGTGTTCGTGGTCGCCACGCGCGCCGGCGGCAAGGGACGCAATCCTCAGACCGGCGAAGAGATTACCATCAAGCCGTCCAAGCAGCCGCGCTTCCGCGCGGGTAAACAGCTGAAGGATTCTCTGAACTAGTTCCCGCTCCGGCCCCGCCAGGGCGCATGAACGGCGTGAACCGGGACGGAAGTTGGCGATGCGCGCCTGCTGGTGATGTAGCCGCGCCTGCGCAGATGGCGCAGCGCCGCCTGCACCGAAGATTTGGACAATCCGGTTTCCACCGCCAAGGTGGAAAGGCTCGCGGGCGTGCCACGGCCGGGCCCGCCGCTCATGTGCCAGAGCTTGAGGAAGACGAGAAACGCGGACGGCGCGCGGTCATGCCCGACCAGATCGGGCAGGAGCGTTTCCATCACATAATCGTCCGGCGGCGCTTTGCGAACCATTGCTATAGTAGGCGCTGGGACGCTTGCCAGTGCAAGTCCGCACGGCATTCTCTGCCAAGATGGAGGGCCGAATGATCACGCATCTGAAATTCATGAGTGTGCCCGTCGCCGACCAGGACCGGGCGCTCAAATTCTATACCGAGAAGCTGGGGTTCAAGGTGGCGACCGATCAACAGATGGGGCCGGGGCGGCGCTGGATCGAGCTCCGAATGGGCAAGGCCGAAACCCGGCTGGTACTCTTCACCATGGACGGCGAGGAGGGGCGGGTCGGCACGCGGATGAATTGCTCGCTCGCCTGTGACGATGTCGGGGAGACCTTCCGGCAACTCTCCGAGCGGGGTGTGGAATTCGTGTCGCCGCCCGCCAAACAGCCCTGGGGGACTTTTGCGATCATGAAGGATTCCGAGGGCAACCAGTTTGTCCTTGGTTCTGACTAAAAGCCCGGGCCAGGCAGGGTTTGGCTCTTCGGGACGATATGTTATGAGGCGCGGCCTCCGTATCGTGGGGCCTTGGGCGGTTAGCTCAGTTGGTAGAGCATATCGTTTACACCGATAGGGTCGGCGGTTCGAGCCCGTCACCGCCCACCAATTCATGCATTGATGACGGCAGGCCTCGGGTTCCGCAGCCCTGGCACGCCCGGCTTGCAGGGCCCGTCATATGCGGCCAATATCGATTCAGGGGCCGGGGGCTCCGAGAATGGAACCTTATGGGTACAGTGATGTCCGCTGCGCCGTCCCGGCGGCTGCTTAGACCGCCTCGCGCGGAGGGAAGCGCAGCCGCGCCCCTGTCACATCTCTCCAAGGCCATCACCGTCAACGGCGATCTGGAAAGCGACGGCGAATTGCAGATTTATGGAAATGTCCGCGGGCAGATTTGCGCCGACCGCCTGGTGGTGGGCCCGGGCGGTTATCTGGAAGGCGATGTGATCGCCCGCGACGTGCATATCGAAGGCCGCATGGAAGGCCGGATCTTCGCCTTGAACGTCACCTTGGACACCGGCGCCGAAGTCAATGGCCGCATCTTTCACAACACCATAACCGTCGCAAAAGGCGCACGGATCGACGCGCGCATGCCGTGGCGCCCGCCCAGCTACTTTGAAACGCTCGAAACTTTACCGGAGGCCAGGCAATGAGCATGTTCAACCGCAACGACAACAAGGAGACCAGCGTGAGCGCCCCAGACAAACCCCGTGACGTCACACCGGCATCCGTCGCGCAGGCGCCGAAGCCTGTCCAGCCGGCACCGGCGCCCGCGCCCGATCTGTCGGCGGCAAGAAGCGCCGGCCCTTCGGTCATCAGCAAGGCGCTTAAAATCACCGGCCAGCTGGAAAGCACCGAAGACATCCGCATCGATGGCGAAGTCGAAGGCGACATTCACGGTGTCAGCGTCACGGTGGGCAACGGCGCCAAGGTCAAAGGTTCGGTCTATGGCCAGACCGTCGAGCTGGCGGGCACCATCGAAGGCAAGATCGAAGCCAAGAAAGTGATCCTCACCAGCACCGCGCATATGTCCGGCGATGTGATCCATCAGGACATCCGGATTGAATCGGGCGCCTATATTGACGGCCATTGCCGTCCCGGCACCAACAAGACCGATTACAAACCGGCCGCCAAGCCGAACTAAAACGCGCTTGCGATGAAAAGGGGTCCGGTTTGCGCCGGACCCCTTTGCTTATTCCGGAACCATTTCTCCGGAGCCGCCGAATTCGGCGGGGAAATCCTTAAGCTTGGGCAGCCCATCGCGAATCCGAAGAACGGTTTCGCTATAATTGACATGAACGCCCGGCGCGAATTCCAAAGTGGGAATGGTCGCGGCGAACACATCCACCATCCTCAGCGGGGGATGATTGGCCATCAGATGACCGCCGCATTTGGCGCAATATTGTCGCTGGCTCATCGGGGTCTTCTGGAAGGTCGCGATATGCTCCGCGCCTTTCTTCACTTTCACGGCGTCAGGCTTCCAGAGACTGAAAGCATTCACCGGTCCCCCCGACCAGGAGCGGCAGGATTCGCAATGGCAATAGCCCATTGCTTCGGGCGATCCGGTCACTTCCAGTTCCACGGCGCCGCAGAAGCATTTTCCCGTATGGCTCATGTTACCTCCCTCAATTGGCCGTCGCGGTGACTATAGGTCCCGCCATTGGCATCTCCATGGATACTGCCACTGTCTGGCCGGTGAGTGGCAGCGCGAAATTCGGACTTGACGAGGCCGTCCTGGCCGGCGCGTGTAGCCTTGCCCGGCCGCCTGGTCCTTGGGGTCCGCTGCTTTTTTATGAAAATTGTCCTTCCGGCTCACGGGTTTGAGAAAGAAACGGCAAGGCAAAATAAGGCCGCAGGGTTGTGATTCCGCCGGCCGAGAGATCCTTATGGTTCAGTCCCCACGCATGATCGGCGTGCCCTGGTTCCGGCGCGACAGCTATCCGCGCATCCAGAGCCTGCCGGGCAGCGATCTGAAGGATTCCTACGAGCAATGGCAGGAGCGCGCCGAGCGCATGTTCAATGTCATGCATTCGGCGGGGCAGAGGCTGACCCGCGTGGTGCTGGAGCCGGACGAGCTGAAGCGGTTCGCGCAAGAAATCGGGGCGGATGCGATCACCGCGAATGTCCGCGCCGAACTGGCGAACCGCAAGCTCGAGGAAAAGCACCAAATAGATGATCCGGCGCCATGCGATCTGTTCTGCATCCGATGCGGCAGCCAATATTCCTATCCGCAGGAGCTGTTGCGCGTGGTGGAGGGGCTTCAGATCACATGCGAATGCGGCGGCCGGCTGCGCCGGCCGCCGCCCGCGATGCAGAAACCCGCGGTCTGACAAGGCTGTCCGGATCAGTAACCGTTTTGCGGGCCGTCATGGCCGTCATAGCCATGCCAGGGATCAAGGCGGTCACGCTCGCTCCAGGCGTTGGTTTGATCGGGCTGGTACGCCGTTCGCGGCCAATCGCGATTGCCGGCGGATGGCGCGGGCGGATATTCGGCGTAACGGCGGCCATAGGCCCGGTACCAGGCATCATAGTCCTTGAGCCAGGCGCGATAGCGGCAGGCCTCGTCGCAACCCGTGCCCGGCGGTTGGCCACGACCGGCCTCATAAACCGGGCCGCTCATCGGCCGGCTGTCGCTATAACGATAGGTCCGGGAATTACGCGCCAGACTGCCGCCATGCCGGATGTGGCGGGCCGTGCGGGTGGGCTGTGTTTTGCGTGCGCCGGCCGCCGGATCGGGCCTCGGCTTGGGTACGGCGACCGCCGTCTGGGTGACTATTTCCGCTTTGGGTGGGGCGATGGTCTTGGAAGCCTTGGGTGGGACCGCATCGCAAGATGCCGCCAGCACCAGGACGGCCGAAAGGGCAAATCCGGCGGTTATCCAGCCTGTTCTGGCCATGTGTCCCTCCATCCCATCGGCAGCCTGTTTTGCCGCGGCGTCGGCGGTGAATTTACGCCATCCCGGCGGACGAGGGCAGCTTGAGCTTAGAGGGTTGGTAAATCCGCGCCGGGCAGGCGCTCAGATTTTGCGCAAATCGTCATGCGCGGCCAGCGCCACGACATATTCCCGGTCGAGCGTCACCCGCCCGCCGAACGCCTTGGCCAGATTGATATAGGCTGAGCTCTGATCGATTTCGGGAAGCCGCTGCCATTTGCGGACGCACTGAGCCAGGCTTCCCGCGCAATAGACGCGGCCCGGCGCGCGCAACGAGGCTTCGGCATACCAGGGTATGTCATCCATCTCGTTTCCCCGCCAATTCCTATTCGTGGATTTAATCACAATCCGGGGATGAAAGGGTGCGACAAATCGGTAACGCTGTATTTGTAAATCTCGCGACATTCGCGAGACTGGCCTGTCATAGGAGTTCCCGTTGCGATTTGTCCGTTTGTCCGCGCTAGGTCTGGTGGCGCTGCTTGCCGCTTGCGGTTCCTCCAAACCGTCGGGTCCGCGCTGGAGCCCGTATCCCGCCATCGCGCCACGCGACGAGAATTATCACGGGGGGCAAAATGCGCTGCTGCTCAAATATGATTCCAACCGCGACGGCACTTTGACGCGCGAAGAGTTGGTCGCGGGGCTAAAGGCCGAATTCGCCGCGTTGGATATAAAACATACCGGATGTTTGACACCCGATCAGGTAGACGAGATCAATCAGGCGCGCATCGCAGCCGATCAATCCTCCGCGACACCGATCCAGGATTGGAACCAGGACGGGTGTGTCGACTTTCGCGAATACTCCGCCGCGGCCTATTCGCTGTTCGATCAACTCGACCGCAATGGCGACGGCAAGATCACGCCGCAGGAATTCAATCCGCGCGTGCGGCCGGGAATGCAAAATGGCGCGCCGCCCGTCGAGCCGCCCGAACAGGGGCAAGGCCGGCGCGGCCGTCCCGACGGCGAAGGGGGGGCGCCTCCGGACCGGCCGCCATTTCTTCCCTAGAGCTCGCTTGACTTGGAGGGTGTGGCCGCCCTACATCGGCCCCCTTCGCGGGACCGCTTTGGCGGGACCATGCGGGGGCGTAGCTCAGTTGGTTAGAGTGTCGGCCTGTCACGCCGAAGGTCGCGGGTTCGAGCCCCGTCGCTCCCGCCATTTCCCGACCGGAAATGGCTTATTTGTTGCCCGCGACGTCGCGGGTTCATTTCGCTTCGGCCCTGATGCTGACGCTAGGGCCTCGCAAAATCCCGATCGCTCCCGCCATTTCCCACTTGGAAATGGCCTTTCCGGAAAACCGTTGCCATCGGTGCAACGGGGCGGCCGGTTCATCGGTCCGGATCCCTTTCAAATAAGAATGGATCGCAACTGGGGCCCAATGTTTCCATCGCCATTTTTCCTTGTATTTCCAGCGCGGATGCCTTCCGCAGAGGCGCGAATTGAAGCCTCGAAAATTCCTGTTCTGTCGCCGCGAATCTTCCGCTAAACCCGCGTTGCGCGGCTTCAGTGCCTGCCTATACTGCGCCCGCGAAATAACAAGGTCCGGCCTGACGAAGGCGCATGTGCGTCAGCCGTTCCTGTGCGATGACGTTTGGGGACGGCATGGAAAAACTGCTTCTCGAGTATCTGCCGATCCTGGTCTTTCTGGGGATTGCGATCGTGCTGGGCACGGCCCTGATCGTGCTGCCGCTGGTGATCGCGCCGTCCAAGCCGGATCCGGAAAAACTGTCCGCTTATGAATGCGGCTTTCCAGCTTTCGGGGACTCGCGCATGAAATTCGATGTCCGTTTCTATCTAGTCGCCATCCTCTTCATCATTTTCGATCTGGAAGTGGCATTCCTGTTCCCCTGGGCCATCACCTTGGGCGCGACGGGGCTTTTCGCTTTCTGGTCGATGATGGCGTTCCTGGGGGTTCTGACGGTGGGCTTCATCTATGAATGGAAGAAGGGAGCGCTCGAATGGGAGTGATCATTCCTTCCAAAACCATGCCGGCCGGTTCCGCGGGCCGCGCCGGGGTCGAGGGCGGCGCGCCCCAGATCACGGACAATGATCCTTATTTCAAGGCGCTGCAGCAGGAGATGGCCGACAAGGGCTTCCTGGTCACCAGCGCTGAAAGCCTGATCAACTGGGCCCGCACCGGGTCCTTGATGTGGATGACCTTCGGCCTGGCCTGCTGCGCCGTCGAGATGATGCAGGCCTCGATGCCCCGCTATGACCTGGAGCGGTTCGGCTTCGCGCCGCGCGCATCGCCGCGCCAGTCCGATGTGATGATCGTGGCCGGGACCCTCACCAACAAGATGGCCCCCGCGCTGCGCAAGGTTTACGACCAGATGCCGGAGCCGCGTTATGTGATCTCGATGGGATCCTGCGCCAATGGCGGCGGCTATTATCACTATTCCTATGCCGTGGTCCGCGGCTGCGATCGCATCGTGCCGGTGGATATTTACGTGCCGGGTTGCCCGCCCACGGCGGAAGCCCTGGTCTATGGCATTCTCTTGCTGCAGCGGAAAATCCGCCGCACCGGAACGATCGAGCGCTGATGTCGGATCTTGGCCAATTTGCAGAAGCGCTTGCGGGCAGGCTGGGAACGGCTCTCAGCGGGCATAAGCTTGCCGCGGGCGAGCTGACCCTGAACGTACCGGTCGACCAGATTGTCTCTGTCTTGACGCATCTGCGCGACGATGCGGACTGTGAATTCAAGATTCTGGTCGATGTCTGCGGCAATGACTGGCCCAAGCGCGAGAAGCGCTTCGATGTGGTCTACCATCTGCTGTCGCTGACCAGGAACAGGCGCATCCGCGTCAAGGTGATGGCGGGCGAGGGCGAGGTGGTGCCGTCTTGCATCGGGCTCTATCCGGCCGCGGGCTGGTTCGAGCGCGAAGCCTTCGACATGTACGGCATCGCTTTTTCCGGCAATCCGGATTTGCGCCGCATCCTCACCGATTACGGCTTTTCCGGCTATCCGCTGCGCAAGGACTTCCCGCTCACCGGCTATGTCGAGCTGCGCTATGACGAGGAGCTGAAGCGGGTGGTCTACCAGCCGGTGCAGCTGGTCCAGGAATTCCGCGATTTCGATTTCATGTCGCCCTGGGAAGGCGCGCCGCACATTCTGCCGGGTGACGAAAAGGCGGCGCCCGCCGCCGACACGGGGAAGAAGCCGTGACCAGCGTTACACTCGAGACCATTCCCGCCGAGACGTCCAACGGACCTGCCGAAGACGCGCAGATGACGCTGAATTTCGGGCCCCAGCATCCGGCGGCCCATGGCGTGCTGCGCCTGATCCTGGACCTGGACGGCGAAATCGTCACCCGCGTCGATCCCCATATCGGCCTTCTGCATCGCGGCACCGAAAAGCTGATCGAGCATAAGACCTATCTGCAGGCGATCCCCTATTTCGACCGGCTCGACTATGTCGCGCCGATGAACCAGGAACATGCTTTCTGCCTGGCGATCGAGAAACTGCTAGGCCTCGAAGTGCCCAAGCGCGGCCAGTATATCCGCGTGCTCTATTCGGAAATCGGCCGCATCCTGAACCATCTCCTCAACGTCACCACCCAGGCGATGGACGTGGGCGCGTTGACGCCGCCGCTGTGGGGCTTCGAGGAGCGCGAAAAGCTGATGGTGTTCTATGAACGCATCAGCGGCAGCCGCATGCATGCGGCCTTCTTCCGCCCCGGCGGCGTCCATCAGGACATGCCGCCCGGCCTTGCCGCCGACATCTACAAATTCTGCGAGCATTTCCCCAAGGTGCTGGACGATATCGAAAACCTCCTCACCGAGAACCGCATCTTCAAGCAACGCAATGTTGATATCGGCGTGGTCAACCGCGCCGAAGCCGAAATGTGGGGCATGTCCGGCGTGATGCTGCGCTCCACCGGCGTGAAATGGGATTTGCGCCGCAGCCAGCCCTATGAGTGCTACAGCGAGCTGGATTTCAAGATTCCGGTCGGCAAGAACGGCGACAATTACGACCGTTACATCATGCGCATGGAAGAAATGCGCGAAGCCAACAAGATCATGATCCAGTGCCTGGACAAGATGACCCCCGGTCCGGTCGTGTCGCAGGATCACAAAGTCACGCCGCCGCGCCGCGCCGAAATGAAGACTTCGATGGAAGCTCTGATCCATCATTTCAAGCTCTATACCGAAGGTTTCCATGTACCGGCCGGCGAGGCCTATGCCGCGGTCGAAGCGCCCAAGGGCGAATTCGGTGTCTATCTGGTGGCGGACGGCTCCAACAAGCCGCAGCGCTGCAAGATCCGTGCGCCCAGCTTCGTGCATCTGCAGATGATGGATTACATGTGCAAGGGCCATATGCTGGCCGACGTTTCGGCCATCCTGGGTTCGCTCGATATCGTGTTCGGAGAGGTGGACCGGTGACCGCTCTTTCCAACCCCAATATCGACATCGTTCAGAAGCAACTCGATGCCTATAACGCGCAGGACCTGGACACCTATGTGTCCTTCTTCGCGGAGGATTGCGTCGTTTCCGGCCTGAACGGCGCGCCGACCGAAACCAGCCGTGACGCAATCAAGGCTCGCTATGCCAAGGCTTTCGCCCAGTTTCCTCAGAATAAAGCGTATCTGAAAAGCCGCATCGCGGTCGGGAGCACGGTGGTGGATCACGAAAAGGTGGTGCGCGCGCCCGGCGGCGAGGAATTCGAGATTATCGCCATTTACTCCTTCCGCGACGGGCTGATCGCCCGCGTCGATTTTGCGAAATAGGCCTTAACGATGCTGCGCCGCCTCGCTCCGCCCCACATGCAACCCGCAAGCTTCGCCTTCAATGCGGCGAATGCAGAATGGGCCAAGAAGGAAATCGCCAAATATCCGTCGGGCCGCCAGGCGTCCGCCGTGATCGCGCTGCTCTGGCGTGGTCAGGAGCAGGAAGGCTGGGTCACCCATCCCATGATCGAAAGCGTCGCCCAAATGCTGTCGATGCCCTTCATCCGGGTGCTGGAAGTGGCGACCTTCTACACCATGTTCAATCTGGTGCCGGTCGGCACGTATTTGGTTCAGGTCTGCACCACCACGCCCTGCATGCTGGCCGGGTCGGATGCGGTGGTCGAGGCCTGCAAGAAGCACATCCATCCCCACCCGCACACGGTTTCGGCGGACGGCAAATTCTCCTGGATGGAAGTCGAATGCCTGGGCGCCTGTGTCAACGCGCCGATGCTGCAGATCGACAAGGATTTCTTCGAGGATCTGGATGGCCCGGCCACCGAAAAGCTGCTGGAAGATCTGCGCGCCGGACGCGCCGTGAAGCCAGGTCCCCAGAATGCCCGCCACACCTCCGAACCCTTGGGCGGCGCCACCACGTTGACCGATCCGTCGCTGTTCGACGGCTCAATGATCGGACGGCAGAAGCGCGGGCAGAACGCCGCCACCGATGCGGAAGGCAAGGCGCCCACCAAAGCTGCCTCCGACCGCGAAGCCCCTGTTCAGAAACCGCCGGGAGCAGCCACCTGATGCTTGCCGATCGCGATCGTATTTTCACAAATCTCTATGGCTTGCAGGACCCCGGCCTTGCCGCCGCCATCAAGCGCGGCGCCTGGGACGGCACCAAATCGATCCTGGACCGGGGCCCGGAAGCCATTGTCGACGAAATGAAGAAGTCTGGCCTGCGCGGCCGCGGCGGCGCCGGTTTCCCCACCGGCCTCAAATGGTCCTTCATGCCCAAGGAAGTGAAGGAGCGTCCGCATTATCTGGTCGTCAATGCGGACGAGAGCGAGCCGGGCACCTGCAAGGACCGCGACATCATGCGTCACGATCCGCACACCTTGGTCGAAGGCTGCCTGATCGCCAGCTTCGCGATGCGGGCGCATGCCTGCTACATCTATGTGCGCGGCGAATTCATCCGCGAGCGCGAAGCCCTGCAGCGTGCGGTCGACGAAGCCTATGAAGCCCGTCTGATCGGCAAGAACAATGTGCATGGCTGGGATTTCGATCTCTATGTCCATCACGGCGCCGGCGCCTATATCTGCGGTGAGGAGACGGCGCTGCTGGAATCGCTGGAAGGCAAGAAAGGCCAGCCGCGCCTGAAGCCGCCATTCCCCGCCAATGTCGGTCTTTATGGCTGCCCGACCACCGTGAACAATGTCGAAAGCATCGCGGTGGCGCCCACCATCCTGCGCCGCGGCGCAGACTGGTTCGCGGGCCTGGGCCGTCCCAACAATTCGGGCACCAAGCTGTTCTGCATTTCCGGCCATGTGAACAAGCCCTGCAATGTCGAAGAGGAAATGGGCATTCCGCTCCGTGAACTCATCGAGAAACATTGCGGCGGCGTGCGCGGCGGCTGGGACAATCTTCTGGCGGTGATCCCCGGCGGCGCTTCGGTGCCGCTGATCCCCAAATCCATCTGCGACGATGTCCTGATGGATTTCGACAGCCTCAAGGCGGTGCAGACCGGCCTCGGCACCGCCGCCGTGATCGTGATGGACAAATCCACCGATGTGGTGAAGGCGATCCAGCGGCTGGCTTACTTCTACAAGCATGAAAGCTGCGGCCAGTGCACGCCCTGCCGCGAAGGCACGGGCTGGATGTGGCGGGTGATGACCCGCATGGTGAAGGGCGACGCCAAGGTGGGCGAGATCGACCTTCTGCAGGAAGTCTCCAAGGAGATCGAAGGTCATACCATCTGCGCCCTGGGCGACGCGGCGGCCTGGCCGATCCAGGGCCTGATCCGCCATTTCCGCCCGGAGATCGAGCGGCGCATCGCGACGCGCGCGGGCCTGCGTGAGGCGGCGGAATAAGATGCGGCACCTGGCG
>CALMGU010000069.1 GCA_937865685.1 uncultured Alphaproteobacteria bacterium | reverse complement strand
CCACGCCAGGGCTTCTGCACCAAGCGAATCCTTCGTGTTCCCTTCGTGTAGCTTCGTGGGAAAAACATCTGGACACTATGAACCAATTTTTGAAAGCGTCGCTGCTTTGTTTGTTCGCCTGCACAGTCACCGCGCAAGCAAAAGTCACGCGCATCGTCATCGAACAAAAACAGTCGCCCGCCTACAACGGCAAAGCGTTCGGCAACGTCGGCCAATATGAAATCCTGACCGGCAAAGCCTACGGCGAACTCGACCCGAAAGACCCGCACAACACGATTATCACCGACATCGAATTCGCGCCACGCAATGCGCGCGGAATGGTCGAGTACGTGGCGACGTTTACGCTGGTGAAACCGCTTGAGCTGGCGAAAGCCAACGGCGTATTGTTTTATGCCGTGCCGAATCGCGGCAACCAGAATTCAATCCGGGCCTTCGGCGCTTCGGGCGGGGGCGAGTCGGGCGCGACCAGGATCACGCCTTCGCGCGATGTCTCCAACGCGTCGGACAACCGGTTCTCCGCGGACCGGCGCAGCGCCGTCTCGCGCGCCATCATCTCGCGGATATTGTCCTGCATCACCGTCATCGACCGGAGCAGGGCGCCCGTCTCGTCGGCGCCGCCCGGCGGGATCGGGGTCTGCAGCTCGCCGCTGGCAATGCGGTCGGCCACGGTGGCGGCCGCCGACAAAGGCCGCACGATCCGGCTGCGCAGGAACAAGGTGATCGCGCCCGCCAGGAGCAAGGCCAGGATGGTGGCGCCCACAGTGATGTATTTGTAGAGATCGATGTTGGTGACGGCGCGGCGGCGCCCGATGAAGCTGTGATCGGTGTTGAGTTCGATCAGAAGGTCGAATTTGGCATCGACCTGCCGGTCGATCTTTTCCAGGGCGGCGATATCGCCTTTGGCGCGCGCGGCGCGCCAGTTCGCCACCAGGGGGCGGATCTGGCGGATCAGGGCTTTTTCATCCTCCGCCAGCGAGCGCTGTTCCGCCACTTCCAGATCGTCGGCGAAAGTGATGGCGAGATCGGCGATCTCGGCCGTGATGCTGTCGCGCGTCTTGGCATCGGCATGCTCGTAGCGCAGCTCCGCCATCTGCAGCGCGATGAAATCGGACTGCGCCGCGCGCGCGTAATTGATCGCCATCAGGGGACCATCGAAGGTGGTGACGGTCATCTGCCCGGCAAAGGACAAGACGCCATACCCGGCTGCGCCCAAAAGCGCGATCAGGGCACCCATCGCGATGAAGGCGCCAAATATCTTGGCGCCGATGGAGTATTTCGCCAATGACATTCCCAGGCCCGGCCGCATAACAAGCGGTTTCTCGAGCTTAATTCTGGCCCAGCGAGTATTGAGGACCGCTTAAAGTTGCAGTGCCTGTAAGCTCTTGAAAAACGGAACTTTCTACCGAACGTGGACCACCAGCTTCATTTTCGGATGGATATGGCAGCGGACCTCGAAGGTGCCCGACTGGGTAAAGCTTTCGGTAATATTCTGGCCGGGCGCACGCTCATCGCTGTCGAAGTTGAAATTGTTTCCGTTGACATAGATTTGATGGATGAACTCGTCATTGTTGGTGAAGGTCAGCGTTTCACCCTTGTTGATGGTGACCTCGGCGGGGCGGAAGGTCCGGCCCTGCTGAACGATGGTATGCGCGTCGTCCGCGAAGGCGACAATGGGCATGATGACGAGCAGGGCGATCAGTATCTTCCTCATTTCGACACCACTTGATGCTGCATGGGCGCAAGGCGCGCCAGGAAACGGTTTTGTACGGCGAAGGATACACCAACCTTGGTCATCGCGTCCTGCAGATCTTCGACGACGGCATTGAAGTCGGCATTGGTCAAGTGCAACCCCTTATGCGCCGCGACCATGTCATGCCCGCGATAGGCGCAAGGACCACCCGCAACCTGGCAGAACTGAACTTTGAACTCGGCCCGGATGCGATCCATGTTGGACTCGTCGAAGATCGTCTTGATCCGATCATCGGCAAGGTAATTGTCCACGGACGCATCGACGATGCTGTCGATCCCCGCTTGTCCACCCATGTCGGTGAACAGGGGATCATCGGCAAAAGCCGGTGCGGCCGTCATCAGAGCGGACATCAGGCAAGCAGAGCGAAGAATTGCTTTCATCGACATGTCTCCTTCATCAGATGCCTGCCTGCAGCGAGAGATATATGCCGTCCTGGTGGTCGTGCAGCACGACATTGCCCAGATCGGCGTAGCCGGCCGTGACCGAAAGATTCTTGTTCAGGAAATAGGCCGCGAAAACATCGAGTGCTGCGCCTTCCCTGGCGACACCCAGATTGCTGGGCTTGGTGCGGAATTCACCGCCGACTGCGAAATTCCGGCTGACCAGATAGACGATAGAGCCTTCGAACTGGGTGGAATAATCGGCATGCTTGTCACCGCCAAAGCCCAGTATGCCGAACTGGTTTGCCTTGGTCAGGCGCATCGTCGCGTCCAGCAGGACGCTTTGCGCCAGAAAGAGTTTGCTGGCCGCCAGATAGAAATCTGTGCCCACCGAGCCTTTGCCGCCCACCGCGCGGATCACCGCGCCGCGATCATTTTCCTTGTGCTGCACGCCGACAGCGATTTGCGGCAGCCAAATGTCCTGATCGTAAACCGCGTCGCCGATCAACTTCAGCTTCGCGCCATAAATGTTCTGGTGAAAGGTGAAGCCACGGACCAGGCCAAGCGCGGCGCCGGTGGCCTCGGTATCGAAAGCCTGCCACGCATACGATAATTCCAATCGGTCGAAGAGGCCGATCGCGATACCGGGCGCATGGAGTTGATAATCCGGCAATCCGACATAAGTCTCGTGGATGTTCAGACCGATGCCGTCGCGTGTGCCATAGCCTGTGATCAGGGCCCAGGCTCCGAGACCGCCGCCGCCCTCGCCCTCCACGGCGCTGACGCCGCCGGTGGCCAGCAATTTGGAATGATCAAACAGGGCGCTGCCCTGATCCCAGAGGCTGGGCGAGGCCTCCCCGGCATGCACGGACGTCATGGAAAACAGGACCGCGAAAGCGGCCATGCCCACGGCAAACGAACGCATCATGTCCCCCGGCGGCGGCCCAGAAAAACTTCTGTCTAAGCGGCTTCTGGTTAAATCGGGCTGAACCCTGTTGCGGACAGGAAAACCGGGCAAAAACAGCCAAGATCGGGGTGGACAGGGCCCCGCCGCTGGCCTATATCCCCCCACCTCGTGACGCGGGGTGGAGCAGCCCGGTAGCTCGTCAGGCTCATAACCTGAAGGTCACAGGTTCAAATCCTGTCCCCGCAACCATTCGCAAAAAGGCCGGTCCGACGGACCGGCCTTTTTCGCGAATGCCCTAGCGACAGCGTAGGGCCGCATCGCGGCCGGTGTCAGATCGCTTTCCCAATACCTGCGCGGCAGCGCACCTCCTCAAAAAGCCTCGAGGCGCGTCCAGCGCCGAGGCCCTTCCAGCCCTCGCCAAGCCCGGGCGTTGGTAGCTGTCCGCTGGACCGTTTCGTCCTTCGGACCACTCCTCACCAACCCGGAACTTCTCTAATGTCCCGCCGGGGATCGCCAATCGGTTCAGTCCAGTTTCAACAAACGGGGGCGCGGGTCATGGCAGGGCATCACAAAATTCTGATCATCGGCGGCGGCGCGGCGGGCATCACCGTCGCGGCCAGCTTGCAGCGGCACGGCGTTGCGGCGGGCGACATCGCCATCGTCGAACCCAGCGATACGCATTATTACCAGCCGGCCTTCACCCTGGTCGGTGCCGGACTGTTCGACATGGACAAGGCGCACCGCAGCACCGACACAGTGATTCCACCGGGCGTCACGCGCATCGCGGCATCGGCCAGCACATTCGCGCCGGATGCCAACAGCGTCACGCTCTCGACAGGCGAAACGCTCACTTATGATTATCTGGTGGTCGCCACCGGCCTGAAGCTGGACTGGGACAAGGTCGAGGGCCTC
The DNA here is from genome assembly GCA_937865685.1 of uncultured Alphaproteobacteria bacterium. Lineage (GTDB taxonomy): Bacteria > Pseudomonadota > Alphaproteobacteria > Micropepsales > Micropepsaceae > Rhizomicrobium. The sequence goes on along the minus strand of CALMGU010000069.1, from coordinate 12,542 downwards.
TCCGCCGCGCTGGGCCATGACGGGGTGTGCAGCAATTATTCGCCCACCCATGTCACCTATACCCTGGACTGCATCAAATCGCTCAAGCCCGGCGGCAAGGCCGTTTTCACCCAGCCGCCCCTGCCCTTCAAATGCCCCGGCGCGCCGCAGAAGATCGTGTATCTGACGGTCGACGATCTGAAGCGCCGCGGAATCCGCGATCGGGTCGATGTCGAATATTTTGTCCACGCGCCCGTGATCTTCGGCGTGCCGTTTTTCGCGCGGCAGCTGGTCAAGATCGCCGAGGCCTGCGGCGTCAGGATTTCCTATCAGCACAATCTGGTCGCCGTGGATTCAAAGGCCCGGATCGCGACATTCGAGATTGTCGGCGGCGAAAAACAGGGTCAGCGCATTCAGGTGCCCTATGACATGCTGCATGTGTCCCCGCCGCAGTCGCCGCCGGACGCGATCAAATCAAGCCCGCTGGCCAATGCGGCCGGATGGGTCGAAGTCAATCAGAACTCGATGCAGCATGTCCGCCATGCCAACATCTTCTCGCTGGGCGATGTCGCCAGCACGCCCAATTCCAAAACCGCCGCCGCGGTGCGCAAACAGGCGCCCGTTGTGGTCCGCAACATTCTGAAATTGATGCAGGGTGCGGCCGTGGAGAATGGATATGACGGGTATGCGTCCTGCCCGCTCACCACCGCCAACGGCAAAGCCATCATGGCGGAGTTCGTCTATGGCGGCAAAGTCACGCCCACCCTGCCGCTTCTGGATCCGGGCCAGCAGCGCTGGCTGGGCTGGTGGATCAAGAAATATTTCCTGCCCGTCTTGTACTGGAATTACATGCTGAAGGGCCATGAATGGTTTCCCAGGCACAACACCCAGTTCAAGGAACCGGTGGCATGACCTTCGTCCAGGCGGTTCAATCCTGCTATTCCAACTACGTCACATTTTCAGGCCGCGCGGCGCGTTCGGAATATTGGTTCTTCGTGCTTTTTCAGTGCGTGATCACGATATTCTGCTGGGCGATGATCCCATTCGGATTGGGCCGCGCGCTTCTGTGGCTGTTTGCGATGGCGAATTTCCTGCCGGCGATCTCCGTCACGGTGCGCCGCCTGCATGACACCGATCGTTCCGGCTGGTGGTATTGGATCGCGCTCGTTCCTTTGGTGGGGGCGATCCTGCTGCTGATCTGGTTCTGCACGCGCGGCACGTCGGGCGCCAACCGTTTCGGCTCCGACCCATTGCCCGGCCAGACTGATTCCACGGAAATGGGCGCCGCAACATGACGAATGCGTGAAAGTTCCCGCTCGGGGCGCTTCCTTACAGGCTCAGATCAACCCTTTGAAAATAAACAGCATATTTCGCGATTTGGCGCGAAATCGGCACAACATTGCTTTAAGTGTGCATCACTTTTGGGGCTCCGCGATTACGATTGCTGGCAGTGGGGCCGGTCGCTATAACCCCGGCCCACCAAGGCACAAAAGCCCGTGCCTTGCTGGTTTAGGGAGTGCGCATGGGAATCCAGATCCCGGCCGACTACCGGCCGCAGGAAAACGAACCCTTCATGAATGAGAAGCAGCGCGAATATTTTCGCCGCAAGCTGAACAACTGGAAGGAAGAGATCCTCAAGGAAAGCCGCGAGACCATCCAGAATCTCCAGGCGGAAACCATTCCGCATGCCGATCTGGCCGACCGCGCATCCACCGAGGCCGAACGTCAACTGGAACTGCGCACCCGCGACCGCCAGAGAAAATTGATCGCCAAGATCGACGCCGCCTTGCGCCGGATCGAGGACGGCTCTTACGGTTTCTGCGAAGAGACCGGCGAGCCGATTTCCCTCAAGCGCCTGGACGCGCGCCCCATCGCGACCTTGTCGATCGAAGCGCAAGAACGCCACGAGCGGCGTGAGAAGGTCTACCGGGACGATTAGGCTTTATTGCCCCCATCTGTCTTTCTCGGGATGAACCCTCGAAGGCCGTTCGATACGCTGACGCTATCGAACTCCCCGTCAGTGCGCTTCGCGCACACGGGGGAAGAAAGCCGGGATTAAGACGACCTAGCAATTGTTGAAGCATTCTCAGGTCCGCCTCCCCTGCGCGCGCGTAGCGCGCTGGCGGGGGAGGTGGCCGTAGCACCGATCAGGTGCGAAGGCCGGAGGGGGCAATCAAAAAACTACCAAGGCATAATTATGTCGAACAGCTGGCTGCCGTAGCGCGGCTGCTGCATGTCGCTGACCGTGCCCTGACCGCCATAGGAGATGCGCGCCTCGGCGATCTGGTCGAGATCGACGGTATTGCTCTGGGTGATGTCTTCGCGGCGCACGATGCCGGAGACCCGCATGTCGCGCAGCTCGTTGTTGACGCGCACCTGCTGGTGGCCGGAGATCACCAGATTGCCGTTGGGCAGAATCTGCGCCACCAGCGCCGCCAGGGTCATGTTGATGCTTTCCTGGCGGTTCACCGAACCCGACCCGACATTGGACATGTCCGAGCCCATCTTCACCAGGCTGGTGGGATCGAGCCCCTTGGGCAGTGCATTCTCCAGGCCGAACAGGTTGGTCATGTTGGCATTGTCGGAATTGGTCCGCGAGCGGGTGGTGCTGTTCTGCAGCTTGGCGGCATCGGCGACCGAGACATTCACGGTGATGACATCGCCGACATGGCTGGCGCGCGGATCCTGGAAGAAGGTCTTGGCGCCCGGCTGCCATAGCGAATTGCCTTCATGGCTGATCGGCGGCGTGGCCGGAATGGCCGCGACGATCTGGCTGTCGGCGGGATTGCCCACCGGCGCCAGCTTCGGCGCCTCGCCGATATTTTCAATGCGGTCCAGCGCCGAGCAGCCGCACAGGGCAGCGCCCAGAAGCGTCACGGCGGAAAGCTTGATCAGGCTATGCATGGCTCAAATCCTAGTTGCGGGCGGTGCGCTGGGCGGGAAAAGGTGAAGCGGGACCGGTGGCGATGACAGTGCCTGGAGCACTGATCACGCCGGTGATCATGCGGAAGGACGCGGGATTCTGGATGGTGATGGTGTCGCCCACCCCGCCTTCGCCCATGGCGCGGCCCATCGCGGTCAATTCGACGCCCGGCGCACGGAACAGCATGGTGATGGTCTGGCCCTTGGTCACCACCACGGGGCGGCGCACATCGTCGGTGCGCAGCGCTTCGCCGGCATGCAGCATGCGGCGCGCTTCCATGTCCTTGACCGCGGCAAACGTCGTGACGGTGCCCGCCATCAACGCCGTGCCCGGCACGGTGCTGAAAGTGAGGTCGCTGTCCATGATGGTCTGGCCGCGGGCGATATCATGCGCGGGAACCACGATGCGCACGCCGGTTTCGGCGAAAGCCGGGCCTGCCAGCAGGGAAGACGCGGCCAGGATCAAAGCGATTGCGATTTTACGGATCATTATTGGCCTCCCAGGCGGGCGGTCTGCTGCAGCATCTGATCGGCCGCGCTGATCACCTTGGAATTCATTTCGTAAGCGCGCTGCGCCGTGATCAGGGCGGTAATCTCGTCCACCGAATTGACGTTGGAGGTTTCCAGATAGCCCTGCTGCACGGTGCCATAACCGGTCGAGCCGGGCACGCCCGCCTGCGGCGAACCGGAAGCCGGGGTTTCCAGAAGCAAATTGTTGCCGATCGCGTTCAGGCCCGCTTCGTTGGGAAAACGCGTCAGTTCCAGCTGGCCCACGGTCTGGGGCGTGTTGTTGCCCGCCACCGTGACATTGACCTGGCCCTGGGCGTTGATCTGCACATTGAGCGTGTTGGCCGGAATGGCGATGCCGGGCTGCACCACCAGGCCGTCCTGGGTGATCAGCTGGCCCTGGGGCGAAAGCGAGAAATTGCCCGAACGGGTATAGGCGTCGGTCCCGTCGGCCTGCTGGATGCGGAAATAGCCCGAACCCTGGATCGCTACGTCATAGGGATTGCTGGTGGATTGCAGATCGCCCTGGGTGGTGACGCGATAGATGGCGGCGGTCCGGACGCCGGCGCCGATCTGAATGCCGTTGGGCGCATAAGTGCCCTGGTCCGAGGTCTGGGCGCCGGGGGTCTGAACGTTCTGATACAGCAGATCCTGAAACTCCGCCCGCTGCTGCTTGAAGCCGGTGGTGTTCATGTTCGCCAGATTGTTGGCGATGGTTTCGACATTGGTCTGCTGGGCCGCCATGCCGGTGGATGCGATCGAAAGCGCGCGCATTGGTCAGGTCTCCTAATTCGGCATGCTGCCAAGCTTGTCGATCGCTTGGCGCATGAGCTGTTCCTGGGAATTGGTCATCGTCGCCGTCATTTCATAGGCGCGCATCACTTCGACCATGTGGCTGATCTCGATCACCGGCTTGACGTTGGAGCCTTCCAGCATGCGCTGGGCCACCGTGGATTCGGTGGAAGGCCTGGCCGTCTGGGTGGTCGAATAAAGATTGGCGCCCTGTTTGATCATGGCGCGCTCGTCGGGAAAGGTGACGACCTGCAGCTTGGCGATCTGATTGGCGGCACCGTTGATGATGCTGGAGATGGTACCGTCGGCGCCCACGCTGACATTGCCGTCATCGGGCGTGATGGTGATGGCCCCGCCATCGCCCTGCACGGCATAGCCGTCCGATGTGACCAGCTGACCATCCTGGTTGAGAGTGAAATGGCCATCGCGTGTATAGCGGATGCCCGCCGGCGTCTGCACCGCGAAGAAGCCCTTGCCGTTGATGGCGAAGTCGAGCGTCGCGCCGGTGGAATTCAATTCCCCCTGGCCCAGATCGCGCACGGCGCCCGCGTCTTTCACAAAGCTCAACGCCTGCGGACCGGTCTGGGTCTCGGAGGGGCGCACATACGTGACGAATTCTTCGAACTTCGCGGTTTCGCGCTTGTAGCCCGGTGTCGAGGCATTGGCGATGTTGTTCGCGATCACGTCCATCGAGCGATAGGCCGCGAGTTGGTGCGAAAGACTAACAAGAAGTGAATTATCCATGGCTCAACGGATCCCTTCTGGTCCGCCCGCCAACATGTGCAGCCGCCGTGCCAACGCGAAATGCCCGATTTCATTGACTTTTACGCGTACCCGTAACGGCGGGCGGAAAAACTTGCCGGGTTGAAGACGCGAGGCTGGGCAATTTCAACCGCTCCTTAACCACGTTTGCCTACCTTCGGCGCCGAAGAGAGCTGGGACGCTGAAATGGCGAAGAAGGATAAAGAGCCCGATGCCGAGGCCGATGGCGAAAACGCCGAAGCCAAGGGTGAAGGCGAAGCCGCGCCCAAAAAGGGCCTGAAGCGCTTTCTCACCAAAAAAATTCTGATGATCGCCGTGCCCGCCCTGGTTCTGGTGCTGGGCGGCGGCGGTGCCGGTGCGTACTTCTTTCTCCTGAAGCCAAAAGATGCCGGGCATGAGAAAGTCGCGGAAGCTCCGCCACTGACCCCGCCGGAAGTGGCCTTCAGCGACGTGCCGGACATTCTGGTCAATATTCAAAGCAGCGACGGCACCCCCGCCTATCTGAAATTGTCCCTGTCCCTGGAAATGGACAATGAGCTGGAAAAGACCGGCATGACGGCCCTGATGCCGCGCCTGGTCGATCAGTTCCAAGCCTATCTGCGCGAACTGCGCGTCGACGATCTCAAGGGCTCGGAAGGCGTGCTCCGGCTCAAGGAAGAGCTGCTGCGCCGGGTCAATGCGTCCGCCGCGCCCTATAAAGTGCGTGATGTCCTTCTTAAGCAGATGATCATCCAGTAACGGGATTTCCCATGGCCGACGAAACGCCGCCCGATGTCGCGACCGAGATCGCCGTCGCCTCCGACCTTCCGGCCGACGGAAGCACCGGTGCCGAGCGCATCCTGAACCAGGAAGAAATCGATTCCCTTTTGGGTTTCGACGTCAATTCCGATCAGATGCAGGACAAGTCGGGCGTCCGCGCCATCATCAACTCGGCGCTGGTGTCCTATGAACGCCTGCCGATGCTGGAAATCGTCTTCGACCGCCTGGTGCGGCTGATGACCACGTCGTTGCGCAATTTCACCTCGGACAATGTCGAAGTCAGCCTGGATTCGATCACCTCGATCCGCTTCGGCGACTATCTCAACTCCATTCCCCTGCCCGCCATCCTGTCGGTGTTCCATGCCGAGGAGCTGGACAATTACGGCCTCTTCACGGTCGATTCCAACCTGATCTATTCGATCGTGGACGTGCTTCTGGGCGGGCGCCGCGGGTCTTCGGCCATGCGCATCGAAGGCCGTCCCTACACCACCATCGAACGCACTTTGGTTCAGCGCATGGTGGAAGTCATTCTTCAGGACATGTGCGCCGCTTTCGAGCCTTTGGCGCCGGTGAATTTCTCGCTCGACCGTCTGGAAACCAATCCCCGCTTTGCCGCCATCGCCCGGCCCGCCAATGCCGCGATCCTGGTGAAGCTCAGGATCGACATGGAAGACCGTGGCGGTCGCACCGAATTGCTCTTGCCCTATGCCACGCTGGAGCCCATCCGCAAGCTGCTGTTGCAGCAATTCATGGGCGAGAAATTCGGCCGCGACTCGATCTGGGAAAGCCATCTGGCCACCGAACTCTGGTCCACCAAGGTCAATATCGACGCCATTCTCGACGAACAGGTGATGCCGCTGAACCGGGTGATGAATCTGGAAGTCGGCCAGACCGTGATGCTGGGCGCCAGCCCGGATTCCAAAATCGAATTGCGCTGCCGGGGCGTGCCGCTGCTCACGGGCCGCATGGGCCGGGTCGGCTCCTCGGTCGCCGTCCGGGTTGACGCCGCCATTGAACGTACCGACGCCTCCAAAGCGCTTTAGCCGGAGAGATTGCCATGACCATGACCTTCTATGTCGAAATCGCGCTGGAAATCCTGCTGGCCGCCACTCTGGTCTATTGCATCCTGCTGGAGCGCCGTCTGGCCACCGTTCGCAAAGGCCAGGAAGGTCTCAGCCGCACCATCGGCGAACTCAACATGGCCATTGCCGGGGCGGGCGCCAGCCTGCGCGCGCTGAAATCCGCCGCCGGTGAAGCCGCCGGCACCTTGGATGAGCGCCTGAAGCGGGCGCGCCTGCACATCGACGAATTGGCGGTCCTGACCGGTTCAGCCGAACGCATCGCCGACCGGATCGAACGCGGCGTCAGCAACGTGCCCCGTTCGGTGCCGATGGCCGATATCCCCCTGCCGTCCAATAGCATCATGAATCGTCTCGACAGCATGAGAAGCGCGCAATGAATCTGCCGTTCAAGAAGCCTTCGCGCCTGGTGCGCCTTCTGCCCAGCGTGGTGGTGGTGGGAACCGGCCTGCTGGTGCTGAACGCATCGGGCCTCATTCACGACGCCTACGCGGAAATCAACAAGCCCGGCGTCAGCGATGCCCTGGCCCCGCCGCCCGCGCCGGCCAACAAGGACTTCGCCGCCGACGAGGTGCAGACCGCCAGCGCCTCGGAAACCGAAGTGCTGACAAGCCTGTCCAAGCGGCGCGGCGAACTCGATGCCCGCGAGGCGCAGATCAAAACCGAGGCCAATATGCTGGCCGCCACCGAAGCGCGCATCGACGCCAAGATGACGCAGCTCAAGGCGCTGCAAACCCGGATCTCTGCCCTTTTGGGCCAACGCGACGCCGCCCAGGAAAAACAGCTGGCCTCGCTGGTGAAGACCTATTCGGCGATGAAGCCCAAGGATGCGGCCCGCATCTTCGACAGTTTGAGCGATCAGGTCCTGGTGCCGGTGGCGGCGGAAATGAAATCCGACGTGCTGGCCCCGGTGCTGGCGGCGATGAACCCGGAGCAGGCCCAGAAGCTCACCGTCCGGCTGGCCAACAAGCTGACCTTGCCCGACACCAACAGCACCGCCCAGGCGGCCGCGCCCACCCCCAGTCTTCCCGTGGGACCCGTACCGGCGGGGGTGACGGCCAATGCGCCTGCCGCTGCGGCCGCCCCGCCAGCCGCCAAGACCGGGGGCTAAAGGCCCTGAGACAAGAGAAATCACGGTTTACCAAGGGTTAATCCCGGTCACGGCATACTGGCATTGTCTCAGGGGTTCAAAGGCTTGGCGTTCCTTCCGCGCATTGTCGGCCTGACCGGTCTGGCGCTTCTGGCCAGCCTGCCCGCGCGCGCCGCCGACACGGTCGTGTCCGAACCGCAGAACGGCTTTGTCCGCCTGAATTTCAATTTTGCTCCCGCTGCCAAAGTCAGCGCCGCCGCCCAGGGCGGCGTGCTGACCCTGTCCTTCGACCGCAAGACCACGCTGACGCCGCAAGCCATTATGGCCTTGTCGGGCGGCGCCCTGGCCAGTGGACGGGTCGATGCCGACGGTAAGACATTGCGCTTTGCCCTCACCCAGCCGATCCGCCTGCATCAAAGTGCATTGGGCGCACAAACCGTGGTCGACCTGGCGCCGCAAAGCTTCGCCGGCACCATGCCCGATCTTGTCGCGCCTTCGCGCCAGGCCGCCGCGCCGATCGATCCGGCCAGTCTGCCGGAACTGAAATTGCGCGCGGGTTCTTATTCCAACTACACGCGGCTGGTGTTCGATTGGCCGAAGCCGGTTTCCTATTCGGTGTTTCCGGGGGCGGGAAAAATCGCCATCCGCTTCCAGGCGCTGGCGCGGCCCGATCTGTCCGCCATCGCGCGCTTCGCGCCGCCTTGGGTGAAGAACGCCTCCTGGCGCACCGAAGGTTCAGCCATCGTGGTCGAGTTCGATACCGACAGCGCCTCCGGCTTTCACGATTTCAAGGACGGCAACAAGATCATCGTCGACATCCTGGCGCCGCACACCGATGCCGCCGCCTATGCGCCGCCCGGTCTCGACAAGCCGAAAGTCACGGCCATGTCGGCGGCTCAAACCAAGGCCATCACCGATACGGCAGATAAGCTGGCCGGCAAGCCCGCCGAACCGCCGGCGAAGCCGGAGGCAAAAGCCGCCGAAGCCAAGCCCGAGACCAAGCCGGCCGAAGTCAAGACCGCGAACGCCGCCCCGCCACCCGCCCCCTTCGCCGACAGCCATTTGATCAAGGATGGCGCGGTGATCGGTTTCAAAGGCGCGGCCAGTCATCCCAACGCCGTATTCGTGCGCGGCCTGACCGCCTGGGTGGTGCTGGAGAACACACCCAGCATCGATGCCGCCGCGCTGAAAACACAGCTGGGCGATTTCGCCGCCCAGGTCGAAGCTTCTTCGGCATCGGGCATTTCCGTGCTTCGGATCGGCCTCAAAAAGAATGCCCCCATCGCCGCGGAAAATGCGGGACCCGACTTGAAAGTGACCATCGGCGCCAATGCGGCCAACCCGCCCGGCGCCGTCGCCTTCGCCCGCAACCAGGACGATCCCAAGCGCGCATCGCTCACCACCTTGCTGCCCGGCGCCACTCACACTCTGCCGCTGACCGACCCGGTCACCGGCGACAATCTGATCGTGGTCGCGGGCAACACCGGCCGCGCCGTTCCCACCGAGCGCGATTATGCGGAATTCGCCGCGCTTCCCACCGCCAATGGTTTGGTGATCACGGCGTATGCCGATGATCTGTCGGTCGGCGTGGCGGGCGGGCGCATCACCATCACCCGGCCGGGCGGATTGTCGCTCACGCCGCTCGCCATGCCGGTTGAGGAAACGCCCGCGGCCCTGGCGGCCGAGCGCAACGGCCCCAGCTTTCTGGACTTCGCTTCCTGGAGCCCCATGTCGGGCGGCTCATTCCTGGCCACCGAGCGTCGGTTGACCCAAGCGGTGTCGCGCCAGCCGCCAGCCCGCGCCAATACCGCCCGGCTGATGCTGGCGCGTTTCTATCTCGCCAATCGTTTCGCGGCGGAAGCCTTGGGCTTGATCAATCTGATCCAGACCTCCGATCCGGCGCTGCGCGGCGACACCCAACTCGCCACCATGCGGGCGGCCGCCGATTACATGGTGGGCCGCTATCGCGATGCGCATAATGATCTGGCGGGCCCCTCTTTCGATGCGGATCGCCACGCCGCCCTGTGGCGCGGGCTGACGGAAGCGGCGCTGGAGAATTGGAGCGCCGCGCATACCTATCTGGAACAGGCCGTTCCGGTGCTGAAGAAATACCAGCCCGAATGGCAGGCTCGCGCACGCCTGGCCAATGCGGAATCCGCATTGGGCATGGGACGCCTGGAAGTGGCGGATGCCGCCATGATGCATGTTCCGCACGAGCTGGAAAAAGCCGAGGCGTTGCAAGCCAAGCTGATCAAGGCGCGGATCGATGCCGCCGAAAATCACTATTCCGCCGCCGCCGTCGGATTTACGGCGGTCGTCAATGGCGGCGACGACCGCTTGGCGGCGCAAGCGATCTTCTATCAGACCAGCGCCGCCTTGGCGGCGGGCATCATCGAGCCCAAACAGGGCATCGATGTGCTGGAACGCCTGCGCTATCGCTGGCGCGGCGACGCGCTGGAATTGAAGACCTTGCGCAAGCTGGCCTCGCTCTATTTCGGCGAACACAAATGGCAGCCCGGCCTGAAGACCTTGCGCGTCGCCACCCAGAACTTCGTGGGAGACCAGGCCCATGCCGCCCAGGACGATATGCGCGCGGCTTTCGCCAATCTCTTCATCAAGGGCGGTGCCGACAAATTGCCGCCGGTGGAGAGCCTGTCGATCTTCTACGACAATATCGACCTCACCCCCATCGGCCCGGACGGCGACGACATGATCCGCCGCATGGTCGACCGGCTGGTGGCCGTGGACCTTCTGGCGCCCGCCGCCAAGCTTCTGTCCTATCAAGTCGAGAAGCGGCTGGACGGCGTGGCCAAGGCGCAAGTCTCCACCAAGCTCGCCGCCATCTATCTGATGGACCACAAGCCGCAAGCCGCAGTGGACGCGCTGCACGGCTCACAAGTGAGCGGATTGCCGGACCAGGACGGTCATGCCCGCATGATCCTGGAAGCGCGGGCCTTTGCGGGCCTCAAGCAATGGGACAATGCGCTGGATCTGATCGCGGTGGACAGCCAGCCCGACACGCAGCGCCTGCGTGCCGACATTTATTGGGAGGCAGGCAATTGGGCGATGGCGGGCCAGAAAACCGAAGACCTTCTGGGCGCGCGCTGGAGCGATCCCATTCCCTTATCCAATGGCGAACGCGCCCAAGTGTTGCGCGTGGCCGTTTCCTATTCCCTGGCCAATGACGAAGCCAGCCTGGACCGGCTGCGCCAGCATTACGCGCCCAAGATGCAGAGCACGCCGGACGGCAGCGCTTTTGCGGTGCTGGCGCAGGAAATCGACATGCATGGCCTGGCCTTCCGCGACGCCGCCGCCAAGATCGCGTCGGTGGATACGCTGCAAGCTTTCATGAAAGACTTTAGCCGCCACCAAGTGGTGGCTATTAATTGATTGCCCCCATCTGTCTTCCTCAGGCAAGCCTTCGGAAGACATCTTCCCCCGCCAAAGGCTTCGCCTTGCGGGGGAAGAAATCCAGAACCAAGACGATCCAGCGCCTGTTGAAGCAGCTCAGGCCCGCCTCCCCTGCGCGCGCGTTAGCGCGCTGGCGGGAGGTGGCCGCAGCAGCGCTTGCGATGCGAAGGCCGGAGGGGGCTTAAATAGAGTCGAGCCAGGTCAGGCTTCGGTCGCACACCGCTTCCCAGCCGGGTTCGCCGATCAGCCAATGGCTCAGTTCGGGCATGACTTCGAATGTGGTGTTCTTGTAGAGCGCGGCGGCCCGCTGGACCGTGCCCGGCGGGCAGATGCGGTCGCCCGCGCCGGTGAGGAACAAGAGCGGACATGTCACTTTGCGGATATCGACCTCGCTGGCGCGGCGCATGTCCAGACCCCAATGCAAGGCTTCAAAGGTGGCGCGGCCGGATTCCGGGCGGAAGCGTTCGAAAATTTGTTTGCGCTGGACTTCGGGAAAGCGATCCAACGAATGGGCCGCGGCGGCATTGAAATCCGGCTCCAGGACCATGCTCCAGAAGCCCACGCGCAGCATCAGGGTCTGCGCGGTGCCGATCTCGAACAGCGTGGATGGGGGAACGCCCCAGGGTGCGATCGGGGCCAGAAGAATCGCGGCGGCCACGTCGCCGCGCGCCGCCAGCATCTGCGCCAGAAGACCGCCCATGGAATGACCGATCAGGATGGGCGGCGAAGCCATCGCCGCGATCTGCTTTTCCAGATCGGCGGCATAATCCAGCAAGCTGGTGGTGGCGAGTGCGGGCGCCGGCTTGGCGCCGTCGTGAAAGCGCAAGGCCGGCGCGCTGACATCGTACCCGGCTTCGCGAAAGCGGGCCGCGAATTCATCCCAAGCCCAAGGGCCGCAAAAGCCGCCGTGAATCATGAGTACCGGCGGTTTGGTTTTTTTGTTTGTCGCACGGCCGGACGGCGAACCGGTTCCCACTTCGCCTGGCCGATGCTCCTCATTCATATCGGTTTCGCCAGATGCCGGAAGGCGGTCACGATCTTGGCATAGGAATCGCGCTTGAACGGCACGATCACATGCGGCAGCTCCTCGATCGTGAGCCATTTCCAGGCCGAGAATTCCGGCTCATGGGCATGAAGATCGATGTCGCCGTCATCGCCCAGAAAGCGCAAAGCGAACCACTTCTGCCGCTGGCCGCGATATTTGCCGTGGAACGCGACGCCCACCAGATGGGCGGGCAGAT
>CALMGU010000068.1 GCA_937865685.1 uncultured Alphaproteobacteria bacterium | reverse complement strand
GTCATGGGCGTGGCCAAGGCGGCGCTGGAAGCCAGCGTGCGCTACATGGCCGAAGACCTGGGCAAGCGGGCGATCCGCGTCAACGCGATCTCGGCTGGTCCGATCAAGACCCTGGCGGCCAGCGGCATCGGCGATTTCCGCTACATCCTGAAATGGAACGAGTTGAACGCGCCGCTCCGGCGCACCGTCACCATCGATGAAGTGGGCAATGCCGCGCTTTATCTTTTGTCCGATCTGGGCAGCGCGGTGACCGGCGAATGCCTGCATGTCGATGGCGGCTACCATGTGGTCGGCATGAAGGCTGAGGACGCGCCCGATATCGCTGTCGGAAAGAATGAATCTCAGGCTTAAGGACGGCATCACACTTTACTTTTCGCGGCATGGCGAAACCGAAGCCAATCGCGAACGGCGCTTTTCGGGCCGCCGCGACACGCCGCTGACGGATACCGGACGCATTCAGGCGCGCGCCGTCGGCGAAACCCTGGAGCGCCAGGTCGGCATGCGGCCGCCCCTGGCCTTTATCTCCAGCCCGCTCAGGCGCGCCTGCGTCACCATGGAGATCGTCCGCGAAACCCTGGGCCTGCCGGGACATGGCTATGCCACCGACGCCAGGATCGAGGAGATCAATCTGGGCCGCTGGGACGAATTGACCGATGCCGAAGCGCGGGCCTTGGACCCAGCCCTGTTCGATGCCAGGCGCGCGGACAAATGGCACATCCACGTTCCGGGCGGCGAGAATTACGCGGAGGTCGCGGTGCGCGCCACCCATTGGGCCGAGAGCCTGACCCAGGACACATTCGCGGTCAGCCATGGCGCCCTCACCCGCATCCTGCGCGGCTTGTTTCAAGGGCTGACCTGGCAAGGCATGAGCGATCTGGATGAGCCGCAAGGCGTGGTCTACCGCGTCCAGGGCCAAACCGTGACGCGGCTGGATTAAGGCCGATTTTTGAGCTATCGAGCCTCATGTCGCACAATACATTCGGCCATCTTTTCCGCGTCACCACCTTCGGCGAGAGCCATGGGCTCGCCATCGGCTGCGTGGTGGATGGCTGCCCGCCCGGCATTGCGCTCAGCGAAGCCGATATCCAGCGGGACCTGGAGCGGCGGCGGCCCGGCCAATCCAAATTCGTCACCCAGCGCCAGGAACCTGACGCGGTGAAAATTCTGTCCGGCGTCTTCCAGGACGAGCGGATGGCGGAGCCGCTCACCACCGGAACGCCGATCGGACTTCTGATCGAGAATATGGACCAGCGCTCCAAGGACTATTCCGAGATCCGGGATAAATACCGCCCCGGCCATGCCGACTATACCTATGACGCCAAATATGGCGTGCGCGACTATCGCGGCGGCGGCCGCCAATCGGCGCGCGAGACCGCCATGCGCGTCGCGGCAGGCGCCATCGCCCGCAAAGTGCTGGACCGGCTTTACGGCAAAGTGACCATCCGCGCCGCCCTGGTGCAGATGGGCACGCAAAAAATCGACCGCGACAACTGGGACTGGAACCAGATTGCGGAAAATCCTTTCTTCTGCCCCGACGCCTCGGCCGTCGCTCCGTGGACGGAATATCTTGAAGCGATCCGAAAGGACGGTTCCTCGGTGGGCGCCATCGTGGAAGTGGTGGCCGAAGGCATTCCCGCCGGCCTGGGTGCGCCCATCTATGCCAAGCTGGACAATGAGTTGGCCAGCGCGCTGATGAGCATCAACGCGGTCAAGGGCGTGGAGATCGGCGATGGCTTTTCCACCGCCGCCATGACCGGCCTTGAGAATGCCGACGAGATGCGGATGGGCAATGACGGCAAGCCCGTATTCCTGTCCAATCACGCCGGCGGCATTCTGGGCGGCATTTCCACCGGCCAGCCCATCGTGGCGCGCTTTGCGGTGAAACCCACCTCCTCCATTCTCACGCCCCGCCGCACCATCGACAAATCCGGCGCGGAAACCGAGATCGTCACCAAGGGGCGTCACGATCCCTGCGTGGGCATCCGGGCGGTGCCCGTCGGGGAAGCGATGATGGCGCTGGTGCTGGCGGATCAGGCGCTCAGGCACCGTGCGCAGGTCGGTTAGCGCGTAAAACCACCAACCAATTCTATATGATCGGAGTACAGGAATTGGTCGACCGGCGTGACCGATCCGGCTTGGAATCCGGCTTTGACAAGAATGGCGGCATCGCGGGCGAAACTGCCCGCGTCGCAGGACACATAGATCACGCGCCGGAGCTTTGACGCGGCCAGCATCTTCACTTGCGCTTCCGCGCCCGCGCGCGGCGGGTCCAGCACCACGGCATCGAACCGATTCAATTCCAATGGCGTCAGGGGCACCTTGAACAGGTCGCGCCGCTCCGTGGTGACGGGCTTGAGGCCCTTGGCCTTGCGCGCTGCGTCCGCCAGCACGGTCAAAGCTTCCGCTTCCTGTTCGACCGCATGCATTTTGGCGCGCCGGGCCAGCGGCAAGGTGAAAGTGCCCATGCCGGAAAACAGATCGGCGACGGTCTTGGCGCCTTCGGCCAGCGCCAACACCCTGGCGGTCAAGGCCTTCTCGCCTTCCCTGGTGGATTGCAAAAAAGAATGGGGCGGCAGTGCCACCGCCATGCCGTCGAACGCGACATGAGGACTATTCTGCCCAAGCACGATCTCGCCATTGAAGACGATGCGCGCGACATCCCGTCCGGCAAAGGCCTTGGCCATGGCGGCCGTCAGGGCTGGGGTCAATTTGCGCGGCGAGCGGAACGCCAGATCAAGACCGGCTCCGGTGTCGGTGACATGGACTTCGCCTTTTTCGCCGTCGGACAGAATATCCGCCAGGCCGCTTCGAAGATCGCCCGTCAATGCCAGCAAAGCCGGCGTGAGAACCAGGCATTCGCGCATGTCCACGATCTCGTGACTGCGAGCGGCATGAAAGCCGGCGATCACGTTCCCCTTCTGCTTGCCGAATTTGAATACGGCGCGGCGGCGCGTTCGCTCCGGCACCAGAAACGGCTCTTCCACCATGACATGGGCAAGCCCGGTCCGCGTCAGCGCCACGACCACGGCGTCGCGCTTACGCGCGCGATACGCTTCAGGGGAAAGATTCTGCAGCGTGCAGCCGCCGCAGACGCCGAAATGCGGACAGATGGTCATTGCTTCATGGCCGCCAGCAGATATTCGAGATTGCCGTCGCCGCCCGCGATGGGACTTTCCATGGAGCCCAGAACGCGCCATCCGGGCTGGGTGGCGATGAAATCAACGATGTCCGCCAAGGCCGCTTCGCGCGCCGCCGGATCACGCACGATCCCACCCTTGCCAATGGCGCCGCGCCCCGCCTCGAATTGCGGCTTGACCAGAAAAACCGCCCATGCTCCTGACGATGCCAGGGATAAAGCGGGCGGCAGTGCCAGTTTCAGGCTGATGAAACTGAGATCGGCGGTCAGCGCCGTGATGGCATCCGGAAAATATGCCGGATCGAGTTCGCGGGCATTCGTGCCGTCCCGAATGATGATGCGCGGATCGCGCGCCAATTCCGCATGCATCTGGCCATGCCCCACATCGACGGCATAGATCCGTGCAGCGCCGCGCTGAAGCAGAAGCTGGGTGAACCCGCCGGTGGATGCGCCGAGATCGAGACCGGTCTGTCCCTCCGGTGAAAGCCCGAAATGATCCAGCGCGGCCGCGAGCTTGATCCCGCCCCGCGACACGAAGGGATGCGGCTTTTCATATTCTATCGTTGCGTTCGCCGGCACCGTCTGAGACGGCTTGGTGATGACCGCGCCAGCCGCACGCACCAAGCCAGCGCGGATGGCGTCCTGCGCCTCGCTGCGGCTCTTGGCAAATCCGTTCTCGACCAGAAAGACGTCAGCGCGCATCGCGCGCCTTAGGCGATCCTGCCCACGGCTGTGGGCACTTCGTTAGACCGTCCCAATGCCGACAAAGCGACCTTGACGATACCATCCGCATCCAGGCCCGCCTGGGCATATTGCCGTTCCGGCGTGTCGTGGTCCTGGAAGATGTCCGGCAAGACCATGGGGCGCATCTTGAGCCCTTTGTCGAGCAGGCCTTCCCAGGCCAGGAACTGCATCACATGGCTGCCGAAGCCGCCCGCAGCGCCTTCCTCGATGGTGATCAGCACTTCATGCTCGCGCGCCAGCTTGGCGATCAGGTCGGTGTCCAGCGGCTTGGCGAAACGCGCATCGGCGATGGTGGGCGACAGGCCATAGGCCGACAGCTTCTCCGCCGCCAGCAGGACTTCCTGCAGGCGCGCGCCGAAGGACAGAATGGCGATGGACGAGCCTTCGCGGATCATGCGGCCCTTGCCGATGGGCAGCGGCACGCCGTCGGCGGGGCGGGCGATGCCCGTGCCCTCGCCGCGCGGATAGCGGATGGCGCTGGGCTTGTCGTTGATCTGCACGGCGGTGGCGACCATATGGGTCAGCTCCGCCTCGTCCGCCGCCGCCATGACCACGAAATTGGGCAAGGTGGCAAGATAGGCGATATCGAACGAGCCCGCATGGGTGGCGCCGTCCGCGCCCACCAGGCCCGCGCGGTCCATGGCGAAGCGTACGGGCAGAGACTGGATCGCCACGTCATGCACCACCTGGTCATAGGCACGCTGCAGGAAGGTTGAATAGATGGCGCAGAAAGGCTTCATGCCTTCGGAGGCCAGGCCCGCGGCAAACGTCACCGCATGCTGCTCGGCGATGCCGACATCGAAGCTGCGCTCCGGGAACGCCTTTTCGAACAGATCCACGCCGGTGCCCGACGGCATGGCGGCGGTGATCGCCACGATGCGCTCGTCCTTCTTGGCTTCGGCGATCAGGCTCTCGCCGAACACTTTCTGGAAGGTGGGCGCCTTGGCGACGGTCTTTTTCTGCTCGCCGGTGAGGACGGTGAATTTCGACACAGCGTGATATTTGTCCGCGCTGGCTTCGGCGGGGGCATAGCCATGACCCTTCTTGGTCACGACATGGATCAGCACGGGGCCGGTCATGGTATCGCGCACATTTTCCAGGACCGGAATCAGGTGATCCAGATTGTGCCCATCGATGGGGCCGACATAGAAAAAGCCCATCTCTTCGAACAGAGTGCCGCCCATCGCCATGCCGCGGGCATATTCCTCGGTGCGGCGCGCCACATTGAACAGGAAGCGGGGCAACAGGCGCTTGGCCATGCGCTTGCCGAAATTGCGCAGGCCCGTGTAGGGCCGGCTCGACACCAGGCGCGCCAGATAGGCGCTCATCGCGCCAACTGGCGGGGCGATCGACATGTCGTTGTCGTTGAGGATGACGATCAGCCGGTTCTTGTTGGCGCCGGCATTGTTCATCGCCTCATAGGCCATGCCCGCGCTCATCGAACCGTCGCCGATCACGGCGATGACATTGTTGTGCCCGCCCTTCAGGTCGCGCGCCACCGCCATGCCCAAGCCCGCCGAGATCGAGGTCGAGGAATGGGCTGCGCCGAACGGGTCATACTCGCTTTCCGTCCGCTTGGTGAAACCCGACAGGCCGCCCCCCTGGCGCAGGCTGCGCATGCGCGAGCGGCGGCCGGTGATGATCTTGTGGGGATAGGCTTGGTGGCCCACGTCCCAGATCAGGCGATCCGCCGGCGTGTTGAAAACATAATGCAGCGCCACCGTCAGTTCGACCACGCCCAGGCCAGCACCGAAATGCCCGCCCGTGACCGACACGATGTCGATCAGGTCGGTGCGCAGCTCGTCGGCGAATTGGCGCAACGCGCTTTTGGGCAGCTTGCGCAGATCGGCCGGAACATCGACCTGATCGAGAAGCGGAGTCTTGATGGGTAAGCTCATGGCGCAACCGGATTGGGGCAGGTGACGGATCGCACAACCCGCCCGTGGGATGCGCGACCATGACAATTCGAACGTATGGCGTCGGAAATCAAGATCATGCCACGTCCAGCCTTTCGCCCACGGCCGCCCCCCCGGCCCCCTGGACGATCTTCTCCAACCGGCTTTCCGCCGATTTGAGCTTGGCCTCGCAATGGCTCTTCAACGCCTGACCGCGCTCATAAAGCGCGATGGAGTCTTCGAGGTCGACCTCCCCCTGCTCCAGGCGCGCGACAATGGTTTCAAGCTCCTTCAGGGCGGATTCAAAACTCATGTCGCGAACGGGCACGGCCTCGTTTTGCGGTTTTGCGGGAATGACTGATCTCCAAATTTCGGGGCGCCCTGCCCCCAGAACGCGACCGTCGCAATTTCGCAGGTTTGGTGAAGGGGCGCCACCCTGCGAATCTTACGAGAAATTATATGTCCGGGGCCCTGGAACAGAAAGCCTTTATCCTTCCGTCAGGGAATGTTTTTGGAGAGGCTGGGCGCCCTCAGCTCCACGGTTCCCCGCGGGGCCTGTGCCAACGCCCCCAGAAGGTTTTGAAGCCCCGGCAACGCCATCAGGGTTTGAAGGCCTTCCAAAGCGTTGAGACTGGCCTGGCTGCGGCCCATCAAGTTGCCCAGGCTTTCCACCAGGCCCCGCCGCCGGGGATAGATCTTGATCGCGACCTGGCCTTTGGCGATCCCGCCCAGCTCAGCCGCCATGTCCGTCGCCGTCCAGAAACCGCCAAGCCCATCCACCAGTCCCCGCGCCTTTGCGTCAGCGCCGGTCCAGACCCGGCCCTTGGCCGCCGCCTGGACCTGTTCGAACGGCAATTTCCGGCCTGCCGCCACCTTGTGCAGGAAATCGTCGTAGATCACGTCCGCCTGATGATTCAGCAAGGCCCATTGTTCGGGCGTGTAAGGCTGGGTCATGGAATCCATCATGGTGTTCTTGCCCGACGCGACTTCGTCCAGTTCCGCGCCCACCAGATTGAACGACTTGCCAAGCGACACCTTGCCGGTGAGCACGCCAATGGAGCCCGTCAGCGTTCCGGGCTGGGCCACGATCTTGTTGGCGCTGGCGGAGATGTAATAGCCGCCCGACGCGCCCAGGCCGCCCATGCTCACCACCACCGGTTTGCCCTTCGCCTGCGCTTTTTTTACCGCATCCAGAATCTGATCCGACGCGGTCACGGAACCGCCCGGCGAATCCACCCGGAGTACGATCGCCTTGATGCCGGGCGCACGCGCCGCCTGGCGGATCGCTTCCGACAGATCGTCGCTGGCGATGCCGGCGCTGGTGTTGAAGATATCGCCCTTGGCGGTGCCATCCACGATTTCACCCGCCGCCTCGATCACGGCGAGATTGGCGCCATAGGCAGTGCTGAAATCCTGCGCCTTGATATAGTCGGTGATCTTGTATGGCTTGGCGCCCGCGCCGGCACGGCCAAGCCCCGCGCCCAGTGCATCGTCGTCATAGCCGATGCGGTCGATCAGGCCCTTGGCCTTGGCGTCTTCCGCGAATTGCGGGCTTTCATCAAAGGCCGCGCGCACTTTCGCGGGATCCAGACGACGATCGGCCGCCACATGCGTCACCGCATTGTCGAGCAGCGATTTGGTCACTTCCGTGAGCTGCTCCTTGTCCGCATCGGTCATGGATTTTTCCATGTACATGTCGGCGGCGCTCTTATATTCCGCCCGCTTGGCCATCTGCGGCACGGCATCGATCTTGTCGAGCAGCCCTTTCACGAAGACGCCGCCGACCGCGGCGCCCGAAACCTTGAAATCGCTGTGCGGCTGCACCCAGATCTGATCGGCGGCGGCGGCGGCGACATAATCGCCCAGCCCCGATGTGAGAAAGCCCGTCGCCTGGGCGATGACGAATTTTCCATGATCGCGGAAACGATGCAACGCGGCCGAGATTTCTTCGGCTTCGGCCAGCGACAGCGCGCCATTGCCGAGCCGCATCACCACGCCCTTGATGCGGCTATCGCGCGAGGCATTGTCCAGCGCGAATACCAGATTCATCACGGTCTGCTGGGTGCCGCTGAAGGAAAGGCCGGTCGCCGCCGAATCCGCGATCGAGTCGCGCAGATCCAAAGTGAGCACCGTGTTCTTGGGCAGGCCGTCGCCCTCTGCCAGCCCGATCACCACAAGCACGGCAAAAATCAGGATCGATAGAAAAGCGAATTTGGCGATGCCGTTGAGAACCGCCGCCATGATCGAGCGGAGCCATCTCAAAAAGCCGGTCATGGGATTTCCTTGGGCCTGTGGAAGCGTTCTTATATCGCGGAGCCGCGCGGCAAGACAGCCCAGCCGGGATGATCCGTTCAGGCAACAAAAAGCCCGGCTTTCGAATGAAAGCCGGGCCGTTCCATTAAACGAACTCTAATGCCGGGAGGCATCGCGCAGCGCGTCCTTGGCACCCCCAACCGCATTCTGGATTTTGCCTTTGGCCTTGTCGGCGGCGCCCTCCGCCTTGAGCTTGGCGTCGCCCGTCACTTTTCCGGCCACCTCCTTGATGGCGCCCTTGGCTTGATTGGCGGCGCCTTCGATCCTGTCCTTGTCCATTCCGTAACCTCCTGAAGGAAAAGCAAAGAGGTAACGGGCCGCCGGGGATCGTGGTTCCCCGTAACTTTTTCTCTCCTTCCGCGAATGACTTTGCGTATGATTGCGTACCGGAGCGGCACATGCACAGACGGTCTTTCCTGAGTTTGCTGATGATGGGATGCGCGGGCAC
>CALMGU010000067.1 GCA_937865685.1 uncultured Alphaproteobacteria bacterium | reverse complement strand
GGACTGGTTTCCATCGGCATCATGGGCGCGTCGGGAACCGGCGATCCGGTCCGCCAGCGCATCACGCCCGGCGAATAGCGCGCAAATTTTCCTCTCGATCCTTGGTCGTGCCCCTTCGTCCCCGCGCATGCGTAAGCATGCTGGCGGGGGAGATGCCCGGTTCGTAGCGACAGCGTGCGAACGCGCTTATTGCGCAGCGGCATTAGCCGATGCGCAAAAGCAAGCTGCGAAGGGCAGAGGGGCTTTAAATAGCTTCAATTTGAATCAATCTTCTAACCCTGTCTTTGTACGGAGGATTTAGCGTCCTCCTCCGGGGATCGGAACTGAGCGCGATGCGTCGGGGTGGAATAAGAATCGCGGCACTGGCCTTTGCGGCGGCGGGATTGGCCGGCTGCGCCAGCGACCGCGCCGCTTACGACGATTTTCCCGCCGCGCCCGGAGCTCCGCTTGAAACACCCGGCCGCTCCGCGCAGGCGGGCCCGCTGGAATGCGCGCCCTATGCGCGCGAACATTCCGCCGTGAAACTGTATGGCGATGCCTGGACCTGGTGGGGCAAGGCGTCCGGCAAATTCGCCCGCGCCGCAACGCCCGAAACCGGTTCCGTCCTGGTGCTGAACGGCTATGCCGGGCCCGAACGGGGTCATGTCGCGGTGGTGCGCAGCCTGATCTCCAGCCGCGAAATCCGCGTCGACCATGCCAACTGGCTGGGCGATGGCGCGATCTATGTCGATGACCCGGTGGCGGATGTCAGCGCCGATAATGACTGGAGCATTGTGCGGGTCTGGAACATCAAAACCGGCGGCTGGGGGAAGCGGACCTATCCGGTGCAGGGCTTCATTGGGCCGGGTAGCGACAGCGGGCGCGAAGCGCCCCGGACGGATCCAGATCTCGACGAAGACGCCGACCCGGCCCGGATCGCCCGCGCCGAACTCGGAATACCGCAATAACTTCAATCAGTTAATCACGTTTCCCGGCCCGGTTTGAACCCTGCCGCAGAAAAGCCTATTTTCCCGCGCCTTCGGCCGGGGGGTTACCGGTTCTTCTGCGGATCAGATGCGTTTCATCGTCATGAAAAGCCGCCGCACCAACTTCTGTCATCCGTGATACCTCCCGCTCCCTCCGATCCGAACGACCCGCTTGCCGGCCTGCCGCCGTCCAAGCCTGCGACGCCGCCACGGCGCACCGGCTTGATCCGCAATGCGGGTCTGATGTTGGGCGCCTTGGGCGTGGTGTTCGGCGATATCGGCACCAGCCCGCTTTACGCCTTGCGCCAGACGGTGCTGGACACCACCAACGGCTTTTCCAACCACGTCGCGGTGATGGGCTCGCTGTCGATGATCTTCTGGGCGCTCCTGATCGTGGTGACCCTGAAATACGTCACCACCATCATGCGTGCCGACAATAACGGCGAAGGCGGCACCCTCGCCCTGGCGGCGCTGGCGCACCGCTCGCCCGGACAAAGCCGCAGGCTGAAATCCACCATCGGCATCGGCGCGGTGATCGGCCTGGCGCTGTTCTATGGCGACGGCATGCTGACGCCCGCGATCACCGTGCTGTCGGCGGTCGAAGGCCTGGAAGTGGAAAGCAAAGCCTTCGCGCCGCTGGTGGTGCCGCTGACGCTTCTGATTCTGATCCTGCTGTTCGCGTTTCAAAGCCGCGGCACGGCCAAGATCGGGCGGCTGTTCGGACCGGTGATGCTGCTCTGGTTCGTGACCCTGGCGATCCTGGGTGCTTTTTCGATCGTGAAAAATCCCGCCATCCTGGCGGCGGTCAATCCGCTTTATGCCATCGACCTCTTCATCCAGGCGCCCTGGATCGCCTTTGTGTCGCTGGGCGCGGTGGTCCTGGCGGTGACCGGCTGCGAAGCGCTTTACGCCGATATGGGGCATTTCGGCAAAAAGCCGATCCAATATGCCTGGTATTTCGTGGCGCTGCCGGCGCTGCTGGTCGATTATTTCGGACAGGGCGCGGCGCTGCTGCGCGATCCCAACCTGGCTGGCGCGGCCTTCTTCTCCATCGTGCCCCATGAGATCCATTTGCCGATGGTGATCCTGGCCACCATGGCCGCCGTCATCGCCAGCCAGGCGGTCATCACCGGCGTCTTCTCCATCACCCAGCAGGCGGTGCAGCTTGGCCAGCTGCCGCGCATGGAAATCCGCCATACCTCCGCGACGGAATATGGCCAGATCTATGTTCCCCGCATGAATGTTTTTCTGGCGGTCGGCGTGGTCCTGATCGTGCTGATCTTCAAGAATTCGGGCGCGCTGGCGGCGGCTTACGGCATCGCCGTGACCGGCGTGATGGTGATCGACACATTCAACGTCGCGCTGGTGGCCACCAAGCAATGGCGCTGGCCGCTGGGCAATGTGATCCTGTTTTTCGGCGCCTTGGGCATCATCGATCTTTTGTTCCTGGCCGCCAATTCGCTGAAAATTCCCGAAGGCGGCTGGCTGCCGCTCCTGATCGCCGCGGGCATGTTCCTGGTGATCGACACCTGGCGCCGGGGGCGGCGGGTCCATCTGGAAATCATCCGCAACGAATCCCTGCCGCTGCCTTTGTTCCTGGAGCGCGCGGACAAGAGCGTGCAGCGGGTGGCGGGGCTTGGCGTGTTCCTGTCGTCGCGCAGCGACATCGTGCCGGGCGCTCTGCTGCACAATCTCAAGCACAACAAGATCCTGCATGAGCGGGTGGTGATCGCCAATGTGGTGGTCGAGGACACGCCCATGGTGCCGCCGGAAAAGCGCATCGAAGTCGAAAAGCTGGGCAAAGGCTTTTTCGGCGTCCGCATCCATCACGGCTTCTTCGAGACCCCGGACGTGCCCAAGGCATTGGAGGATGCGCGACGCTTCGGCCTGGCGCTGGACATGTCCACCGCGACTTTCTTCATCGGCCGCGAGAATCTGATCCCGGCGGAACGCTCGCAGCTAGGCCGCATCCAGAACTGGCTCTATCGCGCCATCGCCGGCAATGCCTTGTCACCCGTCCTGTTTTATAATCTGCCGCCCAACCGGGTCGTCGAACTCGGCACCCAGACTGCGATCTGACCTTGGAAGCGACCTGCAAGCCATCCTTGAAGCGCGAACTCGGCCTCACCTTGGGGGCGCTGGGCGTGGTGTTCGGCGATATCGGCACCTCGCCGCTTTACGCCATGCGCGAGACCGCGATCGCGGCGGGCGGGCACCTGCACGGTCCTCCCGCCGTTTACGGCGCCCTGTCCCTGATCTTCTGGGCGCTGGTGGTGGTGGTGACGATCAAATATGTCGTCTTCATCATGCGCGCCGACAATAACGGCGAAGGCGGCGTCCTGGCGCTGGCGGCCTTGGCGCATCGCGCGCCGGTCAGCCGCGCCACCAAGACCGCCATCGGCATCGCCGCCCTGCTGGGGCTGGCGCTGTTCTATGGCGACGGGATGCTGACCCCGGCCGTCTCGGTCCTTTCCGCCATGGAAGGTCTCAACGTCGGCAGCGGCGCCTTCGCGCCATTGGTTTTGCCCCTGACCCTCATCATTCTCATCGGGCTGTTCTTCGTGCAGAACCGGGGCACCGAAAAGATCGGCCGGGTTTTCGGGCCAGTGATGATGCTGTGGTTCATGGTCATCGCCGTCCTGGGTGCGGTCTCCATCCTGAAGGAGCCCCAGATCTTATGGGCCGCCGATCCGCGCTATGGCCTGGCGCTGTTCCGCAGCGAGCCCTGGACGGCTTTCGTGTCGTTGGGCTCGGTGGTTCTGTCCGTCACCGGCTGCGAAGCGCTCTATGCCGATATGGGTCATTTCGGCCGCCGCGCGATCCGCTGGGCCTGGCTCTATTTCGCGTTTCCCGCACTGATCCTCAATTATTTCGGCCAGGGCGCGCTGCTGCTCTCGCATCCGGAAAGCGCGCCCTTCCTGTTTTACGCACTGGTGCCCTCCTGGGCGCATTATCCCATGGTGGCGCTGGCGGCGCTGGCCACCATCATCGCCAGCCAGGCGGTGATCTCCGGCGTTTTTTCCATCACCCGCCAGGCGGTGCAGCTGGGCCAATTGCCCCGCATGGAAATCCGCCACACTTCCGCGACCGAGCGCGGGCAGATCTTCGTGCCCCGCATCAATGTGATGCTCTGCGTGGGCGTGGTCCTGATCGTGCTGATCTTCAAATCTTCCGACGCGCTGGCGGCGGCCTATGGCATCGCGGTGACGGGCGTGATGGTGATCTCCACCATCCTGGTCGGGCTGGTGGCGGTCTATCGCTGGCGCTGGTCCAAGCCGGCGGTGTTTGCGGTGTTCGGCGTGCTCGGTCTGATCGATCTGGCCTTCCTGGCCTCCAATGCGCTGAAGATCACGCAAGGCGGCTGGCTGCCGCTGGCCGTGGCGGCCACCGTGTTCGTGGTGATGGACACATGGCGGGTGGGCCGGCGCGTTCATCTGGAAAAAGTGCGCGAAGGCTCGCTGGCGCTGGACCTGTTCCTGGAGCGCGCCGACAAGATGACCCAGCGCGTGGCGGGCACCGCCGTGTTCATGAGCCCGCGCAGCGATGTGGTGCCGGGCGCGCTGCTGCACAGCCTCAAGCATTACAAAGTGCTGCATGAGCGCATCGTGCTGGCCACCGTATCCTCGACCGACACGCCTTTCGTGCCCGCGGCCCGGCGTATCGCGGTGGAAAAATTGGGCAAGGGATTTTTCACTGTCCGCTTCGTTTATGGATTCTTTGAGAGCCCCGACATTCCCGAAGCCTTGGCGGCCGCGCGCGCGCAAGGCTTGGCGCTGGAAATGGATCAATCCACTTTCTTCCTGGGACGGGAGATGCTGGTGCCGGGCGAGCATCCCAGCCTCAGCCGCTGGCGGGTGGCGCTTTACATGTGGCTGGCGTCGAACGCCCTATCGCCCGCGCGCTTCTATCAATTACCGCCGGGACGCGTGGTAGAATTGGGCACACAGGTGACGATCTAATTCGATTGACATTCCCGGCCGAGCGAAGCGAGGGGAAGGGAATCCAGGTCCCGACGCCCGTGCCAATTTGGACATCTGGATCCCCTTCCCTCATGCCACCAGCTAACGCTGTTGGCATTCGCCGGGGATGACAACGGGAGCTCAGTCCAACGCGTAGACCAGCGCCTTGAGATACGCGGTCTCCGGCAGCATCGGATGCATGGGATGATCGCTGCCCGCACCGGCGGCATGAATGAGGCTGGCATTGCGGCCGCTTTTCAAGATGCCCGCCACGCATTCCGCCGCGAAACGGTCCATGGGAATATTGTGCGAGCAGGACGACATCATCAAAAGCCCGCCGGGCGCGGTGATGTCCGCCGCCAGCCGCGCCAGCTTGCGATAGGCCTTGGCGCCCGGCTCCAGATCCTTGCGCGCCTTCACGAAAGGCGGGGGATCGGCCAGCACCATGTCGAAGCGCTCCTTCTGCGCGGCCAGGCGCGTCATCTCCTCGAACACATCCGCCTGAACGGCGCGGATCGACGCCTTGTTCGCGGCGGCGCTTTCTTCCGCCAGTTTCAGCGCCGGTTCGGAGGAGTCCAGACAGATCACTTCCTTCGCGCCCGCCTTGGCCGCCAGGATGCCGAAACCGCCGGTATAGCTATAGGCATCGAGCACGGTGCGATCCTTCGCCAGACCGGCGATGAAAGCGCGGTTGTCGCGCTGGTCGTAATACCAGCCGGTCTTCTGCCCCTGGCCGGGATCGGCGAAATAGCGCGCGCCATTTTCCTCGACCGCGATGCGGCCCGCCATCCCTTGTTCCGTGCGCACATACGTGTCCAGCCCTTCCAGGGTCCGCGACGGGGTGTCGTTGCGCAGGATGATCGTCGCCGGCGCGACGACTTTGTTCAGCGCCGCGATCAGAACCGGCAGCTTGGCCTCGATGCCGGCGATGGTGATCTGCACCACCAGCACATCATCGAAACGGTCGATCACCAGGCCCGGCAATCCATCGCCTTCGGCATGGACCAGGCGATAGAAGGGCCGGGCGTACAGCCGCTCGCGCAAGGCCAGCGCGCGTTTCAGCCGCGCCACGAAGAAATTCTCATCCGCCGCCACGCTGATCGCCCGCGCGAACAGCCGCACCGCGATCAGGCTTTTGGGATTGAAGAAGCCGCTGCCGAAATCCTGGCCGTCGTCGAATTTGACATCCACCACCGAGCCGGGCGGCAGCGCCTTGGCGGCGCCTTCCATCACGATCTCGTTGGAGAAGATCCAGGGGGCGCCCGCCCGGGCCCTTCGGCCTTCGCGGGGTTTGATGACAATGGTGGGGCGCTTGCTCATGGCGGCAGGCGTTAGCACGCTTCCTGTCAAAAAGAACCAGAAACCGCCTGAAATGGCCCTAAGCCCTTGAATTTGTGACACGTGGCCGCGCGCCGCCTTGCGGGCTTGCGCT
Source organism: uncultured Alphaproteobacteria bacterium (assembly GCA_937865685.1). GTDB lineage: Bacteria > Pseudomonadota > Alphaproteobacteria > Micropepsales > Micropepsaceae > Rhizomicrobium. Next base: position 2,235 of record CALMGU010000067.1, on the reverse strand, counting down.
GGCTCCCGCCCCCCATGACAATGCCCGCCTATTCAGTGGAGACCGGCATGGCCATCGACGGAAAATGGGAAATCACCATCAACTCGCCCATGGGCGCGCAAAAAGCGACCTTGGACTTGAAGGCGGATGGCGCGGCGCTGTCCGGCACCCAGACCGCCATGCAGGGCACCCAGCCGCTCGCCAATGGCAAGATCGACGGCAACAATCTCAGCTGGTCGGCCTCCATCACTTCGCCCATGCCCATGACCCTGGAATTCAACGGCGCCGTCGACGGCGACAAGCTGTCCGGCAGCGTCAAGGCGGGCGCGTTCGGTTCCTTCCCCTTCAGCGGCGGCCGCACCGCCTGACCGCACCGTCGCAGGATTGAGGGGCGGCCCTGAGCCGCCCCTTTCTATTTTTCGGGAGACGTCTTTGCCCATTCACAGAGAAGGTTGGCCTTTCATTGCCCTTTTCGCGGCAGTGAATCTGCTGGCGTTCCTGCTTTCGGCCTGGGCAGGACTGGTCTTGCTGCCCTTGACGATCTGGTGCGTCGCTTTCTTCCGCGATCCCGAACGCAACACCCCGGACGGCCCCGGCCTGATCATCTGCCCGGCGGATGGCCTGCTGCTGCCTGTCGTCGAAGCGGTGCCGCCCGAGGAACTGGGCCTGGGCGACGCGACGCGCCTCCGGCTGTCGGTATTCATGAACGTCTTCAATGTGCATGTGAATCGCAATCCCGTGTCGGGCACGGTGATCGCCAAATCCTACAGGCCGGGAAAATTCTTCAACGCCTCCTTCGACAAGGCCAGCATCCACAATGAGCGGATGTCGCTACGCCTGCGGCCACAAGGTGATGATGGAACCCGCGATCTGGCGGTGGTGCAGATCGCCGGCCTGGTGGCCCGGCGCATCGTCTGCGACTTGACCCAGGGTCAGGGGGTGCAACGGGGCGCCCGCTTTGGCATTATCCGGTTTGGCAGCCGGGTGGATGTCTATTTACCACCGGGCTGTATCGTGATGGCCGAAGCCGGGACCAAAGTCCGGGCCGGCGAGACGATTTTGGCGAGATTTGAAGGATGAGCGACGCGGAACAATCCGCCAATCTTCCTGCCAAGCGCGAACGTGGCGTCCGCCGCTCGCGCGCGCGCCAGATCGTGGCGGCGATCGAAAGCCGGCGCGCCGAGCTCATCATCGGGCGCGCCGAGCGGGTTTTCGTCCGCCTGAACGCGCTGTGGCCGAAACTGGTCGATCGCGGCCTGGCGAAGACCACCAAGAAAATCCGCGACCTCGTGAAGCCGGCGGCCTGAAGCCGCGGCGAGTTGATGAGATAAAGGAGATGACAATGAACGCACTTCAAATGAAGACCGCCTGCGCGCTGTTCGCCATGGCCGGAATCGCCATGACCGCCTCGGCCGGGGCGGCGACCGACAGCGACGCGGTCATGACCGAATTGCAGCACGGCTGGGCACAGGCGAACTACCAGACGCCGGAAGATCAGCAGGAGAAGACCTTCGAAGCCCTGATCGCCAAGGCGGAGCAGGCGGTGAAGGAGAATCCGGGCAAGCCCGAACTGCTGGCCTGGGAGGCCATCATCCTCAGCTCCTACGCCAAGGTTCAAGGAGGCTTCGGCGCCATGGACAGCGTCGAAAAGGCGCGGGACCTGCTGCTTGAGGCGATCAAGATCGACGACAAGACGCTGGGCGGCGGCGTCTACACCTCGCTCGGCGCCCTCTATTACAAGGTGCCCGGCTGGCCGATCGGTTTCGGCAATGACGCCAAGGCCAAGGAGATGCTGGAGCGCGGCCTGGCGATGAACCCGGACGGCATCGACCAGAACTATTTCTACGGCGACTTCCTGCTCGATCAGGGCGACAAGGAGAAGGCCAAGGAATACCTCACCAAGGCGCTGAACGCGGCGCCACGTCCCGGCCGCGAGGATGCCGACGCCGGCCGCCGGCAGGAGATCACGGCGGACCTGAAACTGGCGAGCAAGTAGGGCGCAAAGCTGTCGCGCGTCAGCGCGCGACGGCCGGACCGCCGCGATAGCGGCTCCACAACAGCCAGAGTGCGATGCTCATGTTGAGCAGGTTCCAGGCGATGCCGTTCAGGAACGCGGCCTGGTAGGACCCGGTCGCGTCGAAGATCTCGCCCGACAGCCAGCCGCCCAGCGCCATGCCGATCAGCGTGGCGAACAGCACCGTGCCCACCCGCGCACCGGCCTGCGCCGGCGAGAAGAACTGCCGCACGATCAGCGCG
>CALMGU010000066.1 GCA_937865685.1 uncultured Alphaproteobacteria bacterium | reverse complement strand
ACACCAGCGCCACGGGGCGCTGCAGCGCCCAGGGCAGCAGGCCTTCGCGGAATTCCGTGACCTGCTGGCCGTCCTTGAGGACAATGGCGTCCTTGCCGATCAGATCGATGCGGCTGATATGGCTGTCGAGATTGATGCGGATGCAGGGCCAGTTGAGCCGCGCCGCCACCTGCTCGATATGGGTCGATTTGCCGGTGCCGTGATAGCCTTGAACCATCACGCGCCGGTTGAAGGCAAAGCCGGCCAGGATGGCCAGGGTGGTTTCGCGGTCGAAGCGATAGGCTTCGTCGCGCTCCGGCACATGATCGCCGGCCTTCTTGAAAGCCGGCACCTGCATCTTGGTCTGGATGCCGAAGACCTTCGCCGCATCGACGACTGTGTCGGGCTGTGCCGCGGGATCGATGCTGGAGTCGGGCGTGTTCATGTCACTGTTCCGGATGGTGTCCATCCGGCATGGATGGCGAGACCGTCAGATCAGGCCGGAAGCGCGCAACACGCCATAGGCCTTGATGACCTGCTTCAGACGCTCTTCAGCGCCCCGGTCGCCGCCGTTCGCGTCGGGATGGAACCGTTTCACAAGTTCCTTATACCGCGCCTTAATCTCGATCAAGGTGGCGTTGTGCGGCAGCTGGAGCGTGTCCATCGACATGACCTGGAGCCGCGTCAACTGCCGCTCCGGACGGCGCGGCTGGCCGCTATCGTCCTCATCGTCCAATACCGCATGGCCGTCATGAAAATGTGCGGGGCCTTGGCCGCTGCGGGCCCGGGCGGCGCGCTTGCCCATCGGCCAGGTCGGGCGATGGCCGAACATGGCTTCTTCCCGGAACTTCTCGACATCCGTGTCGTCCATTCCCTTGAAGAAATCCCAGGATTCATTGTGGGCGCGGGCATGGGCGGTGCAGAGGAACAGATAATCCGACAGATTTTCGCGCGATTTGGGAACGCGGCAATCGCCCGGCTTGGTACAATTCTTGACGGCGCAGGGGCGGGCGTCCGGCTTGGCGGCCGCCTTGGGCGTGTCCTTCTTGATGCGGATGTCGCTTTTGAAACGCGGCCGGGCTTGAGTCATGGAGCAATTATGGGGAGAGGCCGTAAAAAAACAAGCAAAGCTATTGCTTGACTTTGAAGCCGCGACACCGCTTCGTCATGCCCATGCGCGTGACCGACAGTATCCAGGAAAAACTCACCGCCGCTTTTGCGCCGGCTGTGCTTGTGGTTCAGGACGAAAGTGCGAACCATGCCGGCCATGCAGGCGCGACCCGCGAGGATGGCAGCCAGGGCGAAACTCATTTCAGCGTGCGCATCGTGGCGGAAAGCTTCGCGGGTCTTTCGCGCGTCGAACGCCAGCGGCGGGTCTATGCGGTGCTGGCGGAGGAAATGGCCGGCAAAATTCACGCGCTTTCGCTGACCGCACTCAGTCCCTCGGAACTCTGAATTTCATTTTGGGCATTCGGGGATCGCGCCGAGCCGGTTGAGCAAAGCCGCTTCGGCGGCCGGAGACTTTGCGGTGGAATAGGTCACGCCGCCTCGCGCTCCACCCGGAATGGCCTTTTGCAGCGCCGCCTGAAACTGCGCATCGCCATCCGGCCAGAAACCGTTGACGCCGAACCCTGCGCGGGTCAGCCAGGCCCGCGAAGGCGTCCAGCCGACATATTGCGCCTGATAGTTGATATAGGCCTTGCCCGATGCATCGCGCGAGGTGAGGGAATAACAACTCGTGCCCAGGCCGAGCTGCGGCTCCAGGAGCAACGCGGCATTGGCGCGGCGAACCTGCAGCAGCTGCCTCTCCTGTCGCGCATTGTCTTCATAGAGGCTCGATACTTCCTTTCGGCGCGCCTGGGGCACCATCGCCAGGCGCGAGCTGGCGCTGGCGGTGAAAATCACCAGGGCGCCCGGCTGCACCATTCGCCGCGCCGCGGCCAGGAACAGATAATTGGCGCATGGACCCGCGCAGATACCGTCCACCACCAGAGACGATCCGGTGCGGGCGATGTCGGCGGCGATGGCGAGGGCATGCGCATCCTCGCCGCCGGAGCTGGTGACGCGCGCAATGTGCGGCTTGCCATCGGCGAGGGCTGCGTGAAAGCGGCTGGCCATGTCCGCGCTGATGTGGCCGGACAGCGGGATTTCCGCAGCCCCGGCCGATGTCTGCGCGCAAAGCGGCGCGACCATGCTCAAAAGAGCGGCAAAGCCTGCCGGGACTGTTTTCGTCATTGCATCATCCTGCCGGGAAGGCCTCATCCTTGACAGGCGGCGTTACCTTGAGGGCGGTGATCTGATTGCGCTGCCGCCTGAGAACTTCGAACTTGTATCCGAAGAAGGCGAAACGCTGGCCGGGATCCGGGATGGTCTGGGCTTCATGGATCACCAATCCTGCGACTGTGGTGGCGGTTTCGTCGGGGAGATTCCAGTCCAGTTCGCGGTTCAGATCGCGGATCGGTACGGATCCGTCGATCAGATAGGACCCGTCGGGGCGCCGGCGCACGTCCGGGCGTTCCTGGACCTGATTTTCGTCGGGCAGCTCGCCGATGATTTCCGCGAGAATATCCTCCAAGGTCACCAGGCCCTGCAGCGCGCCATACTCGTCCACCACCAGGGCGAAATGCGTGCGCTGTTCGCGGAAGGCGTCGAGCTGTTCTTCCAAGCTGGTGGTATCGGGCACATACCATGGAGGCGTCGCCAGCCCCACCACATTGCAGGCCGCCAGATCGCCTTTGTGTTCCACCAGGGCGAATGCCAGATGTTTGGTGTGCAGGACGCCGATGATGTTATCGGGCTCGCCCCGCCATAACGGAACGCGGGTATGCTGGCTTTCCACCACGGCGGCGACGATGTCGCGAGCGGGCAGATCCGCGTCGACCGAAACCATGTGCGTTCGGTGCATCATCACATCGGCCACCGATAATTCGCGCAGATCCAGAACGCCGCCGATCATGTTGCGATGCTCGCGCTCGACGCTGCCTTCCTGGTGGTGCAGCGCCACGGCGCCGCGAATTTCCTCATGGGCCGCTTCGGTGCTTTCCTCCTCGTGCGGACCCACTCCGAAAAGTGAAAGGACCCGCCAGACCAGCCATTGCACCGCCGCCACGATGGGCGCCAGAACCCTGACCACTTGGCGCAAGGGCGCCGCGACGGTAAGGGCGAAGCGGTCCGTGCGGGCGATGGCAAGTGTCTTGGGCAGGACTTCGACAAAGACCAGGATGGTCACGGTCATCACGCCCGTGGTGACGGCCACGGTGCGGTGGCCGAACTGGGTTTCCAGAAGCTGTGTCGCCAGGGAGGATGCCAGGATGTTGATGAAGGTGTTGCCCAGGAGGATCGCGCCGATCATCTTTTCGCGGTCGGCCACCAGCCGGTTGACATTGCGGGCGGCGCGGCTGCCGTCCTTCTCCATCTGGTGCATCCGGCCCCGGCTGACCGCGGTCAACGCCGTCTCGGAACCGGAAAAGAAGGCGGAAATGACAAGCAGCAGGGCAATGGCGCCCAGCGTGGTCAAGAGCATGATCGTGAATCCCGAAAATCGGGACGAGAATGCCAGTTTTCAGCCGCTCAGAACATCTCTTACGGCATCCAAGGGAACATCGCTGGTGACGAAAGAGCGGCCCAGCCCCTTAAGCAGGATGAACGTCAATTTGCCGTCCTTCACTTTCTTGTCATGGCCCATGGCGGCGATCAGGGCGTCTGGCGCCGGGCGGGGTCCTGGGATATCGGAAATCGCCGACGGCAGGCCTGCCGCTTTCAGGTGGCGGACAAAGCGTTCCGCATCCTGGCCGGGGCAGAGGCCCAATCGTACCGAAAGGTGGAATGCCAGCGCCATGCCGATGGCGACGCCTTCGCCGTGAATCAGCCGGTCCGAAAATCCCGCCGCCGCTTCCAGCGCATGGCCGAATGTATGTCCCAGATTGAGCAAGGCACGTTCGCCGGTCTCCCGCTCGTCGCGGGCAACGATGGCGGCTTTCATCCGGCAGGAATGGGCCACGGCATGGATGAGGGCATCGCTGTCGCCGGAAAGCGCCTTGACGCCATTCGCCTCCAGCCAATCGAAGAAGGCCGCGTCGCCCAGCGCGCCATATTTGACCACTTCGGCGTAACCGGCGAGCAGTTCGCGCCGGGGCAGGGTGGCGAGCAGCGCGGTGTCGGCGATGACGATGCGCGGCTGGTGAAACAGGCCGATCAGATTTTTGCCTTGCGGCGCATTGATCGCGGTCTTGCCGCCCACCGAGGAATCCACTTGCGCCAGCAAGGTGGTGGGAATCTGCGCGAACGCCACGCCCCGCTTGAGGATGCCAGCCGCAAAACCGGTGAGATCGCCGATCACTCCGCCGCCCAACGCCACGATCAATCCGCCCCGGTCCACGCCGGAGTCGAGCAGGGCGCCGGACAGCTTCTCCAATCCTGGAAAGCTTTTGGAACCTTCGCCGGGCGGCATCACCATCGGACGCGCATCGATGCCCGATTTGCCGCACACATCCAGAAATTGCGCCAGATGGATTTCGCCCACGGTCGCATCGGTCACCACGGGAACGGGCCCGCGCGCCAGGGGCTTCAGCAGCGCGCCGGCTTCGCCCAGAATGCCGTGCCCGACATGAATGTCATAGCCGCGTTCGCCCAGTCCGACCCGTATCACGTCACTCATGCGTCCTCACACAAGCCTCTTTCCCGAAGGGCGGCCATGATGCGCTCAACCGGGGCGCCGTGCGGCTCGTCCGCACTCTCCAAGATCATGTCGGCCGTGGCATAGACCGGTTCGCGGATCGCCAGCAACCGTTCCATGGTGGCGCGCATGTCGCCGTCCTTGAGCAGGGGCCTGGTGTCGCGCTTGCGGACCCTGGACAGCAGAAGGCCGATCGGCGCCTTGAGCCAAATGGTGAAAGCCATGCGCGACATCGCCGCTCGGGTGGTTTCGTCCATGAAGGCGCCTCCGCCCGTGGCAAGGACATGGGGTGGCTCCTCCAATAGCCGGGCGATGACCTTCCGCTCGCCCTCGCGAAAATGGGGTTCGCCGAAGCGCGCGAAGATTTCGGCCACCGAGAGGCCGGCCGCGGCCTCGATCTCATGGTCCGCGTCGCGAAAGGGCACGCCCAGGCGCGCGGCCACGCGCCGCCCGATGGAGGTTTTGCCGGCGCCCATCATGCCCACCAGGGCCACGGTGCGGTTGAGTTTCATGGAACCCGCATACACGAAACCTGCCGGGGAACGAAGTAATCTTCCAAAAAATGCTAAAGCAGGTACATGAGTCCGCGAAGCGACCTGATCGAAGCCTTTCTGGAGATGATGAGCGCTGAGCGTGGTGCGGGTGCCAACACATTGGCCGCTTATGCCCGCGATCTCGCCGATTTCTCGGCCTATCCCAAAGGCGGCATTGCCGGCGCCAGCCGGGAGGACATTCGCGGCTATTTGGCCGGCCTGTCGGCGGCCGGTTTGGCGCCGTCATCGCAGGCCCGCCGCCTGTCGGCGCTCCGGCAATTTTTCGGCTTTCTTTATGCCGAGGATATTCGCAAGGACAATCCCACCGAAGCGGTGGAAGCGCCCCGCACATCGCGGCCGCTGCCGAAAATCCTGTCCGCGAAAGATCTGGAGGCGATGATCGCGGCCGCGGCGGAAGGCGGCGACGCGGAAGCCAAGCGCCTGACCTGCATCGTGGAGATGCTCTATGCGGCAGGCCTGCGCGTGTCGGAGCTTGCGGGGCTGCCGCTGGCGGCGGTGAAGAACAAGGACGGCTTCATCCTGGTCAAGGGCAAGGGCGGCAAGGAACGGCTTGCGCCCCTCAATGTGTCGGCCCGCGCGGCCATCGCGGCTTATCTGGATGTGCGTGCCGAATTCCTGCCAAAGCCGCCGCGCCGTGCCCATGCGGAACGCTATTTGTTTTGTTCGCGCGGCGCGGACGGCTTTCTCACCCGCCAGCGTCTTCATCAGTTGCTGAAAAGCCTGGCGGTGAAAGCGGGTCTGGATCCGGCCAAAGTCTCTCCGCATGTGCTGCGCCACGCCTTCGCCACCCATCTGGTGGAAGGCGGCGCGGATTTGCGTTCAGTGCAAACCCTGCTCGGTCATGCCGACATCGCGACCACCGAGATCTATACCCATGTCGCCAAGGATCATCTCAAGAAGGTGATGCACAAGGCGCATCCTCTGGCCCGGAAATCCAAGTAAAACAGCGTAAAATCGTGCCCTTTCCTTTTGGCGGCCGATTATGGCATTTTCCGCCGGTTTTCAGATCAGAGTCCCATGCATTACCTGGATTTCGAACGTCCCATCGCCGAACTGGAAGGCAAGATCGTCGAGCTGAGAAAACTCGCCGAAGACGATCCGACCATGGACATTGATGGCGATGTTGCGCGGCTCACTTCGCGCGCCGGGCAGCTGGTCCGCGACACCTATACCCATTTGACGCCCTGGCAGAAGGTGCTGGTGGCGCGCCATCCGGAGCGTCCGCATTTTCTGGACTATGCCCGCTCGATGTTCGAGGAGATGACGCCCTTGGCCGGCGACCGGTCCTTCGGCGAGGATCAGGCGATCATTGCGGGCCTGGCCCGTTTCCGCGGCCGTCCGGTGGCATTCCTGGGCCAGGAAAAAGGCAACGACACCAAGACCAGGCTGCAGCACAATTTCGGCATGGCGATGCCTGAAGGATATCGCAAAGCGGTACGCCTGTTCGAGCTGGCCGACCGTTTCGGCCTGCCGGTTCTGTCTTTTTGCGACACCTCCGGCGCTTATCCGGGCGTGAGCGCCGAGGAACGGGGGCAAGCGGAAGCCATCGCCCGTTCGATCGAGGCGGGGCTGGCGCTGAAGGCGCCTTTCATCGCCACCATCATCGGCGAAGGGATGTCGGGGGGCGCCATCGCCATCGCCGCCGCCAACCGGGTCTATATGCTGGAGCATGCGATCTATTCTGTGATCTCGCCGGAAGGCGCGTCTTCGATCTTGTGGCGGTCCGCTGACAAGGCTCAGGATGCCGCCACCGCGCTCAAGATCACGGCGCAGGACCTGTTGCAGCTGAAGCTGATCGACGCGGTGATCGGCGAACCCGAAGGCGGGGCGCAGCGTGCGCCCATCGAAGCCATTGAGAGCGTCGCGGACCAGATTGCGCGCGGCCTCAGCGAATTGGACGGCCAAAGCGGCGAGCAGCTGGTCCGGGCGCGGCGGGAGAAGTTTCTCGCCATGGGCCGCAGCCTCTAAAAGAAAAAGGCCCGCGGATTACGCGGGCCTTTGTTCCGTCAGTCGAGTTTGCGTCTACTTGGCGAGAGCGATACTCAGCGACGACACCCAGCCCTGATTGCCGAGCTCGTCCTTCACTTCCCACCACACGCCTTCCTTGTTGCCCGTGGGATAGAGCATCATGCCGGCATCGAGCGGCCGCACCACCTTGGATTTGTCGGAGGCGCTGGCATACATGCGCCCGGCGCGGGCCATGCTGACCGCCTGGACCGGCGCCTCGGCGGAGGCGTTGCCCGACAGCCCGCCCATGTCACTGACCAGCCTGGTGTAGGCGTCGATATAGGCGAGGACCACGACCTGGCCGATAGCGGTGTTCTGATAGTTGGAGATGCCTGCGCCGCCGAAGCCGCCCCAGCCGCCCCAGCCGCCGCCGAAACCGAGACCAACGTCGGTCTTGGAGCCATGGCCTTCGGCCATCGCCTGCTGTTCGGAGGTGCGCACATTGGTGATGGTGAGGACCACGTCAGCGGTCTTGGACGAGATATTGATGTTGGAAACCAGCGCGCCCACGCCGCCGCCGATGAAGCCGCCCAGGATGCCGCCGATATTGGTGCCGCTGGCGTTGCCGTTCTTGGTCACGATGTCCGGCACCAGAATGTAATCGGCCGCCCGGACCTGTCCCATGCCGATATTGGAGCCCTGCTGCAAAGCGCCGCCGCTGGCCAATGCCCGTTCCTGTTGCGCCAGCTCGAAGCCTTTGCCGCGGTCCACCAGGGTGAAGCAGCCCGACTTCATCACGAAGACTTTGAGCAACGCTTCCGGCGATTCAAGGCCAAGACCGTCCCACCAGCGATTCTGCGGCTCGCGCACCGCCAGGGTGCCGAGCTTGTGGGTGCAGTTCGGAATCTCCGCCTGTTTCTGGGCGGTTTTTTCGCCAATGGAGGCGGCCTCCGCTGGAAGGGCGAATGACAAAGCAAACACTGCTCCTACGGCCGCGGTTATCCCGACGCGCATGGCACACCTCATTTTGAAAAATTCTCCCCGAGCCGCGGACAAAATCCGCACCGGCATCATGCTAGCTTACTATGAAAATTCTGCAATGTCTTGCGGCGCGGCGTGGCACAAATTTAGCGCTCGCAGCATACCGAATCACCGGAGTGCAGCGGCAATTTTCGTGCTGGCCCTTACCACCAGCCTCGAACTTTGAACCCGCCATGGGCGTCCTAGCGGCAGCGTCAGGACGCGCATGGCGCCAGCACAGCTTTAAGGCGACTACCACCAACCTCTGACCTTAAACCACACGATCGGGACCACGGTCGAAAGCAGGATCAGGAACAGACCCCATTCATAGCCCCAGGCCCAGCTCAACTCCGGCATGTCGTGGAAATTCATCCCATACATGCTGGCGATGAAAGTTGGCGGGATGCCCACCACCGAGGCGATGGTGAGAACCTTGAACAGGTCGTTCTGCTCAGTGTTGATGAACCCCAGCGCCGCATCCAGCAGGAACTGGAGTTTGTCGGTGAGATGGACTTCATAGTCGTTGAGCGACTGCACGTCGCTTCCGGCCATTTTGAGCCTGGCCTTGACCGGGCTCTCAAGCCAGCCATCGCCATGTTCCGTCACGAAGGGCATGGCCCGCTGCATCACCAGCAGCGTGTCGCGGATATGGGACAGCCGCTCGCCCATGTCGCCGATCTCGATCAGCGTGTCGCGCAGCATGCGGTTGACCCGCTTGACATTGTGCTGCTGCCTGACTTGCATTTCCTTGTGGAATATCCGGTTGGAGATGGCGAGCGCCTCAGCCCTGAGTTCCTCCAGCCGGTCGGCGCCGTAATCCACCAACGCTTCGATGATCACCATGAAAATGTCCGGCGCGGTGCGGGTTCGCCGCTCGACGCGCTTGATGATGCCGGGAAATGTGTGCAGGTGCGCGAAACGGACGGTGACCAGGAGGTCCTTGGTCAGCACGAAACCCAGCGGCGATGTGATGTCCTCGCCATTTTCGCCATGGGGCGTGACCGGTACCGAGATCGTAAAGACATCATCTTCATACTGAAGCCGGCTGGAGAATTCGATTTCCTCCAGCTGCGTTCGCGGTGGAATTTCCAGGCCATATTCGCTGCAGGCCTGGGCCAGTTCCTCATCGGTAGGCTCGCAAAGATCCACCCAGACGGTCTTGCCGCCGGATTTGTGCACGGTCAGCACGGCTGAGACTCCCCGCTTCGATGCACATAACGCGCGAATCCGCCCTAAAGTGCAACCGCACCAAAGGAAGCCGGTCCGCTCAGGTCAGTGAACCGTGGCAATGCTTGTATTTGCGGCCTGATCCGCAGGGGCAGGGCGCGTTGCGCTGGACCTTGGACCAGGTTTCCGGATTGTTGGGATCGACCGGCCCCGCCGGATCGCGCTGGAACTGGGCGGTCGCCGCCATCTCGTCCTCGCCGGTCAACGGATCGATATGGCTTGCCTGCATCTGGGGCAGGGGGCGCGGCGCCAATTCCGGTGGCGGCTCCCCGGTCTGGATCTGCACATGCATCAGCTGGGTGACCACATCGGTGTGCAGCTTGGAAAGAAGCGCTTCGAACAGTTCGAAGGCCTCGCTCTTATATTCGTTGAGCGGATCGCGCTGGCCATAGCCGCGCAGCCCCACATATTGCCGCAAATGATCCAGATTGATGATGTGCTCGCGCCAATTGGTGTCCAGCGTCTGAAGCAGGATCGCTTTTTCGACATAGCGGGTGACTTCGATGCCGAAATTGGCGGCGCGCTCGGCGCTGCGCGCTTCCACGGATTTGAGGATGCGTTCGCGCACTTCCTCCTCGGCGATGCCTTCTTCCTTGGTCCAGTCCAGCACCGGCAATTCGACGCCGAAAATCTTCGCCACTTCGTCGTGGAGCCCCGCCGCGTCCCATTGTTCGGCATAGGCTTTTTCGGGGATATGCCGCGCGACCAGGCTTTCCACGACTTCCTCGCGGAAATCGGCGATCTGATCGGAGACATCGTCCGAATTCATGATCTCCTTGCGCTGGTCGAAGATCACTTTGCGCTGATCGTTCAGCACATCGTCATATTTCAGGATGTTCTTGCGGATCTCGAAGTTGCGCGCTTCGACCTTCTGCTGCGCTTTTTCCAAGGCCTTGTTCACCCAGGGATGGGTGATGGCTTCGCCGGGCTCCAGGCCGAGGCGGGTGAGGATCGCATCCATCCGCTCGGACCCGAAGATGCGCATCAGATCGTCCTGGAGGGAGAGGAAGAATTTCGAGGCGCCGGGGTCGCCCTGGCGGCCGGAACGGCCGCGCAGCTGATTGTCGATGCGCCGGCTTTCGTGGCGTTCGGTGCCGATCACGTAAAGGCCGCCCGCGGCAAGCGCCTTCTGCTTATTGGCGGCGACTTCCTCGCGGATCGCCTGGATCTTGGCGTCGCGCTCGACCGGATCGGTCACCGAAGCCAGTTCGTGGCTGATGCGCATGTCCGCATTGCCGCCCAGCTGAATGTCGGTGCCGCGGCCGGCCATGTTGGTGGCGATGGTGACGGCGCCCGGCACGCCGGCCTGGGCCACGATGAAGGCTTCCTGTTCGTGGTAGCGCGCATTCAGCACATTGTGCGGGATTTTGCGCTTTTTCATCAGTTCGGAAAGCTGTTCCGATTTCTCGATCGAGGTGGTGCCCACCAGGCAGGGCTGGCCTTTTTCGCGGCAGGCCTCGACCAGCTTGACGATGGCGTCGTTCTTCTCGTCGGCGGTGCGATAGACTTCGTCGTCGTAATCCTTGCGGGCCACCGGAACATTGGTGGGAATGTCGCGGACATCGAGCTTGTAGATGTCCATGAACTCCGCCGCCTCGGTCATGGCGGTGCCGGTCATGCCCGCCAGCTTGTCATAAAGGCGGAAATAATTCTGGAAGGTGATCGAGGCCAGGGTGACGTTTTCCGGTTGAACCTTGACCTGTTCCTTGGCTTCCAGCGCCTGATGCAGGCCTTCGGAATAGCGCCTTCCTTCCATCATGCGGCCGGTGAATTCGTCGATGATGATCACCTGATCATTCTTGACGATATAATCGCGGTCGCGCTGGAACAGCTTGTGCGCCTTCAGCGCCTGATTGACATGGTGGACCACCGAGATGTTCTCGGTGTCGTAAAGATCGCCGTGATCGAGCAATCCCGCGCCCTTCAGAAGCTGGACCATATGCTCGGCGCCGCCTTCGGTCAGCGTCACCTGCTTGGATTTCTCGTCCAGGTCGTAATCGCCTGCAGTCAGACTCGGTATCAGCGTGTCCACCGCCCGGTACATTTCCGTGAGGTCTTCGGTCGGACCCGAAATGATCAGGGGCGTGCGCGCTTCGTCGATCAGGATGGAATCGACTTCGTCCACGATCGCATAGACATGGCCGCGCTGGGTCATGGCGTTCAGCGCGTATTTCATGTTGTCGCGCAGATAGTCGAAGCCGAATTCGTTGTTGGTGCCGTAGGTGATGTCGGCGGCATAGGCTTCGCGCCGCTCTTCGTCATTGAGGCCGTGGACGATGCAGCCGACGGAAAGACCCAGAAAACGGTAGATCTGGCCCATCCAGTCGCTGTCGCGCTTGGCCAGATAATCGTTGACCGTCACCACATGCACCCCATTGCCGGTGAGGGCGTTCAGGTAGGTGGCGAGGGTGGCGACCAGGGTCTTGCCTTCGCCGGTCCGCATTTCGGAAATATGGCCGTCATGCAGGATCATGCCGCCGATCAGCTGCACGTCGAAATGCCGCTGCCCCAGGGTGCGTTTGGCGGCCTCGCGGACCACCGCAAAGGCTTCCGGCAAGAGGTCGTCCAGGGTTTCGCTCCCCGCCAGCCTTTCGCGGAAGGCGGCGGTCATGGCCTTGAGTTCGTCATCGCTCATCGCCTGAAACCGGGGTTCCAGGGCGTTGATTTTGGTGACAATCGCCCATAAGGGCTTGATTTTGCGTTCGTTGGCGGAGCCGAAGAACTGTTTGGCGAGCGCGCTGATGCCCAGCATGAAAATCCTCTGTCGGGCCGGCTTTGAGGGCGTGACCGCCATTTCCGCGTGGTGCGGCCGCGCGGGAGACATAAGAACGGCCTATCCCATTGTCAAATTTGACCTAAGGCGGCCTTCCGGCGCGCGCAGGGCCTTGTCAAACCGGCCGATTTCCACACTATCCCCCGCCGACGGCCAGGAGCTATGGCCATTTCCGGGGGATCGTGCATGGCAAAGGGCAAAAAGGCGCCGGCGAAAAAGGCCGCCGCTCCCAAAATATCGCACCCGGTTTCGCCTCTGGCACCCAAAAGCTTCGCCCATCTGCCGCCGCTGGCCGGGGTGCGGCTGGCAACCGGGGAGGCGGGAATCAAATACCGCAACCGCACGGATGTGTTGCTGGCGATTCTGGCGCCCGGAACCGAAGCGGCCGGCGTCTTCACCCGGTCCAAAACTGCCTCGGCACCCGTGGAGTGGTGCCGCACTCAGCTGAAGCGGGGCCAGGCCCGTGCGCTGGTGGTCAACAGCGGCAACGCCAACGCCTTTACCGGCCAGGCGGGGCTGGCGGGCGCCCGCGCCGTGGCCGAAGCCGCAAGCGCCGTGATCGGCTGCAAGGCGTCGGAAGTTTTTCTGGCCTCGACCGGCGTGATCGGCGAGCCCTTGCCCGCAGAGAAGATTACAAAAATTTTGGGACGCGTGGCGGAAGACGCGTCCGCGTCCGGCTGGCGTCCGGCGGCGGAAGCCATCATGACCACCGACACCTATCCCAAGCTCGCCACCGCCACGGCCACCATCGATGGCGTGAAGGTGACCTTGAACGGCATCGCCAAGGGCTCCGGCATGATCGCGCCCGACATGGCGACCATGCTGGCCTTTGTTTTCACGGATGCCGCGTTGCCGGCCCAAGTGCTGCAAGACTGTCTGAGCGCCGGCGTGGGGCCGTCCTTCAATTCCATCACCGTCGATTCCGACACTTCGACCAGCGACACGCTGCTGCTTTTCGCCACCGGCAAAGGCGCCAAGCATGGTGCGGTGACGAAAGCCTCGGACAAGCGGCTGGCCGGTTTCCGCAAAAATCTGGATGCGCTGCTGCTCGATCTGGCGCTGGCCGTGGTCAAGGATGGCGAGGGAGCCGAAAAGTTGATCCGCGTGGATGTCGCGGGCGCGGAAAGCAGCGAAGCGGCCAGGCGCGTGGCATTGGCCATTGCCAACTCGCCGCTGGTCAAAACGGCCATCGCCGGCAATGACGCCAATTGGGGCCGGGTGGTGATGGCGGTGGGCAAGGCGGGCGAAGCGGCGGATCGCGACAAGCTGAAGATTTCCTTCGGCGGTCATGTGGTGGCCGAAAAAGGCATGCGCGCGGCGAAATATGATGAGGCGGTTGCGACGAAGGCGGTATCGGGCCGGGAGGTTCAGATTGCCGTCGATCTGGGCCTCGGCAAAGGCTCCGCGTGCGTCTGGACCTGCGATCTGACCCACGGTTATATCGATATTAATGGTTCTTATCGTAGCTGAGGTTCTAAGAAACCCGCACTGCCTGTTATATCTGCGCCATGGGTGAATCCGACTTCAGGCTGACGCGACGTGCGCTTCTGGGCGCTTCCGCATTGTTGCTGCCCGGCGCCGCGCTGGCCGCGGATGGCGGCTATGACGTGGCCGGCCGACGCATCACGGAAATGGAAAAGGATCTCGGTCTGCGCATCGGGCTGGCCGCGTTGGATACCGGCAATGGCAATTCCATTTTCTACCGGGAAAACGAACGCGCGCTGATGTGCAGCACGTTCAAGCTGGTGCTGGTGGCCGCGACCCTGCAACGGGTGGATGCGGGCCATGAGCAGCTGGATCGGGTGATCCATTACCAGAAAAGCGATCTGCTCGACTATGCGCCGGAGACGAGCAAAAATCTGGCGCGTGGCATGAGCGTGAAGGCGCTCTGCGCCGCGGCCATCACGCTCAGCGACAATACGGCGGCCAATCTTCTTTTCACCGGAGTCGGCGGTCCGGCCGGCCTGACCCGCTTCACCCGCGACCTGGGCGACAGCCGCACGCGGTTCGATCGCATCGAAGGCGCGCTTAATGTGCCGGACGGCGACAAGGACACCACCATGCCGTCGGCGATGCTGGCGAACCTGCGGGATATCCTGCTGGGCGATACTTTGTCCGTAGCGTCTCGTAAACAGATCACGGATTGGATGATCGCCTGCAGCACGGGCCTGACGCGGCTGCGCGCGGGGCTGCCGCAAGGCTGGAGGGCTGGAGACAAGACCGGCTCAGGCAGCGGCCAGTTGAACGACCTCGCCATTCTTTGGCCGCCAGGCAACCGCGCGCCGGTTCTGGTCTGCGCCTATACCGCCGGTAACAAGCCGGGCGATGCCCGTCACGATCATGCTTTGGCCGATATCGGAAAAATTATCAGCGACCGGTTCGCCTAGGCTCCAGCTTTCTTCCCCCGCGCGGCAAAGCCGCGGGCGGGGGAGTTCGGTAGCGTCAGCGTGCCGAACCTCCGCTAGCAAGCTTGCCCGCGTGGCGGACAGATAGGGGCAATTAAATCAAGCGCGCATCCAGCGTGATATCGGCTTTCAGCAGTTTCGAAACCGGGCAACCGGCTTTGGCCTTTCCAGCCAGTTCCTGAAATTTGGCGTTATCGCAGCCGGGGATTTTCGCTTTCAGGGTGAGATGCACCTTGGTGATGGCGAATCCGTCGGCCAGCTTTTCCAGGGTCACATCCGCTTGCGTGTTCATTTCGTCGGCGGTGAGGCCCGCTTCGCCCAGGATCAGCGATAGGGCCATGGTGAAACAGCCGGCATGGGCTGCGCCGATCAACTCTTCCGGATTGGTGCCGGGCTTGCCCTCGAAGCGGCTGGCAAAGCCGTAGGGATAGGCGTTCAACGCGCCGCTCTTGGTCGAGATCGCCCCCTTGCCGTCCTTGAGGCCGCCATGCCAGACGGCGGTACCGAAAGTTGTCATTTTCCGTCTCCTTGTTTCTGCTGCATCATCGCTGCGGGCCGGGTTTTGCGTTAATGCAATTTTACCATGACACTTAATGCAACCTTAGCCATGGATTGTGGATCATGACCTGCGACAACGCCAAGCCCGTCATTCTTGTGGTGGCGGCGGCGCTGATCGACCCGGATGGACGCATGCTAATCGCACAGCGGCCGCCGGGCAAAGCAATGGCGGGGCTATGGGAATTTCCGGGCGGCAAATGGGAACCGGGCGAAACGCCGGAGCAGGCGTTGATCCGAGAGTTGGACGAGGAACTGGGCATTTCGGTGAAAGAGCCCTGTCTGGCGCCCTTCACCTTCGCGTCCCACACCTACGCGAGTTTTCATCTCCTGATGCCGCTTTATGTTTGCCGGCGCTGGGACGGCACACCGGTTCCACGCATCCATCAGGCGATCAAATGGGTCCGTCCGCGCGAACTGATCTCCAATCCGTCCGCCTTTCCCATGCCACCCGCGGATTTGCCGCTGCTTCCCATGCTGCGCGATCTGCTGTGAAGCGCTTTGCGGCCGACACGTCCGGCGCCACGGCGATCGAATATGCGCTGGTCGCCGGATCCATCTCCATCGTGATCGTCGCGGCCGTGTCCCTGGTGGGAACCAATGTCAAAGGCTTGTTCCAGCGCCTGGTGGACAATCTGCCCTAGATTTTCCGCTCGACGGTGCCGAGCGCGTCGCTGAGACGGGTCTTGGCGCTGCCGGGTTTCAATGGCTGCTGCTGGCTCTGATGCGGCGTCCACCCCGTCAGGTAGAGCGTCTCGAAGGTGGCGTTCAGCTTTCCGTCGCTCGCGTGATGGGTGGAATAATAAGCGACCAAGGCATTCAGTACGCGGCGGCTGAGAAAATGGCGCCGCCGGGCAGCGAGCGCGTTGCCCTGGCCATGCGCGCGCAGGTCCCGTACCAGCGCGCCGAAGCCGCGATACCGCACTTGAAGCCGTTCCACATCCGCAACGGGCAAGGCGAAGCCGCCGCGCTGCAGCAGCGCTCCCATGTCGCGGACATCGGCGAAAGGCGAGACCCGCGGGCTGATGCCACCGGAGATTTCACTTTCCGCGACCGTGAAGCTCTCTCTGAGTTCGCGCAAAGTCTCGCCGCCGAACAGCGCCGCCAGAAACAGGCCGTCGGGCTTGAGGGCGCGGCGGATCTGGATCAGGGCTCCCGGCAGATCATTGATCGCCTGCAGGGAATATAGGCTGACGGCCAGATCGAACGGGCCGCCATTGATGTTCAGTACTTCGCGATTGTCGAAGTCCGCGACGCGCCAATCGCGCGCGAATGGCCGCATTGCGGACGGCAAGGTCTCGCCGATCCATAGTCCGCGATCGAAGTGTCGCGTCACGGCCGCCAGCCGGTCGCACAATCCTTCCAGCGCCGCCTGATCGAGAAAGCGATCTCCCGCCAAACGTCGGGCACGCTCGCGGGAGGCTTGGGCGGCGCGAAAATCAAAAATCATCGGGCGTTCGGCGGTCATTGCGCTACATTAGGGGAAATGGGGCCGAAATTGAAAACCGCGCTGGTGGATCTCTTGTTTCCGCCGCTCTGCGTGTCCTGCCGCGAGCCGTTGGGTTCTGGTCACGGATTTTGCGCGAATTGCTGGAACGGGATTGCCTTTCTGGACGGTCCGATGTGCGATTGCTGCGGATTGCCGTTCGCGTTCGATCCCGGCGAGGGAACGCGATGCGCGGCCTGCTTGGCGCGTCCGCCGGCCTATGACCATGCCCGCGCGATCTTCGTCTATGACGAAAACAGCCGGGCCCCCATTCTGGCGCTCAAGCATGCCGATCGACTCGATCTGGTGCCAGGATTTGCCCATTGGCTGGAGCGGACAGGCGCCGGGCTTTTGAGTGGCAGCGACCTGATCGTTCCGGTGCCGTTGCATCGCAGGCGGCTCTGGCAGCGCCGCTATAATCAGGCCGCGGAACTGGCGCGGGCCCTGGGCCGGCGAACGTCCAAAGCCGTTGCGGTGCGGGCTTTGGAACGGACCCGTCCCACCGAAAGCCAGGGAGCGATGGCGTCCGCCAGGGGGCGGCGGCGCAATGTTCTGGGCGCTTTCAGGGTTCCGGATTCCACGCTGGTGAAAGATCGCAGTGTCCTGCTGGTTGACGATGTCCTGACCACCGGGGCGACGGCCGAAGCCTGCGCGCGGGCGCTGACGCGGGCAGGCGCGGCACGGGTGCAGATTCTCGCTTTGGCGCGTGTTGTGAAGGCCTCAGAAGCGCTTATATAAAATCGACACAGGGAATCACCCTCCGGTTCGGCGGGCGGTAGAACTTTTCGGAAAGGATCGGGCCTTTAGCCTGGCCGGTATGTCGATGAAGCCTGTCACGATCTACACCACCCCCATCTGTCCTTACTGCGTGCGCGCCAAATCGCTCCTGGGAAAAAAAGGCGTCTCGTATGACGAGATCGATGTAATGATGGACATGAAGGCGCGCGAAGAGATGCTCGCCAAGTCCGGCGGTGCGCGCACCGTCCCGCAGATTTTCATCGGCGACACCCATGTGGGCGGCTGCGACGAGCTTTACGCGCTGGATCGCGACGGCAAACTGGATCCTCTTTTGTCTTGATCTGGACAATCCCGCAGGTCCGCCCGACAATGGCGCGTCATAGCGGGAGGAATGTCATGCGCCGGATTCCGTTCCTTGTCATCGCGAGTTTGGTTGCCGCGCCCGCATTCGCCCAGACCATTCTTCCATCTCCCAGCGCCGAGGAAGGCCGCGCGCCCCGCCCGCCGCGCGCCCGCGGCATTGCCACTGATCTGGCCGTGGAAGCGGCTCAAGCGGCGATTGCCAGCTGCGCCGCGCAGGGACTGAAAGTCACGGCGCTGGTGGTCGATACCGCCGCCACGCCCATCGCCATGATTTCCGGTGACGGCGCCGCGGCGATCACCCAGCGCATCGCGTCGGGCAAGGCCACAACCGCCTTGAAAATGAAGATGACCAGCGGGGAGGCGGGGGAACGCGCCAAGACGGACACCGCGTTCATGGCACAGTTGATGGCCGATCCCGTCATGGGCACGCCCCGCCAGGGCGGCGTGCCGATCATGCTGGGCGGTGATATAGTGGGCGCCATCGCCGTATCCGGCGCGCCGTCGGGCGCGCAGGATGAGCCTTGCGCCAGGGCCGGCATCGCCAAGATTCAGGATCGCATCCGGTGAGCAAATTTCGCGCCGCCTGTGTTCAGCTTCGATCGGGAGACGATGTCCGGGGAAATATCCAGGACGCCGAGCGGTGGATACGCGCTGCCGCCAAGGACGGCGCGCAGTTCATCGCCACGCCGGAGAACACCACTCTCATGGCGCCCGATGGCGGCGCCAAGCTCGCCCACAGCTATGACGAATCCCATGATCCGGCCTTGCCGGTATTTGCGGGGCTGGCGAAAGATCTGCGCGTCTGGCTTTTGATCGGATCCCTGGCGATCAAGGTGAGCGATACCAAGACCGCCAATCGCTCTTTCCTGTTCTCGCCCGACGGACATGTTTCGGTGCGCTACAGCAAAGTCCATCTGTTCGATGTCGATTTGCCGTCCGGCGAGAAATATCGCGAGTCCAACACGGTGGCGGGTGGCGCCGAAGCCAAGCTGGCGGATACGCCCTGGGGCAAGATCGGGCTTTCGATCTGTTACGATATCCGTTTCCCGCGCCTTTACCGGGAGCTGGCGAAACGCGGCGCATTTGCCTTCACTGCACCGTCCGCTTTCACCGAAACCACTGGCAAGGCGCATTGGCATGTGTTGCTGCGCGCCCGCGCGATAGAGAATGGCGCCTTCATGATCGCGCCCGCGCAAGGCGGCTTGCATGCCAATGGCCGGCGCACTTACGGGCACAGCCTGATCGTCGGACCTTGGGGGGAAGTGCTGGCGGAAGGCGGGACCGAGCCGGGAATCTTCGCCGCCGAGATCGATCCGCTATTGTCAGTGGAAGCGCGCACCAAGGTTCCGAGCTTGGAGCATGACCGGGAATTCATCATCCCGTGACGCGCCGGCCGGTGCTTGCGTAAATCCGCAATCCGCATAATCTCGGCGCCCAGCCTGGGGGCAGGCTGTTGGAGTTAGATCGGCGGTGATCGTTTACAGTCTCCGTTGCAAGAACGGCCACGAATTCGAAGGCTGGTTTCGCGACAGCGCGGCCTATGACATGCAGGCGGAGGAGGGCAAATTGTCCTGCCCGACCTGCAATTCGCGGCGCGTGGAAAAAGCAATCATGGCGCCGGCGGTTGCGGCCGGCGATCGCAAGCCCGCTCTCACCGATCCGGAGGCGCGCAAGATGCGCCAATTCATGACGGGTCTGCGCAAATATGTGCAGGAGAATGCCGAATATGTCGGCCCCAAATTCGCCGAGGAAGCCCGCAAGATTCATTACGGCGAATCCGTGGATCGTCACATCTATGGCGAGACCACCTTGGAAGAAGCGCAAGAGCTGGCGGAGGAGGGCGTGGATGTCGCCCCGCTTCCGCCCGATCTCGACGGCGCGAACTGAAATCCCGGCACACTGCTTTGATGAAATTGGGAGGCGAGTGGGCGATTGGCCCTTTATTCTTGCCGCCACGAATCTGGAGGGACCATGAATATTCTTTTCGCGCTGGCTGCGATGACGACCGCGATACCGGGCTGGGTCGCGCCGGACTACAGGGATCTGCCGCCGGACCTGGCTAAGGCCGCGCTGGAATATGACGAAGCGCAGCTGCGTGGCGATGGGCCCGAGTTGAACCGCCTTCTGGCGGACGATTACCACCTGATTGCCCGGGGCGGCGTGGTGCTGGACAAGAAGAAATTCGTCAAAGCGTCGACCGATCCGAATGTCAGGGTGATGCCCTTCGTCATCGAACAGCCGATCCATACCGTCTGGTCCAATGGCGCGGTTCTGGGCGGCAAGGTGAACTACCGCACCATCGATCACGGCAAGGACAGCGCCGAGCCGCTGATGTTCGCGGATATCTGGGCCAAGCGGGGCGGCACCTGGCGGGTGGTCTATACCCAGGTCAGTCCGGCGAAATAAGCGGGCGGGCAATTTGGGCGGACCGGAAAATCTCACCGGAATCTGGCAGGGGCTGTTCAGCTATCCCAGCATGTACCGGGCGGCGAGTTTTACCGCGACCTTGATCGAAACTGGCAGCCACCTGACCGGCTCCACGGCGGAAATCGCGGTCGGCGGGCCGCGCGACGCAATGGCGGTGGCGGCGTTTCTGTCGGGCCGCCGGACCGGTTCGCGCGTGACCTTCACCAAGCAATATGAAGGTCCGGAGCCGCCCAATCATGCCGTCGAATATGAGGGCATGTTGACTGACGATTTCATGGAGATCGACGGGCGCTGGTTCATTCCCGGTAGCTGGGCGGGGCGCTTCCTGATGATCCGGTCCGGGGGCCGATCGGTGGAAGCAGCCCGTCAGGCATTCGAGAGGGCATAGAGCGGTTCCAGGAAAAGTGCGAAGCGGTTTTCCGTCCGGAACCGCGACAATTCCCTAAGCCTTCGCCGCCACTATCATGTAATTGACGTCAAGATCGGGCGCCAAGCGCCAGTCCCAGGTCAAGACGTCGAACGAAACGCCCTGTGTTTTCAAAATATTTAAACCGGATTCTTCCAGCGATTGTTGAAGCTGCGCCGGTGGGATGAAGCGGTTCCAGTCATGGGTGCCACGCGGCATCCAGCCCAGCACATATTCGGCCGCCACCTTGGCCAGGGCCAGGGATTTGAGGGTCTTGTTGAGGGTGGCGACAATAGTGATGCCGCCCGGCTTCACCAGCTTGGTGCAGGCGGAGAGGTAAGCGTCGGCATCCGCGACATGCTCGACCACTTCCATGTTGAGGACCACGTCGAAAACCCGGCCTTCGGCGGCCAGCATTTCGGCCGTGGCGGCGCGATAGTCCACCACGACTCCGGACTGGGCGGCGTGGGCGCGGGCCGTGCCGATATTCCTTTCCGACGCATCGGCGCCGGTGACCGCGAATCCCAGCCGCGCCATCGGCTCGGACAGGAGCCCACCGCCGCAGCCGATATCGAGCAAAGTGAGCCCTTCGAAGGGGCGCAGCGACCGGCCGTCGCGCCCGAAACGGGCGGCGGCTTGCCCGCGGATGAAGCCGAGCCGGACCGGATTGAATTTGTGCAGGGGCGCGAATTTGCCCTCCGGATCCCACCACTCCGCCGCCAGCGCCGAGAATTTGGCGACTTCTTCGGGGTCTACCGAAAGGGTGGTCGAACGGTCCTGGGAGGCCAAATCTGTCATGGTATTTCGAGGGTTGAGCGGAGGGGCCGCGCCGTCTATGTAGGCCGCCGCAGCGGGCAGGGCAAACCGGGTTTCAGGAACAGATGGCGAAGATTGCGATGAAGTTCGGGGGCACCTCGGTGGCCGATCTGCCCCGGATCCGCCATGTGGCCTCCCTGGTCAAGCGCGAGGTGGAACGCGGTCATCAAGTGGCGGTGGTGGTGTCGGCCATGGCGGGCGAGACCAACAAGCTGGTGGCCTGGACCAACGAAGCCGCCCGGCCCGATCCGGGCAGCAATATCATCACCCAGGCGATCCCCGATCAGCGCGAATATGACGTGGTGGTGGCGGCGGGCGAACAGATCACGGCGGGCCTTCTGGCCATTACCTTGAACGCGATGGGCATCCAGGCGCGCTCCTGGCTGGGCTGGCAGGTTCCCATCCAGACATCCGCGGTGCATGGCGCGGCCCGCATCGAAGGGGTGCCGGCCACCGAAATGGCCGCCAGCATGGCCCGCGGCGAAGTCGCCGTGGTGGCCGGCTTCCAGGGCGTGGCGGCGGGCGAGCGCATTTCGACCTTGGGGCGCGGCGGCTCCGACACCTCGGCGGTGGCGGTGGCGGCGGGCATTCGCGCCGAGCGCTGCGACATCTACACCGATGTGGACGGGGTCTATACGACGGACCCGCGCATCGTTCCCAAGGCGCGGCGGCTGGAAAAGATCGCCTTCGAAGAGATGCTGGAGATGGCATCCCTGGGCGCTAAAGTGCTGCAGACCCGTTCGGTGGAAATCGCCATGCTGCACCGGGTGCCCACCCGCGTGCTTTCGACTTTTACGCCCGATGTGGGCGGCACATTGCTTTGCGACGAGGAAGACATCGTGGAAAAGAAACCGGTCACCGGCATCGCCTATAGCCGCGACGAAGCCAAGATCACCCTGCACAAGATTCCGGATCGTCCCGGCGTGGCGGCCACCATCTTCGGACCCCTGGCCGATGGCGGCGTCAATGTCGACATGATCGTGCAGAATGTCTCCGAGGACGGCAAGCAGACCGACCTCACCTTCACCGTGGCGCGCAGCGAATTGGCGCGCGCCCTGTCGGCGATCGAAACCCATGGCAAGGAAATCGGCTATCGCGACGTCACCCATGACGCCAATGTGGCCAAGGTGTCCATCATAGGCATCGGCATGCGCGCCCATCCCGGCGTTGCCAAGACCATGTTCAGCACCTTGTCGGACAAGGGCATCAACATCCAGGTGATCTCCACCTCCGAGATCAAGGTGAGCGTCTTGATCGACGAGCAGTATGTCGAACTGGCTGTCCGGGCGCTGCATTCCGCCTACGAGCTCGACGCCGTCTAAGAGGTAAAAGATCCATGTCCAGTGCCGGCGGCCCGCGTTTACTGCTGCGTCGCCTGCGCGAGATCATGGCGGAGCAGACCTCCGCCCAGATGCGTCTGGACAAGCTGGTCAGCGTCATCGCCTCCAACATGGTGGCGGAGGTCTGCTCCATCTATCTGCGCCGCGCCGGCAAGATGCTGGAGCTGTTCGCCACCGAAGGCCTCAACCGCGCCGCCGTCCACAACACGCGGATGCGCGAAGGCGAGGGGCTGGTCGGCATGGTGGCGGAAACCGCCGAAGCGGTGAATCTATCGGATGCACCGTCCGACCCGCATTTCTCCTATCGCCCGGAAACCGGCGAAGACCCCTACAAGACATTTCTGGGCGTGCCGATCGTGCGCGGCGGCCAGGTGTTCGGCGTGCTCACGGTCCAGAACAAGGCCGAGCGCCTCTATGCCGAAGAAGAGGTTGAAGCGCTTCAGACTGTCGCCATGGTGCTGGCCGAAGTGGTGGCGCAGGGCGGCTTCTTCAACATCGCGGAATTGGACGAACCGGAACTGCGGGTGGACCGGCCCCGCAAATTCGCGGGCGAGGGCCTCTCCGAAGGTGTCGCGGTCGGTCATCTGGTGCTGCACGAGCCCCGCGTCAAAGTCGATCGCATGATCGCCGACAATCCGGTCGAGGAATTGAAGCGGCTGGAAGAGGCGATCTCGTCCTTGCGCGAAAGCGTCGACCAGATGCTGGTTTCGTCGGAGCTCGATCTCACCGGCGAAGGGCGTGAAGTGATCGAGGCCTATCGGCTGTTCGCGTACGACCAGGGCTGGCGGCAGCGCATGCGCGACGCGGTGCGCACCGGCCTCACCGCCGAAGCGGCGGTGGAGCGCGTGCAGGACGAAACAAGGCTCCGGGTCCAGCGCCTGGGCGATCCCTTGCTGCGCGAGCGGGCGCACGATCTGGACGATCTGGCACGGCGGCTCTTGCGTCATCTCACCGGCGATGGCCATGCGGTGGAAAGCCTGCCG
This sequence comes from uncultured Alphaproteobacteria bacterium, assembly GCA_937865685.1. Taxonomy (GTDB): domain Bacteria; phylum Pseudomonadota; class Alphaproteobacteria; order Micropepsales; family Micropepsaceae; genus Rhizomicrobium. The sequence goes on along the minus strand of CALMGU010000066.1, from coordinate 2,910 downwards.
CGCGACGCCATTCTGGTGGCGCGCAACATGGGCCCGGCCGAACTTCTGGATTATGGCCGCGAGAAATTGCTGGGCCTGGCGCTGGAAGACGCGGCATCGACCAGCCATGTCGCCATTGTCGCCCGCTCGATGGGATTGCCGCTGGTGTCCTCGCTGCCCGGCATCGCCGACAGCGCGCGCGCCGGAGACGCCCTGGTGCTGGACGGCGAAAGCGGCGAAGTGCATTTGCGTCCGCCCAGCGAGATCGTCGCGGCGTTTGAGGAAAAACGGGGGCTCAGGCGTCAAGCACAGGCCCGTTTCGCCGCCATCCGCGAGATGCCCGCCGTCACCAAGGACGGCGTGCCGATCCGATTGATGATGAATGCGGGCCTGGAATTCGACATGCCCCATCTGAAGGAATCCGGGGCGGACGGGATCGGGCTGTTCCGCACCGAATTGCAGTTCATGCTGGGCGAAACCATGCCGCGCCTGGCGGACCAGTGTGCTTTCTACAAATCCATTCTCGATGCGGCGGGTGACAGGCCCGTGGTGTTCCGGACCTTGGATCTGGGCGGCGACAAGGTGCTGCCTTATGCGCGCTGGGAACGAGAGGAAAATCCGGCCCTGGGCTGGCGCGCCATCCGCATCGCGCTCGATCGCCCCGCATTGCTGCGATACCAAGTGCGCGCGCTTTTGATGGCGTCGGCGGGGCGCACCTTGCGCATACTCCTGCCGATGATCAGCGATGTGGACGAATTCAACCGTGCCCGCGCGCTGGTCGACCGCGAACTGGAACGGGCGCGGTTGATGAATCTCACCCGCCCGACCCAGGTTCTGGTGGGTGCGATGCTGGAAGTGCCGGCGCTGGCCTTCATGCTGCCGCAGCTGATGCGCTCCGCCGATTTCGTTTCCATCGGCTCCAACGATCTTCTCTCCTTGGCCTTCGCGGTGGACCGCACCAATCCGCGCGTGGCGCGGCGCTACGACAATCTCAATCCCGCCTCGCTCACTTTGATCCGGCTGATCGTGCAGAGCGCGGCGGAGAATTCCGGCGACCTGTCGCTCTGCGGCGAGATGGCGGGACGGCCCCTGGACGCGATGGCCCTTCTGGGCCTGGGCATCCGCACTTTGTCCATGCAGCCGGGCCAGATCGGCCCCATCAAGATGATGATCCGCAGCCTCAATCTGGGCGAGGTTTCGGCCTTTGTGGACCGGCTCTGCGGCCGGACCGATCATTCCTTGCGGACCCGGCTGTCGGCCTTCGCCGCCGAGCGGGGAATCATCCTGAAATAGGCGTCACGCCCGCGCGGATTTGCCCTGAAAAAGCATGGGCTTGCCGGCTTCGGGTTGTTCCGTTAGGGAATTTCGATATGATCCGCCGGGCCTGCTTTTAGCCGGAACCGTCCCGGATTCGTGCTGCCGGGGCCAGGGTTTTGATGACCAAGATAACGCCACTGAACGCTGACGAGAAAAGCGGCCGTCGCCGCATCCATTTGCGCGAAATTTCCGGAGACAGCGATATGCCCGCCGATACGGTGGGGCAGGAACTGCGTGCCGGGCGTTTGCGCCGGGGTGACGATCTGGCCACGGTTTCCCGCGACCTGAAAATCCGCAAGGACCATCTGGAAGCGGTCGAGGAAGACCGCCTCGAAAATCTGCCTGGCCGCACCTATGCCATCGGTTTTGTCCGTTCCTATGCCGGATATCTCGGCCTGGACGCGACCGAAATGGTCGAACGCTATAAGCAGGAAATCTCCGGCCGCCACGACGATCACATGCCGACCGTCGCGCCGATCCCGGACGACCAACGCCGTTTGCCGCAAGGATGGCGCTTTGTTGCCGGTATCGTGGTTCTGGCCGTTGGTTATGGAGTCTGGCATCTGCTGTCGGCAGGCTCGGCGCCCCAGGCCGTGCCGCCGGCACCTTTGCTGGCGCCGCCCAAGCCCGCCGCCGTCGCGCCTCAGCCCGCGCCGCCTGCCGCTTCCAATCAAACGGCGGTGCCCAGTCCGGCGATCGACAATTCTGCCGCTGCGGCATCGCCGGAATCCGCACCAGCCACTCCCAATGCTTCACCGGCGCCAGCCGCCGCGGCTCAGCCATCGGCAACGCCAAGCCCGGCGCAGCCCAACTCGGCTCTCGCCGGCCAGGTTCCGGCGGCTCCAGCCGAGGCATCTGCACCAGCGGCGAGCGATCCGGCTACTCCTACGGTTTATGGCAAGAGCAACGCCAATCCTCGGGTGGTTCTCAAAGCCAAGAGCGATACCCATATCACCGTGCGCGGCGCAAACGGCACGGTCTATATCAACCGCAACTTGAAATCGGGCGATACCTATCAATTGCCCAACACCACGGGCTTGACGCTTTCGACCACCAATGCGGGCGCGGTCGAAATGGATCTGGACGGCCAGGCGATCGGAGTCGCCGGCGGCGTCGATCAAGGTGCGGAAGCCATTCCGCTGGACCCGCAAGCAATCGTCGACCGTTTCAAGCGTTGAAGCGGCGGCAGAAGGAACTGACATGAGCGTTCGTGCTTATCGCGACATTCACCGGCGCAAATCGCGCCAGATCATGGTGGGCAAGGTGCCCGTGGGCGGCGATGCGCCGATCACGGTGCAGACCATGACCAACACGGTCACCGGCGATGCGCGCGCCACCATCGACCAGATCCGCAGCATCGAAGAGGCGGGTGCCGACATCGTGCGGGTGTCCTGCCCGGACGAAGACGCCACCAAGGCGATGAAGGCGATCACCAAGGCCGCCGCCATCCCCGTGGTCGCCGACATCCATTTCCACTACAAGCGCGCCATCGAGGCGGCGGTTAATGGCGCGGCCTGCCTGCGTATCAATCCCGGCAATATCGGCAGCGCCGCGCGGGTGCGCGAAGTGGTGCAGGCCGCCAAGGATCATGGCTGTTCCATGCGCATCGGCGTC
>CALMGU010000065.1 GCA_937865685.1 uncultured Alphaproteobacteria bacterium | reverse complement strand
AGGCGGTCGTTGCCGGCCTCGCCCTTCAGGGTGTCCTTGCCGTTGCCGCCGATCAGCACGTCGTTGCCGCCCCCACCGTAGAGGCTGTCGTTGCCGTCGAGGCCGTCGACCACGTTGTTGCCGGTCGTCCCGTAGATCGACTCGTTGAACTTGGTGCCGACGACGTTCTCGCGGCGGAAGGTGCCGCTCCGGCCGCCGGTGCCAAGGCTGCTCCCGCGGCCGCGCCCGCCAAGAAGTAAGACAAAGCGGGTGGCCTGGTGTCGTGGTTTCGAAGTTCGCAAACCATCGATATCGGGCTCCGGGCGAACTTCGAAACCAGAGCGACACCAGGATTCAATAATTTGCTAGTGTCCCTCGATTCCGAAATTCGCCCGGTATTTGGTATCGAGACCATGCGAATTTCGGAATCTGGACACTAGCCCGCGAGGAGCGCGTCATGTCGTCCGACACAGCGCTGCTTATCGCGGGTCTGGGCAATCCCGGCACGCAATATGCGCGCAACCGGCACAATGCCGGTTTCATCGTCGCGGACGAACTGCACGCCCATTACCGCTTCGGCCCCTGGCGCGCCAAATTCGAAGGCCTGTTGTCGGAAGGCGAATTGGCGGGCCGCAAGACCTATCTGCTGAAACCCCAGACCTACATGAACAATAGCGGCGTCAGCGTGGGCGCGGCGATGCGCTTCTTCAAGCTGCCGCTGAAGGCGCTGGTGGTGATGCATGACGAGATCGATCTGGCCGCGTCCAAGATCAAAGTGAAAACAGGCGGCGGCGATGCGGGACAGAATGGCCTGCGCTCCATCACCGCCAGTTTGGGCCCGGATTATCGCCGGGTGCGCATTGGGGTCGGCCATCCGGGCGAGAAATCGCTGGTCAGCGGCCATGTGCTGGCGAATTTCAGCAAAGAAGATATCGACTGGCTGCGCCCCCTGGTGGGCGCGATGGTCGAAGCCGCACCGCTTCTGGCGAAGGACGACGATACCGGCTTCATGTCGAAGGTGGCGGTGCTGACGGCGCCGCCCAAGCCGGAAAAGACACCGAACAAAAAGCCTGAACAAAAGAAAGAAGCAGAGTAATGGGATTCAAGTGCGGCATCGTCGGACTGCCCAATGTCGGCAAGTCCACGCTTTTCAATGCGCTCACCCAGACGGCGGCGGCGCAGGCGGCCAATTATCCCTTCTGCACCATCGAGCCCAATGTGGGCGATGTGGCGGTGCCCGATCCGCGCATGGAAACCCTGGCCAGGATCGCCGGGTCGGCGGAGATCATTCCCACCCGCATCACTTTCGTGGACATTGCGGGCCTGGTGCGCGGTGCCTCCAAAGGCGAAGGGCTGGGCAACCAGTTTCTCGCCACCATCCGCGAAGTCGATGCCGTGGCCCATGTGCTGCGCTGCTTTCAGGATGACGACATCACCCATGTCGAAGGCCGGATCGATCCCATCGGCGACGCCGAAGTGGTGGAAACCGAATTGATGCTGGCGGATCTGGAAAGCCTGGAAAAGCGCATCAAGCCGCTGGAGAAGAAAGCCAATTCCGGCGAGAAGGAAGCCAAGGAACAGCTCGCCCTGATGATGAAAGCCGTCACCTTGCTGCGTGACGGCAAGCCCGCGCGCCAGGCAGACCTTTCGCCGGAAGAACGCGCCCCTTATAGCCAGCTGGGCCTGATGACGGCAAAGCCCGTGCTCTATGTCTGCAATGTCGAGGAAAGCGCGGCGGCCGAAGGCAACGAATATTCCCGCAAAGTCGAAGCCAAGGCCAAGGCCGAAGGCGCCCGCGCGGTGGTGATCTCCGCCAAGGTGGAAGAAGAGATCGCGCAACTGCCCAATGAAGAGCGCAAGGACTTCCTGGATTCCATCGGCCTGGAAGAGCCCGGCCTCAACCGCATGATCCGGGTGGGCTACGACCTTCTGGGCCTGCTCACTTTCTTCACGGTCGGCCCCAAGGAAACCCATGCCTGGACGGTCACCAAAGGCTCACGCGCGCCCCAGGCGGCGGGCGTGATCCACACCGATTTCGAGCAAGGCTTCATCCGTGCCGAAACCATCGCCTATGCCGACTATGTCGCCGGTAAGGGCGAAGCGGGCGCGCGCGAGCTGGGCAAATTCCGCCTGGAAGGCAAGGATTACGTCGTCGCCGATGGCGACGTGCTGCATTTCCGGTTTAACAATTAGATGACGAAGCTCCTCCACCGCAGCCTTTGGGCGTTGGGGATTGTCGCTACCGTTTCTGCCCTCGGTCTGCTCCTTGATAAAGCAGGCGAGAACTTAATGTGCGGAAACGAAATTATTCAGACACTACCAAGTCCAGATCACCGCCATTCTGCGATCCTCTTTGAAAGGGATTGCGGCGCGACGTCCGGATTCTCGACGCAAGTATCAGTTTCACCTTCAGAAAGTGCGCTCCCCAATGAAGCGGGAAATGCCTTCGTTGCTGATTTACGCGGACCTGGACCAACGGGACCTTGGCATGGTCCGATCGCGAGAATGAGATGGGTCAACAATCGAATTCTAGAAATTCGTTATGATCATACGGCGCGCAGCTTTGTAAAAAGGGATCACATAGGCATCATAGAAGTCAGATATATAATCGATTAGCGCAGCGACGCCTCAATATTCCCGCCATCCACGGTAACGACCGCCGCCGTGGTCTTGGTGGCCGTGGCGAGATAGACGAACGCATCGGCCACATCTTCCGCCGTCACTTCGCGCTTCAGAAGATTGCCCGCCATGTAAT
>CALMGU010000064.1 GCA_937865685.1 uncultured Alphaproteobacteria bacterium | reverse complement strand
GCTGCGCCGGTGTTTCAACGTCGTCAGGCCGAACGCCTATTACGGAGCGATGGCGTGAGGTCGTTCCTGCCGGTGGCGCGCATGCTGATGATGGACTTGGCGTCCACCATTCTGTTCTTTGCCATCTACAGCATCACCGACAACATCATCCTGGCTGTGCTTTTGGGTGTGGCGGTGGCGGCGGTCCAGATCGGCTGGCAGCTTCTGCACAAGAGGCCGGTGGACACGCTGCAATGGGTGAGCCTGATTGTGGTGATCGCCTCAGGCAGCGCCACGCTTCTCACCCACAACCCCGTGTTTGTGATGGTCAAGCCCAGCCTTATCTATCTCGCGGTGGGTGCAGCGATGCTCAAGCGGGGCTGGATGAATCGCTATCTGCCGGCCCGCGCGCTGGAAACCGTGCCGGATCTGGCGATCGGCTTCGGCTATGTCTGGGCCGGCCTGATGTTTTTTTCCGCCGCGCTGAATCTGGTTCTGGCTTTGAACCTCAGCGTTGCGGCTTGGGGCACGGTGATGTCCATCTGGGGCATCGCCAGCAAGACGGCCCTGTCCTTCGCGTCCTACGGCGTGATGAAAGCCATCGGCCGCCGCCGCTATTATGCCCGGACCGCCAACGCCTGAGCGCGCCCCTCTTGACGCGCCCTCTTGACGCGGAAGCCTGGAAACCCAACCTCCGTTCTGCGTGTTTTTGTGAGTCGGCCGTTGGCATCCGTTCCTCTTTCCGTTCTCGATCTTTCTCCCATCATTCAAGGCGGCAACCCGGCACTGGCGCTGAAGAACAGTCTGGATCTGGCGCGGCACACGGAAGCTTGGGGCTATCGCCGCTATTGGGTGGCGGAGCATCACAACATGCCCGGCATCGCCAGCGCCGCCACTTCGGTGGTGATCGGCCATGTCGCGGGCGGCACCTCCACCATCCGCGTGGGCGCGGGCGGCATCATGCTGCCCAATCATGCGCCCTTGGTGATCGCCGAACAGTTCGGCACTTTGGCGGCGCTCTTTCCCGGCCGCATCGATCTGGGTGTGGGCCGCGCGCCCGGTACCGATCAGCGCACCGCCTTGGCGCTGCGCCGGACCTTGCAAGGCGACATCGACGATTTCCCGAAGGACGTGATGGAGCTGATCGCCTATATGGACGATCCACGTCCGGGCCAGCCGGTGCGCGCCATTCCCGGCCAGGGCAGCAAAGTGCCGGTCTGGATGCTGGGATCGAGCACCTATGGCGCCCAGCTCGCCGCCGCATTGGGTTTGCCGTACGCCTTCGCGTCGCATTTCGCGCCGGAGCAGCTGACCCAGGCGCTGGCGCTGTACCGCGCCCAGTTCCGCCCCTCGCCGTTTCTCGACAAGCCTTATGTGATGCTGGGCCTCAATGTGGTGGCGGCCAACACGGATGCGGAAGCGAAATTCCTTTTCACCTCGCTGCAGCAAGCTTTCGTCAACCTGCGCACCGGCAATCCCGGCCCGCTGCCGCCGCCCGTCGCCGACATCGGCAGCATGTTCTTCGATCCCAGGATCGAGGCGATGCTCAAAAGCGTGCTGTCACTGGCGCAAGTGGGATCGCCCGAAACCATAAAAGCCGGCATCGAAGCCTTCATCGCCGAGCATCGCCCCGACGAACTGATGGTGACGGGCCAGATCTATGACCATGCCGCGCGGCTGCGCTCCTACGAAATCTTAAGCAGAGTCTAGCCGGCTACCACAAATGGACTCGCTGATCCGGCGGCAGATAATATTTGTCGCCCGGCTGCACCTTGAAGGCCTCGTACCATTCATTCTGGTTGCGGGTGGGACCAATGACGCGGAATTCCGCCGGCGCGTGCTCGTTCGACAGGGTCTGGGTGCGCAGCGCCGAATCCCGCTGCTTGGTGCGCCAGATCTGACCGAAGGACAGATAGAAGCGCTGGTCGCCGGTCAGCCCGCCGATCACCTTGGCTTGTCTGCCCTTTAGCGAGATGTGATAGGCCTTGAGCGCGATGGCGATGCCGGCATTGTCGGCGATGTTCTCGCCCAGCGTATTGGCGCCGATCACATGCAGGCCCGGCAGGGGCTCGAACGCGTCATACTGCTTGACCATGGCGGCGGTGCGGGCGTCGAAATTGGCGCGGTCTTCCTTGGTCCACCAATCCTGGAAGACGCCCTTGCCGTCATATTTGCTGCCCTGGTCGTCGAAGCCATGGCTGATCTCATGGCCGATCACCGCGCCGATGCCGCCATAATTCACCGCATCGTCGGCATTGGGATCGAAGAAAGGCGCCTGCAGAATGGCGGCGGGAAAAACGATCTCGTTGAAGGAGGCGTTGTAATAGGCGTTGATCGTGGGCGGCGACATGCCCCATTCGGTCTTGTCCACCGGCTGGTTGATGCGATTGACATCGCGATTCCAGTCGAACACGGCGGCGCGCTGAATATTGCCGATCAGATCGTCGCGCTTGACGTCATAGGCGGAATAATCGCGCCAATGGTCGGGATAGCCGATCTTGGGGGTGAATTGGTGGATCTTCTCCAGCGCCTTGGTGCGGGTGGCCGGGCTCATCCAATCCAAGGTCCGGATATCGGCCTCATAGGCCTTGAGCAGATTGGAAACCAGCCGGTCGGCTTTGGCCTTGGATTCCGGCGGGAAATAGCGCGCCACATAAAGCTTGCCCAGCGCCTCGCCCAGAATGCGATCCAGCAAATGGACGCCGCGCGTCTTGCGGTCGAGCTGCTGGGTATTGCCCGCCAGCACCGTGCCGTAGAAGGCGAAATTGCGCTCGTCGAAACGTTTGGGCAGATAGGCTGCGAAACGCTGCAGGTAATGCACCACCAGATAATCGCGCCAGGTCGAGACCGGGGTGGCGGCGAAAATCTTCGCCAGGGGCCCGAAGGCGGTCTTTTCCGCCACGATGGCATAGCGTTCGCTGCCATTGGCGGTGGTCAGCGGAATGCGCGATTCCGCCAGGAAGGAATCCCAGGGGAAATCCGGCGCCAGGGTCTTCAATTCGGACACCGGCATGGGATTGTAGATCTTGTCGGCGTCGCGGCGGTCGGCGCGTGTCCATTGGACCTTGGCGATCTCGGTTTCCAGTGCCAGAATCCGGTCGGCGCGCGCGGCCGCATCGCTGATCCCCGCCAGGGTCATCATGTCGGTGAGATATTGACGATAGGCGGCGCGGGTGTCGGCCAGCGCCTTGTCGTCCTTCAGATAATAGTCGCGGTCGGGAAGGCCCAGACCCGACTGGCCCAGATTGAGCGAATAATTGTTGGGATTCTTGTCGTCTATTCCGATGCCGATATTGTAGATGCTGGACGTCGCCAGCGGCACCGACGCCATCGCCCGCGCCACATCGGCTTGCGTCTGCAACCCGTTCAGATAATCCAGATCCTTCTGGATCGGCTTGAGGTCATTGGCTTCGATCGCATCGGTGTCCTCGAACGCGTCATAAAGATCGCGCAGTTTTTTCTCTTCATCATTCAACCGGTCGCGGGGCTTCTTTTCCAGATCGTCGATGATGGCCCGCATGCGGGTCTCGCTGAGGATCTGCAGGTCCTGGAAGGAGCCGGTCTGCGAGCGATCCGGCGGAATCACCGCCGTCGCCAGCCATTTGCCGTTGACATGCAGGAAGAAATTGTCGCCCGGCTTCACCGCCTTGTCGATGGAAGTGAGATCGACGCCGAAGCTCCCCAGCTTTGGCTTGTGCGATGCATTGGTGTCCGCCGCCATGGCGGGCAGCACAAGAAGGCTTGTGGCGAGAAGAACAGGCAACAGGCGCATGATCGGCTCCGGTTTTCGAAATTATTTGGCAGGCTTGGCAGGCTTGGCGGACGGGGCGTCAATCACCTCGCCGCCGGTTTCATTCTCGACCGTCAGTCCCGGCGTCACCAAGGTGCCGCCCGGCCCGGCGACCACCGAGATCGCCACGATCTTGCCCACCGCCAGGATGGACTTGTCGCCCGGCTTGATCGCGACTGTCGGCGCCTTGGGATCGAGCGCGAAACTCATTTCGCCTTTGCACCCGCCTTCGCGGGGCGCGCGGCCCGAACAAGTGGCGCCGTCCGTGCCCACACTGCCGCGAAACCCGATGGAAAGAAGGCCCGCTTCATTCTTGCTCACCGCGCCGGTGACGATGCGCTGCTCGGGCGCCGAAGGCAGGGGATACAGACCTTCGCCCGCGCCCTTAAAAGAGTCCGGCAGAAGATGAACTTCCTTCGCCTGCCACCTGGTCCCATTCTTGACCAGAGTGGCGCCCGCATAATCGCCCGGCTTCAAGGCGGCGGGGTCGATCTTTTCTTCATACATCAGCCGGGTGGTGGGGATCAGGCCGACCGACAGGCTCTGCCCCGCCGTGCCGGATGTCAGACTGAGCGTCTTGCCATCGAAAGCCAGAATCCGCGCCTTGATGCGTGGAATGTCCTGGGCGGACGCGGACTGTGCCAGCGCCGCACAAGCCAGCACAGCTAGAAAGCCAACTTTTACCCCGGTGGGCGTTTTCATCGCAAAATCCATCCCGGGAACAGTACAGGATTTCTCGGCCCGGTCAGCCCCCGTCTGCAATGCATGTGGGAGATGGGAAATACCGGCAGATGCATAGGATTTCGGCGCGAGGAATTTTGTGGCCTGAGCAGGGTTGCCTAGCGACAGCGTAGGCAACGCGCGGAGCGATTGTCCCACGGCCGCTCGCTTATGCTCGCGGCGTTCGCCGCTCGAGCAGGTCCACTGGACCTGCTCGCATGACGCGGCTCACAGCACGCGCGACGGTCGCTAGCGGCAGCGTCGTGCGACGGACACAAAAGAACCGCGCCTTTAGGCAGGCACCTCAATGGGGACGCCTGGCTCAATCTTGGATGGGTGAATGACGAGCGAGCTCTTCACGCTGGCCACATTGCGCTCCGCCGTGACGGTTTCGGTGACGAAGGTCTGAAACGCGGACAGGTCCTGGGCCACGCATTTGAGGATGAAATCCACTTCCCCCGACAGCATGTGGCACTCGCGCACTTCCGGCCATTTGCGCACGCGCTCTTCGAAATGTTTGAGGTCGGCGTCCTTCTGGCTGGCCAGCCCGACAAAGATGAAGCCGGTGACGGCATAGCCCAGCGCCTTGCCGTTCAGGACCGCGTGATAGCCCTCGATATAGCCGGCCTTTTCCAAGGCTCGCATCCGGCGCAGGCAAGGCGGCGCGGTGATCTTGGCCTTGCGGGATAATTCCACATTGGTGATACGGCCATCCGCCTGCAGCTCCGCAAGAATGCGCAGATCGATGGCGTCGAGGTTGCGATTGTCCAAAGCCGGATCCTGGAATTGCGACCCGCGCTTTTACGCGCCCTGGGGGGTGGGCGCAATAATATTTCTATAAAGATGACTTTTCGGACAGGGATGCATAACCGGTCTGAACAACCGCTAACATCATGCACTATTTCGTGTTTACGGCCCGCTTGATCTTTTGAGCCCCTGCCCCGATATCAGGCGGCTTCGAAGTTTCGCCTGGGCCGCTCCATGAACAGCAACCACTCCAAAGTGATCATCCTGGGCAGCGGCCCGGCCGGCTGCACCGCCGCCATCTATGCGGCCCGCGCCATGCTGGAGCCCACCGTCATTTCCGGCATCCAGCCCGGCGGCCAACTTACCATCACCACCGAGGTGGAGAATTATCCCGGCTTCGCCGACGCCATTCAGGGCCCGTGGCTGATGGATCAGATGCAGAAACAGGCCGAGCATCTGGGCACCAAATTCGTTTCCGACACCATCGCGGCGGTCGACCTGTCGCGCCGGCCTTTCACGCTCACGGGCGATTCCGGCACGCTTTACACCTGCGACACGCTGATCATCGCCACCGGCGCCAGCGCCAATTGGCTGGGCCTTCCCACCGAAGGCCAGTTTCAGGGCTTCGGCGTCTCGGCCTGCGCCACCTGCGACGGCTTCTTTTATCGCGGCAAGCAGGTCGCGGTGGTGGGCGGCGGCAATACCGCCGCCGAGGAGGCATTGTTCCTCACCAACTTCGCCGACAAAGTCACTTTGATCCACCGCCGCGATACCTTGCGCGCGGACAAGACCAACCAGACGCGCCTGGCCGCCAACAAGAAAGTGGAAATCATCTACGACAGCGAAGTGACCGAAGTCTTGGGCACCAGCGAGCCCAAGGGCGTCACCGGCATCGCGCTGCGCAACACCGTCACCGGCGCCCCGCACCAGATCGGTGTCGATGGCCTTTTCATCGCCATCGGCCATTCGCCCGCCACCGAGCTGTTCAGGGGCAAGCTCGACATGGACGAGAGTGGCTATATCAAGACCGCCGCCGATTCCACGCATACCAGCGTTGCCGGTGTTTTCGCTGCCGGAGACGTGAAGGATAAGGTATTCCGGCAGGCCGTCACGGCCGCGGGGATGGGCTGCATGGCGGCGCTGGAAGCGGAGCGCTTTCTGGCGGCGTCGCACGGGGGAGATTTGCCGCTGTCTGCCTGAACGCAGCGGATTCATGCGACATCGCGGGGCGGCGCCGCCGCCCGGTCCGGCGATGCGCGAGGGGGAATGTCATGGACTGGGACAAGCTTCGCATCTTCCACGCCGTCGCCAGCGCCGGAAGTTTCACCCATGCCGGGCAGATGCTCACGCTCAGCCAGTCGGCGGTGAGCCGCCAGATCAGCGCCCTGGAAGAAGAAATCTCCACGCCCTTGTTCCAGCGCCATGCGCGGGGCCTCACCCTCACCGACGAAGGCGAATTGCTCTATGGCGCGGTGAGCGATGTCCTGGCGCGCCTGGCCGCCGCCGAGGAAGCGCTGAAAAACATCCATGACAGCCCCCGCGGCTCGCTGAAGATCACCGCCAGCCACGGCATCGGCGCCTATTGGCTTTTGCCTCGGATGCAGGAATTCTTGAAAGAATTCCCGGAAGTTGAAGTGCATCTGGTGATGGACGATCGCGAGCTGGACCTGTCGCAGCGCGCCGCCGACCTGGCCATCCGCATGCGCGCGCCGGTTCAGGCCGACCTGATCCAGCGCAAGCTCTTCACCGTGCATTATCACATGTACGCATCCAAGGCGTATCTGGCGAGCCATCCCGCGCCGCCGACCCTGGAAGAGATCTGCAACCACACCATCATCGTTTATGGCGAGACGGCGGCGCCGGAGATCCGCGACATCAACTGGTTGCTGGAGCTCTATCAGAAAAATTACCGCCCCGGCTGCACCGGCAGCGTGATCCGCATCAACAATATCACCGGCATCCTGCAAGCAGTGGAAGCGGGGCTGGGCATCGGCGTGGTGCCGGATTTCGTGGCGGCGGAGCATCCCAATCTGGTCTCCGTCCTGCCGGAGGTTCCCGCCCCCGGCTTCGACGTCCATCTGGTCTATGCGGACGCCCTTCGCCAGTCCAAGCGGGTGGCCGCGTTCCGGGACTTCCTGGTGAAGGGTTCCAAGGATTGGCAGTATTGATTTTGCTTCATTTTTTGGACGGCTTGAAACTCAATCGGCCCATTCCTATTTCCTTTGTGTCGCGCTTTCTCCCCCCGGGCGCGACACCCGCGCTCTCTCCCCCCTGAGCGCGAAATCGGGCCGCTGGAGCTTTCATGCTCCAGCGGCCTATTTCATTTTCAGGCATAATATTCTGGTCGCGCACCCAAATTCTCACCCTTCGACAAGCTCAGGGTGAGGAATTCCTCATGCTGGTCGCACTACCTTGCCGCTAACGACTGTCGAAGCATGCTGCGCCTCAGCCCTGATCCGCGCTCTCTTTTTGGGTCGCGAATGGTCGCGCGCCTCACCCTGAGCTTGTCGAAGGGTGAGGTCCGCGACGGTTGAACGGGCCCTCCTATGCGGCGCGCTGCGTTGCAACAACCTGGTCGGCCAGTTTGCCGTTCAGCTCCGCGAAATGGTCGAATTCCATTTCGAAGGTGCCGACGCCCTGGGTGAGCGAGCGCAAATCCACGATCAGGTCGGAAATTTCCGCCATTGGCATTTCCGCCCGTACCGTGTCCCAGCCGCGCCAGCCGTCACGCCCGTCAAAGCCCAAAGGCGCGCCACGACGCGTGCCGATCAGGCCATTGACCTTGGCGGTGGCGTCCTTGGGAACATGGATGGCGATCTTCATCACCGGTTCCAGCAAGACCGGGCCGCAGCCCGGCATGCCTTCGCTCATCGCCAGGCGTCCCGCCGTCTGGAAGGCGGCGTCGGAGGAATCCACGGAGTGATAGGATCCATCGGTCAGCGCCACCGCCACATCGACCACGGGAAAGCCCAAGGGTCCCGCTTTCATGTATTCCACCACGCCTTTCTCGACCGAGCCGATCCATTGCTTGGGCACCACCCCGCCCTTGATGCGGTCGTGGAAGACGAAACCCTGGCCGCGCGGCATGGGCTCGATATGCAGCACCACATCGCCATATTGGCCATGCCCGCCCGACTGGCGCTTGTGCCGTCCCCGCGACGATGCGGATTTGCGGATGGTTTCGCGATACGGCACCCGCGGGTTCTTGGTCAGAAGTTTCAGGCCGTATTTGCTCTTCAGCTTCTCGATCGCCACTTTCAGGTGAATCTCGCCCTGTCCCGCCAGCATCATTTCCTGGGCGGCCGGATTCTGCTCGAACACCAGGGATGGGTCTTCCTCGATCAGCTTGGCGATGGCGGCGGTGACCTTTACTTCGTCCTTGCGGTCCGCCGCTTCGATGGCCAGACGATAGACCGGGGCATTCAACGCCACGGGCATGCGCCTGGCGATTGCCTTGTCGGATGACAAACGGTCGCCGGTCTGCACATTGTCGAGCCGCGCCAGCGCCACCGTATCGCCCGCCCGCGCTTCGCTTTTCTTGACTTGCTTGTCGCCCGAGAGCGCCAGGATGCCGCCTACCCGCGCATCCCCGCCCGGACCATGCAGCACCGCGCCGTCTTTCAAGGTGCCCGCAATCACCCGCGCCAGGCTGAGGCGGCCATGCCCGCCATGGAAGGTCTTGATCACCCGGACCACCGTGGCGCCGGTATTGATGCCCGCGCGCTTGGCGGCCGCGTCCACTTCCGGCACTTCATGCCGCAGCGCCTTCAAGAGGCGCCTGACGCCGTGATCGCCTTCCGCCGAACCGATCAGGACTGGCACCACCAGCCCTTCGGCCAATTCGCGGCTGAGATCGCGCATCACCTCGTCGCGTTCCGGCTCGATATCGGCCAGCAATTCTTCCAGCAGATGTTCGTCATAATCGGCCAGCCGCTCCAGCATCTGGAAACGCGCTTCCTTTTCGCGGATCAGATCGGCGATATCGATCACCTGGGACGGGGCATGCTCGCGGTAGACGAAGGCCCGCTCCAGCGCCAGATCGACGAAGCCGGTGGCGATGCCGTTTTCCCAGATGGGAATCTGGCGCAGCAGCAGCGGCTTTTCGCTGGTGTCCTGGAGCAACGCCAGAAGCTCGCGCAGGGATCCGGTGGCATGCTCGATCTTGTTGACGAAAAGATAATGGGGAATCTTCGCGTCCGACAGCGCCTTGAGGAAAGGCTGCAGCATCTGGACTTTCGCCGGTTCCGGCTCGCACACCACCACCGCCGCGTCGATCGCGGGCAGGACGTTCAAGGTGTCGGCCAGAAATTCGATGGAGCCGGGACAATCGAGGAAGGTGAAATCCTCACCCAGATACTGGGTGGTAAGGACATTGAGTTCGACGCTCATCTGCCGGGCGCGCGCCTCGGGCGAAAAATCGCCCAGGCTGCTGCCGCCATTGACCGAACCCTTTCGGTTCACCGCGCCCGTCACCGCCGCTATGCTTTCCAGCAACAAGGTCTTGCCGCTGCCATAAGGCCCGATCAGGGCGATGCATCGGGTGCCGGCTTTGCTTTTTGGGTTGGACATGAGCGCCTCCTTCGCGATGAATCCTCGCGTTCAGGGCGCCTTGAGGAGGTCCGTCCGCGAACGATGTCGCCGCGGATTCAGGCCGCTTACCCGCGCCCCTCCAGCCCGATCATGCTCGCGCCGCGGCGCGGGCCGGGTCAAGGCTTTTGCGGACGCAAAAAGTGCGACTCTTCAAAAAATAATCGCGGCGGCGGGCTTGTTTTTGCTAACTCCCGCCTTTTCCCGCCGGCGGCACCGAAGGCCCGGACGGCAAGGGCGCGGAAGACGCGCCGCCGGCATCGTTGCGGGCCATCTGCAAGGCAAAGGCGGCGGCACCCGGATTCATCGCATCCACCATGGCGCTGGGCATCAGGATGGTGGCGCCCCGCTCCTTGGTGGTTTCATAGATGATGTTCATCGCGCGCAGCTGCAGCGCTTCCGGGCTCGAGGAATAAAGCTTGGCGGCGTTGACGAATTTCTGCGCCACTTCCTCTTCGGCGGCGCCCAGGATGACGCGGGCCTGCTTCTCGCGCTCCGCCTGGGCCTGGCGGCTCATCGCATCCTGCAGATTGGCGGGGATGGCGACATCGCGGATTTCCACCGAATTGATGGTCACGCCCCATTCGGCCGTCTTGGCGCCGATCACTTGCTTCAAGGTGGCGTCGGCTTCCTTGCGCTCGGACAAAAGCGCGGAGAGGACCGAGGCGCCGATCATTTCGCGCAAGCTTGTCTGCGCCACCCGCTGCACGGCGCTGTTGTAATCGGTGATTTCCAGCGCGGCGCGCTCGGCGTCATGCACCATCCAGAAGATGATGGCATCGACATTGACCGGCACCGTGTCGCGGGTCAGCGCCTGCTCGGCGCCGAATTCGGTGGTGCGGATGCGCTGGTCGATCCACATCGCCACCTGGTCCACGATCGGCACCAGAATGAACAGGCCCGGCCCCTTGACCGAATTGAGCTTGCCCAGCCTGAGGATCACGGCCTTTTCCCATTGCTGGGCCATCTTGACCGAATAGCCCAGGAAGATGCCGATCAGGGCCAGAAGGATTGTCAGCCCGATCGGCAGCTGGGCGAGATAGGACAGCACCGCGCCGCCCACGAAGATGATGAAGATCACGGCACTGACGGGATTCATGTGCGTCTCCTGTGATGTTCCTGAAATTGAATTGGAAGAGGCAGCCGCAGATCGTCTGGCGGCTGCAGCCTGTGCGGCGCGAATGGCCGAGATGGCGCCCAGACTGTCGACAGCAGCGGCGCGCCGGACAATCTCTCGGGCATCGGGGGCGGTTACGGATTGCCGGTTGCGGGATTTTCGCCCCGCCGCGACCAGCCTGCTCCAAATGAAGATGGCGGCGACGATGGCGAGAAAGAGAAACTGGCTTCTCACGGCGCGGCCCTGCCGGAAAGATGGCGCAAGGCTTCGGCCAGTTCGTCCAGGCTGATCCCCGCCACTTGAGCCTGGGCGGCGACCTTGGCGGCAAGGGTGCGGATCTCGGCGCTGCGGCTGCGCGCGGGCGGCGCCGGATCGGCAACGAAACTGCCCCGCCCCTGCACCATGGTAACGAGCCCATCTTCTTCCAGCGCCGCATAAGCGCGCTGCACGGTGTTGAGATCGACGGCCAAGGTGACAGCCACTTCGCGCATGGTGGGAAGCCGCGCACCCGGCGCCAAATCTCCCCGCCCAATGGCGGCGGCGATCTGATCGCGCAACTGCACATAGATCGGCACGCCGTTATCCTGAAGCGTCAACGCTTTCAGCATGGCAAAATTGTATGATAATATGCATACAATCTCAATCCCCCTCCGGCGGTCGGCCGACAAAAGGTTCACTGAACCTTTTGTGACCGGCCTCCACGGTGCTACGGCCAGCTCCCCCGCGTATGCTTCAGCAAGCGCTAGATCATCTGGGCTGCAGCTTTCTTCCCCCGTGCGTGCGCAGCACGCTGACGGGGGAAGATGTCTTTCGAGGGTTTACCCGAGAAAGACAGAAGGGGGTCAAAAACAAAGCGGCTCAAGCCGCCGCGGCTTGGGCCGCCCGGACTCGACGGCGAATTAACTCGCCTTCCTCGCTGCTGACCAGGATGGTGGCGATGTCGGCGCCGTAAAGCAGCTGGGATTCGATGGTGGCCCGCTTGTCGCCGCTGCTGCCTTTCAATTCGCGGATGCCGTCTTCGATATAGCGGCGCAGATGATTGGAGGTGTCTTCCATCGCCGTCCGGTGCTTGGCGGCGAAAGACCCGGCGGCGGCGAAATGGCGGGTTCCCGCCACCAGCTTGGCATAGCTGAGCGCCAAAGCGCGCTTCTCGGCATTGGTGGGCCGCGAGAAATCACCCGAGCTTTTTTGCATGGGCATGGCGGCGCCGAATTCCTTGGCGGCGCGGTCCATGAATCCATCCATCGCTTCGCCGACCACGACACGGTCCTTCAGCAGGCGCTGGCCCCATTCGCCGTTGCGCCGCACTTCGATTTCCTTGACCACGGC
>CALMGU010000063.1 GCA_937865685.1 uncultured Alphaproteobacteria bacterium | reverse complement strand
CCGGGCGCCCGCCGCCGACGGGTGCCGCGATGTCGCCAGGCCCGCGATGGATCGCCCGCGCCATGAACCAGACGCCCACCGGATAGACGATCAGATAGACCACGGCATAACCCGCCAGCGAGATCAGCACGTCGCCGCCGGTGAGCGAAGGCGTGACGGAATCGCCCGTGCGCAGCAGGCCATACACGGTCCAGGGCTGACGGCCCACTTCGGTGGTGGTCCAGCCCGCCAGCACCGCCAGAAAGCCGATGGGACCGGACCAGATGAGAGTCTTGAGAAACCAATCGCTGTCGAACAGCCGGCCACCGAACCGGAGCACCCAGCCCAGTATCACCAGCACCAGCATCAGCACCCCCAGGCCCACCATGATGCGGAACGCGAAGAAGGGCACGGCCACGGGCGCGCGATCTTCGGGCGGGAAATCCTTCAGGCCCGGCACCACGCCATTCACGTCATGGGTGAGGATCAGGCTGCCCAGGAGCGGCACATCGATGGCGGCGCGGTTGGTCTCGGCTTTCTGGTCGGGAATGGCGAACAGAGTGAGCGGCGCGCGGGCCTCGCGATCCCAATGGGCTTCGATCGCGGCCAGCTTGGCGGGCTGATACCGCAAGGTGTTGAGGCCGTGCATATCGCCGAGAAGCACCTGCAGCGGCACCAGCACCGCCAGCAACGCCAGCGTGGTGGTGAGCATCACTTTGCCTTCGGCGGCGAATTCCTTCCGGCGGATCAGCCAGGCGCCCACCGCCAGCACGACAAAGCCGGTGGTGACATAGAAGGCATCCACGGTATGGGCCAGCCGATAAGGAAAGGACGGGTTGAAGATGATCGCCATCCAATCCACCGGCACGAAACGTCCATCCACCATGCGATAGCCGGCGGGGGTCTGCATCCAGCTGTTGGTCGAGAGAATCCAGAAGGATGACAGCAAGGTGCCGAACGCCACCAGCAACGCCGAGCAGAAATGCGCCCATTGCGGCACCAGCTTGCGGCCGAACAACAGCACACCCAGAAAGCCGGCTTCCAAGGTGAAAGCGGTGAGGCCTTCATAGGCCAGGAGCGGAGAGACGATATTGGCGGTGATGTCGGAAAAGCGGCTCCAATTGGTGCCGAACTGGAACGGCATCACCACCCCGGTCACCACGCCCATGCCGAAGGCAATGGAGAAGATGCGGATCCAGAAGTTGGAGATGCGGAAATAGATCTCCTTGCCGGTGAAGAAATAGAGGCCTTCCAGCAAGGCGATATAGGAAGCGATGCCCACGGTGAAGGCAGGCAGCAGGATATGCCAGGCGATCACCCAGCCGAATTGAAGACGCGACAGGATTACGGGGTCCAGCGTCATGGCAGCACCCTAACGCGGAAGACTGCGTTAGGGTTGCGGCAAAGCCGCCAGGAAGTTGCACTATTGGATAAAGCCGACCCGGCGCCGGACTTCATCCATCACCGGAACGGCGATGGCGCGGGCACGAGCGGCCCCGGATTTGAGTGTGCGCTCGATCTCGGCCGGGTCGGCCAGAAGCCGGCGCATTTCGGCGGTCACGGGACCGATCTTGGCCACGGTGAGGTCGGCCAGCTTCTGCTTGAAGCCGGAAAATTGCTGGCCCGCGAATTCCGCAATCACCCGGTCGCGGTCCTCATCCGCCAGGGCGGCATAGATATTGAGCAGGTTTTCCGCTTCCGGCCGGTCCTTCAGGCCTTCCTTGCTGTCGGGCAGCGGCAAGGGATCGGTCTTGGCCCGCTTGATCTTGTTGGCGATGGCCTCGGCATCGTCGGTGAGGTTGATGCGCGACAGGTCGCTTTCCTCCGACTTGGACATTTTCTTGGTCCCGTCGCGCAGGCTCATCACCCGCGTCGCCGCGCCCGTGATCACCGGCTCGGGCTGGGGAAAGAAATCCGGCACGCCGAAATCATTGTTGAATTTCTGGGCGATGTCGCGCGACAGCTCCAGATGCTGCTTCTGGTCCTCGCCCACCGGCACATGGGTGGCTTTGTAGACCAGGATGTC
>CALMGU010000062.1 GCA_937865685.1 uncultured Alphaproteobacteria bacterium | reverse complement strand
GCGGACCTGCTTGCGCCGTTGGGTTATGCGGGCACCGAAACGCCGGAGGATGCCGATATGGTGATCCTCAACACCTGCCATATCCGCGAGCGGGCGGTGGAAAAAGTCTATTCGGAGCTGGGTCGCATCCGGAAACTGAAGGACGGCCGGGACGGCCGCATGCTGGTGGCGGTGGCCGGCTGCACCGCCCAGGCCGAAGGCGAAGAGATCATCGCCCGCGTGCCGGCGGTGGATCTGGTGGTGGGGCCGCAATCCTATCACCGCCTGCCGGAAATGATCGCGCGCCTGGCGCGGGGCGCGGGCGAGCGGGTCGAGGCGGATTTTCCCGCACTGGAAAAATTTGATGCGCTGCCGCAAGCCGTTTCGGACACCGGCGTCAGCGCCTTTCTCACCGTGCAGGAAGGCTGCGATAAATTCTGCACCTTCTGCGTGGTGCCTTACACACGGGGGCCGGAACATTCGCGCGCGCCCGAACAGATCGTCGCCGAAGCCCGCTCGCTGGCGGCGCGCGGCGCTCGCGAGATCATTCTCCTGGGCCAGAACGTCAATGCCTATCGCGGTACCGATGGAAACGGCAAAAGCTGGTCCCTGGCGCGGCTGATCGAGGCCATTGCCGGCATCAAGGACGTGCTGCGCATCCGCTACACCACCAGCCATCCCCGCGACATGGGCGATGATCTGATTGCAGCGCATGGCAATATCGAAAAGTTGATGCCCTTCCTGCATCTGCCGGTGCAGTCCGGTTCGGACAGCGTGCTGGCGGCGATGAACCGCCAGCATACGGCGGACGAATATCGCGAACTGATCGCGCGCATCCGCAAAGCGCGCCCCGACATCGCTTTCTCTTCGGATTTCATTGTCGGCTATCCCGGCGAAAGCGACGCGGATTTCGAAGCCACCATGCAATTGGTGCGCGATGTGGAATATGCCCAATGCTTCTCGTTCAAATATAGCGCCCGTCCCGGCACGCCCGCCGCGGCGGCCAAGAAGCAGATCGCCGAAAGCGTGAAAAGCACGCGTCTGGATGTGCTGCAGAAGCTGCTTCTGTCGCAGCAGGATGCGGCAAATGAATCCATGATCGGCAGAATCTCGGATGTGCTGTTTGAAAAGCCCGGCCGCGGCGCCACGCAGATCGTGGGCCGCACGCCGCACCTCAATCCGGTCCATGTCGAAGCGCCGCGATCGATGATCGGCACGGTGCGTTCCGTGAAGATCGAAGCTTTGACCGCCAACAGCCTGAAAGGCAGCCTGGTTTGAGCCCGCGCTCCAAATCCGTGCCCCGCAAGGCTGGGGCCGAACAGCTCACCCTGGAATTCGACGACAACAAACTGCTGGCGGCGCTGACCGGCCCGCACCAGAAGCATATTGCGCGGCTGGAACAGCGGCTTTCAGTCCTGATCACCCAGCGGGGCAATCTGATCGCCATTGCCGGCACCCAGGATACGCGCGCCCGCGCCGCCGCGATTTTGAAATCGCTTTATGCCCGGCTTCAGGCGGGCGAAAGCATTACCCTGGCGGAAGTGGATGCGGAAATCCGTTTCACCGATCCCGATGCCAACAATATGCGCGCCTCCAGCGAAGGGGCGATCCGCACCGCCGGTTCGCGCATCACCCGGCCGCGCAGCCCCGCGCAGATGGCGTATCTGGATCTGATGCGGACCAATCCCCTGGTGTTCGGCATCGGTCCCGCCGGCACCGGCAAGACCTATCTGGCGGCGGCCTTTGCGGCCCATATGCTGCATCAGCGCCAGGTCGAACGGCTGATCCTGTCGCGCCCGGCGCTGGAAGCGGGCGAGCGGCTTGGCTTTCTGCCCGGCGACTTGAAAGAGAAAATCGATCCTTACCTGCGACCGCTTTACGACGCGCTGTTCGACGTTTTGGGCGATCAGACCACGCGGCTGATCGAGCAGGGCGTGATCGAGGTGGCGCCCTTGGCCTTTATGCGCGGGCGCACGCTCAGCCGGGCTTTCATCATTCTGGACGAAGCGCAGAACACCACCTCGGCTCAGATGAAGATGATGCTGACCCGGCTGGGCGAAGACAGCCAGATGGTGGTGACAGGCGATCCGTCACAATCCGATTTGCCGGGCAATATCGCGTCGGGCCTCAACGAGGCGCTTTCCATCCTGGACGGGGTGGAGGGCGTGGGGGTTGCCCGATTCGCGGAAGGCGATGTGGTGCGTCATGCCCTCGTCAGGCGCGTGGTCGCTGCCTATACTGCGCACGGAAAATGACCAAGCTTCAACAAGGCATCCTGGTCGTGGTGGACGATCCTGGCTGGCGTAAAGTGCGTGGGCTTTTGCCCCGGCTGAAGCGCGCCGCGGCGGCGGCGGAAAAGGCCGCCAAATTCCGCGGCACTTTCACCATTCTTCTGTCCAAGGACGCCAAGCTCAAAAGCCTCAACCGGGATTTCCGGGGCAAGGACAAGCCGACCAATGTTCTGTCCTTTCCCGCCCCGCCCAATGATGACGGCTATCGCGGCGATATCGCGCTGGCGCTGGGCGTCACGCGCCGCGAAGCCAAGGCGGCCGGCAAAAGCTTCGCCGATCATGCCATGCATCTGGTGGTGCATGGCGTTCTGCATCTGGCCGGCCACGATCATGTGCGCGCCCGCGATGCGCAAAAAATGGAAAAACTGGAAATCGCCATTCTGAAAACCTTGGGCGTCGCCAACCCCTACGAGATCGCGCCATGAGCGATGTGACCAACGGCCAGCGGCCGCTGCTTCGGCGCCTGCTCCAGCGTCTTCGGGGTGAGACTTCGTCCAGCGCCGCGATGCGCGAGAGCCTGGAAGAGGTGATCGAGGAAAGCGAGCGCAAGGAACCGGCCCTGTCGCAGCAGGAGCGGGTGATGCTCGCCAACATGCTGGGCTTCGGCGAATTGAAAGTCTCCGACGTGATGGTGCCGCGCGCCCAGATTCTGGCGGTGGACGAGGATACGCCCATGACCGAGCTGGTGGCGCTGTTCCGCGACGCCAAGCATTCGCGCCTTCCGGTCTATCGCGAAACCTTGGACGATCCCACCGGCCTGGTGCATGTGAAGGATGTCCTGGCGCTGCTGGAGCCGGACGGCGCGGGCGGCTATCGCCCCGAGCCGTCTTCCATCGCCCGCCTGAAGCGGCCGATATTATTCGCGCCCCCTTCGATGCGCGCGCTCGATCTTCTTCTCAAGATGCAGGCCACCCACACCCATCTGGCGCTGGTGATCGACGAATATGGCGGCACCGACGGGCTGGTTTCGATCGAAGACATCATCGAAGAGATTGTGGGCGACATCGCCGACGAGCATGATGAAGAGACGCCGCCCTTAAAGCGCGAGGGCGAGGATTTCATCGCCGACGCCCGGCTGGAACTTGAAGATTTCAAGACCGAAACCGGAATCGATCTGGCCACGCCGGAAACCGATGTGGAGGTGGATTCCCTGGGCGGGCTGGCGGTGTGGCTCTTGGGGCGCGTGCCGCAGCGTGGCGAGATCATCGCCCATCCGGCCGGCTATGAATTCGAAGTGCTGGAAGCGGACCCGCGCAAGGTCAAGCGCCTGCGCATCCGCCGCGGCGACCGGCCCCTTTCCGCATGAGAGAATGGCTTGAACGCCAGGGCGTCTGGATTCGCGGCCTGACCGGCGGGCGGCGTTTTCTTCTGGCCTTGTTCGCCGGGGCGCTTTCGGCCCTGGCGTTCGCGCCCGTGAATGTCTTTCCGGCGCTGCTCTTGGGCTTCGCCATTCTGGTGCTGCTGCTGGACGGCGCCGAGCAAAGCCCGCATCCATTCCGCAAGGCGGCGGTGGCGGGCTGGGCCTTCGCGTTCGGGCAATATCTGGTGGGCTGGCACTGGATCGGTTACGCCTTCATGGTCGATCCCTCGGCGCATCTGTGGCAGATGCCCTTCGCCATCCTGATCCTGTGCGCGGGTCTTGCGCTTTACACCGGCATCGCCTGTGCGCTGGCGATGATCCTGTGGCAAGACGGTCCGGCGCGGCTTCTGGTTTTCGCCATTCTCTATGCCATTGGCGAATGGGTGCGCGGTCATGCGCTGACGGGCTTTCCCTGGAATCTTCCCGCCTATGGCTGGGGCGCTGTTTGGGCCGTGGTGCAGAGCGCATCCTTGTTCGGCGCTTATGGCCTGTCCTTCCTCACCATTCTTCTGGGCGCATCTTTGGCGGAATTCTGCACGCCGCGCCGCGCGCTGTTCGCGCCCGCCGCGATGCTTCTGTTGTTCGCAGGATTATGGGGCTGGGGCGCGCTCAAACTGGCCGAAACGCCGGTCACGAATGTGCCGGGCGTGACCATGCGCCTGGTGCAGCCCGACGTTCCGCAAAATGAGAAATATGTGCGCCGTTATGTGGCGCGCAACTGGCAGCGCCTTCTGGACCTTTCCAATGCCCCTGGCCGGGTGACTCACATCGTCTGGCCGGAAGCGGCGACCCCGTTCGTGCTGGGACGCTCGGATGTCGCGCTGGACGAGATTGCCAAACTCACCCGCGACGGCCGCAGCCTCATCACCGGCTCCGCCCGCGCCGAGCCGGGCGCGCGCGACGTCGCCTATTATAATTCGCTCTATATCTTCGGCCCCGATGGGCATACCGAAGCGGTTTATGACAAATTCCATCTGGTGCCGTTCGGCGAATATGTCCCGTTCGAGGATACGCTCCGCCATATCGGCATCACCAAGCTGACAGAAGGTCAGGGCGGCTTCTCGTCCGGTCCCGGCCCGCGCCTCTACAAGATCGCAGGCGCGCCCGATGTGACCCCGCTGATCTGCTACGAAATTATCTTTCCCGGCGCAGTGACAACCGATCAGCGGCCCGGCTGGCTGGTGAATGTCACCGACGATTCCTGGTTCGGCCCCTGGGCCGGGCCGCTTCAGCATCTTCTGATTGCGCGGGTGCGGGCGATCGAGGAGGGACTTCCCGTTGCGCGTGCGGCCAACACCGGAATCTCCGCGATGATCGATCCCATGGGACGAATTACAGCGTCTCTCGATCTTGGCCGCATGGGCGTGGTGGATGCAGCCCTGCCGGCAGCATTGGAGCCCACACCGTATGCGCGCTATGGCGATCTTCTATTTCTCATACTTTTGGGCGGCGCCGCGGCTGGGGCTTTTGTGCTGACGCGAAAAGAGGCTTGGTAACTAAGCAGGCATTTATCGCTTTTCGTTCTGCGCCCGTGCGGTTAAGTTCCCCCGCCCAATCTTCCGAAAAGCCGTGACCAAGAAAGCCAACCCCATAGACGCTCAGGTCGGAAATCGCGTGCGCATTCGGCGCATGCTGATCGGCATGAGTCAGGAGAAGCTGGGCGATCTTCTGGGTCTCACCTTCCAGCAGGTGCAGAAATACGAAAAGGGCGTCAACCGTATCGGCGCGGGACGGCTGTTCGAGATTGCCCGCATCCTGGGCGTGCCGATCGATTTCTTTTACGACGGCGTTGCATCGTCCGCCGACACTTTGGCATCCGCCGCGCCGCCGGTGATGGAATTTGTTTCCTCCGGCGAAGGGCTGCAGCTTTCGCTGGCCTTCATGAAGATCAAGGATCCCAAAGTGCGCAAGCGCGTGCTGGATCTGGTCAAAAGCCTGGCCGACGAAGAAGAAGCAGCCAGCTAGCTTTTTCGCGAAGCCTTTTCCGCAAGACCCGATTGCGCTTCACGGGCCCTGAGCACGGCATAGACATCGTCCGGCGTGATGCCCGCCGCCGCCCACAGCACCAGCAGGTGATACAGCACGTCGGCACTTTCGGCCGCCAGATGCTGCTTGTCGCCCGACACCGACGCCAGCACGGTTTCCACCGCCTCCTCGCCGAACTTCTTGGCGCATTTCTCCACGCCCTGGGACAACAGCTTGGCGGTATAGGATTGATCGGTGTCGCCGCCGGCCTTGCGGGCCGCGATGGTGGCGAACAGACGGTCCAAGGCGTGAATTTCATTCATGGCCGGGCTTTAGCACGGCCCGGCGGTCCGGAATAGCGCCTAGAATCCCACTCAGAATCCCGCGAAGGTTAAGCACTCGGCAAGCGCCGCCGGCCCAGAATGCGGCATGATCCAAAGGCCGGAAGCATCCTTGCGCCTTCCACCGCTGGCCCTTGTCGCGGCGGGCGCCATCGCCTTTGCTTATATGGTTCAGCTGGCTGTGATGCTGGCCGGACGCGGCTGGATCGCCGATGCCTCCGGCCATCCCTTGGCCGAGGATTTTCTTTCTTTCTGGAGCGCCGGCCGGATGGCGCTGAGCGGCCATCCCGCCGCCGCTTATGACTGGCCCGCCATGCATGCATTTCAGCAGCAACTGATGGGACACACTTTCGATGGCTATCTGGGCTGGGCCTATCCGCCGCTCTTTTTCCTGATCGCCATCCCTTTGGCGCTGATCCCTTACACGGCATCTTTTCTGGTCTGGGTTTTTGCCAGCCTGGCGCTATATGCGGCCGCGATCGCCCGCGTGACCCGCGAACGTGGCGCGGCCTTGCTGGCCTTGGCGGCGCCCGCCGCCTTGGGCTGCGCGATGCCGGGCCAGAATGGCTTTCTGTCCGCCGCCTTGATCGCGGGCGCACTGCTGCAATTGCAAGCCCGCCCTTTGCTCGCCGGGATGCTGCTGGGACTTCTCACCTACAAGCCGCATCTGGGCTTGCTCATTCCCGTGGCCCTGTTGTTCGGCGGTTATTGGCGCGCCTTCTTTTCCGCCGCCGTCACCACGATCCTCATTTTGATCCTTTCCTGGCTGATGGCGCCGGACAGCCTTGCCGCTTTCGCCGCGCATCTGGGTTCGATGAGCAACAATTTCCTCACCGAAGGCACGGCGGGTTTCTTTCGTCAGCAAAGCCTTTACGGCCTTTTGCGGATGTGGGGCGCGGGCGATCAGGCCGCGCTCCTGGCGCAGGGTGCATTGCTGGCTTCGACGATCATGTTCGTCGGTTGGCTGTGGCGCGGGTCACGATCCCTGGCGCTGAAATGCGCCGGCCTATGCGCGGCGAGCCTGTTGGCCACGCCTTATCTCTATTTCTATGATTTTCCCATCCTCTGCGTCGCCATCGCTTTTTTGTGGCGCGATGGCTGTTTCAGCCGCCGCGAAGCGGGAATAGTGATCGTGTCTCAACTGGCCATGGCGGCATTCCTGTTCGTGGATGCGCCGATGGGCTTTGCCGGCGCGCTGCTGGTGCTGCTGGCGGTCGGCGAAAGGATCGCCGGCACCGCCGTCAGAACAGCGCCTCAACCCCGGACGGCGTGATCCCCGCCGCCCGCAAGTCGCGCAACGTTACGCTTTTATCGCGCTTGGAGAATTTGCGTCCGTCCTTGTCCAGGATCAGCCGGTGATGCGCATAAGCCGGTTCGGGATAGCCCAACAGCGCCTGCAACAGCCGCTGCACATGCGCGGCGGGTAACAGATCCTCGCCCCGCGTCACTAAAGTCACGCCCTGAAACGCGTCGTCCACCACCACCGCCAGATGATAGGACGCCGGCATATCCTTGCGCGCCAAGACCACATCGCCAAACAGCAAGGGATCGACCGCTTGAACACGGCCATGTTCCATGAAGCTGAGAGGACCGACCGTTGCCGCCGCCTTTGCTACGTCCAGTCGCAAAGCGAATGCGTCGCCCTGTGCGATGCGTGCCGCGCGCTCCTCGGCGGACAGATGACGGCAGGTGCCTGGATAGAGCGGACCATCAGGACCGTGCGGCGCCTCAACGGCGCGGGCGATTTCCTCGGCAATCTCCTTGCGGGTGCAGAAACAGGGATAGGTAAAGGGCGTCAGCGCGGTTAGGGCGTCGCGATAGGCGTCCATCCGCCGCGACTGGCGCATCACCGGCTCTTCCCAAGACAGACCCAGCCAGGCCAGGTCCTCAAAAATACCCGCGATGAACTCCTCTCGCGCCCGGCCTTGATCCAGATCCTCGATCCTGAGCAGGAACCGCGTTCCCGCGCGGGCCGCCTGCCATGCGGCAAAGGCGTGACCCAGATGCAGATACCCTGTCGGCGACGGCGCGAAGCGTGTAACCATCATCGCGGCAACTTAGACATTTTTCTCGCACATGGCTTCGCTCTCCGGTCCCCACCTGCCGCCCGCGCAAGGGCCGGCCACGCATCTGGTCGTGCTGCTGCATGGTTATGGCGCCGACGGCAACGATCTGATCGGCCTGGCCGAGCATTGGCGCGAGTTTCTGCCGGGCGCGGCCTTCGTGGCGCCCAATGCGCCGGACCGCGTGCCGGGTGCACCCATGGGTTTCCAGTGGTTTCCCATTTCGCGGATCGATCCGCATGAGATGCAGACCGGCGTGGCCGCGGCGGCGCCCGGCATCGAAGCGTTTCTGGATGCCGAACTGACGCGGCTGAAGCTGCCGCCGGAACGCCTGATCCTGGCCGGATTCAGCCAGGGAACCATGCTCGCCCTGCATGTGGGGCTGCGGCGCGGGGTTCCGCCTGCGGCAATCGTGGGCTTTTCGGGCCTGCTGGCGGCGCCGCCGCCGGCCGAAGGCAAACGTCCTCCGGTCCTGCTCACCCATGGCGATGCCGACACCGTGATCCCCGCATCGGCCATGTTCGCGGCCGCCACCGGCCTGGGAGCCGCGGGCGTGCCGGTGCAATGGCATCTGACGCGGGGCATGGGTCATGGCATCGACCAGGACAGCCTGGTGATGGCGGGATTGTTCATGGCTCTGGCCATGGGCGGGCATTTGCGCTCGGAAAGCGCCCTTTCCAGCCCGCTTTAGCGCGCCTGTCACAGTGAGAACGCATCTTGTAAGCGTCTGATTCTCCGACTTGAGGACAGGGTCGAATCGCCTCTAAACTCGGGCAACGCATATTACGGCCCAAGAACATAGGAGAGCTGCCTTCACAGGATTGCTGCCGTGTTAGCCCCGCTGCGCTCCACCAGTAACTGCCCGGCCTTGGTGCTCAACGCCGATTATCGCCCGTTGAGCTATTACCCTCTTTCACTCTGGTCCTGGCAGGACGCGATCAAAGCGGTGTTCCTGGAGCGGGTGAATATCCTGGAAGAGTATGACCGGGTGGTGCGCTCGGCACGGTTCGAAATGCGGCTGCCCTCGGTGGTGTCGCTCAAGACCTATATCAAGCCCGCCCGCAATCCCGCCTTCACCCGGTTCAATGTCTTTCTGCGCGATTCCTTTGAGTGCCAATATTGCGGCGATCCCAAGGATCTCACCTTCGATCACGTGATTCCGCGTTCCAGGGGCGGGCGCACCACTTGGGAAAATGTGATCACGGCCTGCAGTCCCTGCAATCTGGAAAAGGGCGGCCGCACGCCCGCCCAGGCGGGCATGCATCCCCGCCACCGCCCGCATCAGCCGACCGTGACCGAGTTGCGCGAACGCGGGCGCCGATTTCCTCCCAATTATCTCCACGAGAGCTGGGCGGATTATCTTTATTGGGATAGCGAGCTGGAGCCGTAATTCAATTGTCATGGCCTGCGAATGCGGGCCATCCAGGTGATGCGCGATCGAATTTCGTCAATACCGCTGGCTGCAACTGGATGGCCCCCACCCCGGTGGGCCATGACAAGAGCGCTAAATCTTTTCCGATAATTTTATCGCTATCCGGCATCCGGCTTTGATGGTCTCGCTCAAAAACCGATAACCGGGCGTTTGCTCCGCGCCATGATCCAGCGCGGTCTGGCGGTGCTGGGCTTCGTCGGCGCGGAATTCCTCGACCGTCTGTTTCAGCTTGGGATCGCGGTCGCCCAGATCGGCGATCTGCTGCGCATAATGTTCGTCGATGGCTTCTTCCACGGCGGCGGTGCAGGCGAAGGCCGCCTTTTCGCCCATCAGCGCGGTGCCAAAGCCCAGCGCGAAACCCGCCACCCGCCACACCGGCTCCAGCGCCGTGGGCCGCACCCGGCGCTCATTCACCAGGCGGTCGAAGGTCTTCAAATGATGCTCTTCCTGCTCCGCCATATGGCGGATGGTGTCGGCGCTGGCGCGGCCCTTCAGCACCGCCAGCTGGCCTTCATAAATGCGCACCGCGCCATACTCACCGGCATGGTCCACCCGGATCATCGCTTCGGTATCGGGCGCGGCGCCCGGCAATCTGGGCTTGGGCTTACGCGGCATTCTGCTGGCTCAGCGCACCATCATATGCGGCGGTCTTGGAAACCCCGAACGCGCCCAGGCCCGCGATGAGGAACGAGCAGATCGCGTTCCAGGACGCCATCGAGATTCCGAACAGCGACCAGGCCACCACATCGCATTGTACTTCCGGCGGCGGCAAGTTGCTGCCCAGAACATAGCGGTGGCCGCTGCAGGCGGCGGGGCCGGGCAAGAGGTGATATTCCATTCCGGTCTGATAGGCGCCGATCAGGCCCGATGTCAGCACGAACAGGATCGCGAACCACGCCATGCCGCGCGCGGTGGGCGTGCCTTTCACCACGGTCGCGGCCAGAATGCCGGTGATCGCCGCGCCGATATGGGCCCAGCGCTGCCAGTGGCACATTTCGCAGGGCGCGATGCCGCCGATATATTGAAAGCCCAACGCGCCCAGAAAAAGACACGTTCCGCCCGCCCCCACCAAAAGGGCGATCTGTTCAGCGCGCAAAGATTGCCGAGTCGTCATGGAAAGCCTTGAACTCCAGAGCGTTGCCGGATGGATCGAGGAAAAAGAATGTCGCCTGTTCGCCGGGCAATCCTTCAAAACGGATACCAGGCTCGATGATGAAAGATGTTTTCTTTTCCGTCAGGCGCGCGGCAAGTTTTTTCCACTCCGCCATGGAAAGGATTGCACCGAAATGACGCACCGGCACCGAATCGCCATCGACGTCATTATGTGCTTTGTGTCCGACCTCATCCGGGCTTAAATGCGCGACGATCTGATGGCCGAAGAAATCGAAATCGACCCAGTCATCGCTCGAGCGGCCTTCGGGACAGCCGAGCAGGTCGCCGTAAAATGCGCGCGCTTCGGAAAGGTCGCGCACCGGAAACGCCAAATGAAAGCGTGGTCGTTCTGACATGTTGAAGTTCCTGTTGCGTGGCAAGCCTAAGGCCAAGCGAGTCGAAAAGCGAGCCGTCCGGCGTGAACTGCTTGCAATAGACGGCGCCGATGTGGCGGTGAATGTGCGCCTCAATCCCCGCGCCCGCCGCATTGTCATGCGCGTCCATCCCGATACGGGCGAAGTCACGGTTACCGCGCCGGCCAGGGGCGGTGCCGGCCCGGCCATGGCCTTTGCGCGGGGCGAAACCCAATGGATCGCGCGGCAATTGCAGCGCATGCCCAAGCCCGTGGCCCTGATGCCTGGCGCCATGGTGCCATATCTGGGCGTGGGTCATCCCATTCAACACAGCCTGACACGTGGTCCGGCGCCGGTTTGGGCCACCGACGGCGCCATCCTGGTTCATGGCCGGGTCGAACATGCGCCGCGCCGCCTGACCGATTTTTTCAAGCGCGAAGCCAAGACCCTGTTGTCGGCGCGGTCCATCGAATATGCCGCGCGGCTGGGATTGAAGCCGTCGCGGATCAGCGTTCGCGATACGCGAAGCCGCTGGGGCTCCTGCAGCCAGAACGGCTCGCTGTCTTTTTCCTGGCGGCTGATTTTCGCGCCGGAATTCGTGCGCGATTATGTGGTGGCGCATGAAGTGGCGCATTTGAAGGAAATGAATCATTCCCCGCGCTTCTGGGCGCATGTGGCGACATTATCGCCCGATGTCGACCGCGCCCGCAAATGGCTGCGCGACAATGGCCGCAGCCTGCTGCGGTATAACTAGTTCGACTTTCCGCCGAACAAACTATTCAAGATTTTCTCAAACGGATCCTGCGCTTTCTCCGCCACGACAGGTACAGGCGGTGGGGCTGTTTCCGGCGCTGGCGCGGCTTCCGCCACAGCGGCCGGCGCGGTATCGCCCGCATCCGCTACGAGCACTTCGCTTCCCGCCAACGGGCGCACGGGCAGGTCCTGCTCCGCATCTTCCATGAAGGCGTGGAAGATGCGCGCGGGCAGGCCGCCGCCGGTGACTTTCTTCATCGGCGCGGCATTGTCGTTGCCCACCCAAACCCCGGTCACCAGATCGGCGGTGAAGCCCACGAACCAGGCATCATGGAAATCCTGGGTGGTGCCGGTCTTGCCCGCCGTGGGGCGTTCCGCCAGCCGCGCCGATTTGCCGGTGCCGGTGGTGACGGTCTGCACCATCAATTTGGTCATGGCGCTATTGTTGGCTTGGGACATCACAGGATTCGGCGCGCCCGCCTTGTGCTGATAGAGAATCTTTCCCGTCTTGCTGCGGACGCGCAGAATGGCGAACGGCGCAACGCCATTGCCGCCATTGGCAAAGGGCACATAGGCGCCTGTCAATTCCAGGGGCGTCACGCCCGACGTGCCCAAGGCCAGCGATGCCACCGCTTCCAGAGGCGAGGTGATGCCCAGCCGTTTCGCCGTGGCGACGACTTCCTTGGGGCCCAATTGATCGGTCAACTCGGCCGCAATCACATTGGAGGATTCGGCAAAGGCTTCCGTCAATGTGATGTCGCCTTTGTATTTGCCGTCGAAATCCGACGGCTTCCAGCCGCGGATATTGATCGGCCCGTCATGCATGATGTCGTCGGGGGTGCGGCCATTCTCGAACGCCGTCAGATAGACGAAGGGCTTGAACGCAGAACCGGGCTGGCGCACCGCATCGGTGGCGCGGTTGAAGCTGGACTGGGCATAGGAGCGGCCGCCCACCATCGCCCGGATGGCGCCGTCCGGCGTCATCGCTACCAGCGCCGCTTGCCCGGCATGGATTTTCTCCCCTTCCGCGTCCAGGCCCTGGGTGATCGCCCGTTCCGCCATATCCTGGGTGCCCAGATCGAAGCTGGTCTCCACGATCACCGCCTGCGCGTCCTGGCCGACAATGCCGTTCAGCTGCGAGATCACCCAATCGGTGAAATAACCGGCCTGGGGCGTTCCATTGCTGGCGACGATGCGCGGGCGGGTGGTTTCGGCCTGGCGCTGCTCGGTTTCGGTGATGAAGCCGGTTTCCCGCATCGCCTGCAGCACCACCCCGGCGCGGGCCAGCGAGGCATCGGCATCCGCGATGGGGTTGTAGCGCGCGGGCGCCTTGACGCTGCCCGCCAGCATGGCCGCTTCGGTCAGGCTGAGGTCGCTGGCGTGCTTGCCGAAGAATTTCTCCGCCGCCGCTTCGACACCGAACACGCCCGCGCCGAAATAAACCCGGTTGAGATAGAGGGTGAGTATTTGATCCTTGGAGTAACGCGACTCCAGATAGACCGCCAGCATCGCCTCCTGCACTTTTCGGTCGAAAGTGCGCTCAGGATCCAGGAACAGATTCTTGGCAAGCTGCTGCGTCAAGGTGGAGCCGCCCTGCACCACATGGCCCGCCATCATGTTGCGCAGGCTGGCCCGTCCCAGCCCGATGGGGTCAATGCCGAAATGATGGCGGAAGCGGCGGTCCTCGATGGCGATGAACGCGTTGGGCACATAGGCGGGAAGTTTCGATGTGTCGACGATGGCGCCTTGCGTCAATCCCCGCCGCGCCACCAGGCGCCCGTGATCGTCCAGGATGGTGACATCGCGCGGCGCCGCGGCCGCCGTCAGATTGCGCACATCGGGCAGGTCAGACACGAAATGCGACCAGATGATCGCGCCGAATAAGACGCCCCAGACCAGGAGCATCACCAGCGCATAAGGCCAGATCCGCCGCCGGGGTGGCGGCTCAGGCTCGAGATAGTCTTCCTCGAAATATTCGTCCTCGTCGTCGTAAACGACCGGCGTCGGAGCCGCCCGCCGGTAGATGCGGGGCGCGCCGTCGTTGCCGAAATCAGAAGGAGGACGCTTTCTGCCCATGCGCAATGGTGGCGAATCAAAGGTTAACGAGCGTTAAAGAATTTATTAACCGTGGAGCAGCAGCCAGGAGCCGGTAGCAACAGCGTGCCGGCGGGAGCCGCGAAGCGGCGAGCGGTTTTCCGAACGGCGCCGGAGGCGCCCATGGGTCAATTGGGCGCGTCCGCGCCCGGGGCCGTGCGACCTTCAAAATGTCCAGGTTACGACAGCCGATAGCCGCCCTCTTCGGTCACCAGGATGCGCGCCTCGCCGGGGTTTTCCTCGATCTTGCGGCGCAGGCGATAGATATGGGTTTCCAGCGTATGGGTGGTGACGGCGGGGTTGTAGCCCCAGACCTCGTGCAACAGGACATCCCGCGCCACCGTGGCCCCCGCCGCATGTAGGAATTTCAGGATGTCCGTCTCCTTTTCCGTCAGCCGCACTTTGCGCGGGCCCTGGGTCAGGAGTTTGGCGCCGGGGCGGAACAGATAAGGCCCGATCGGCACCGGCACATCGTCGCTGGCAGCATGACGGCTGAGATGCTGGTTGATGCGCGCCAGAAGGTCGGCAAAGCGGAACGGCTTCTCCAGATATTCGGCGGCCAGCGGCGGCGCGGCCCGGTCCGACAGAAGCAGGACCGGCGCGCCAAAATCCTGCATTTTCAACTCGCGCGCCAGGGCATCGCCCGCGCCGTCCGGCAGGCTTTGATCGATGATGGCGAGATCGTAGCCGCCTTCCTTCGCCCGCTCCCGCGCCTCGGCGGCACAGCCGGCTTCGGCCACGGCATAAGAGCCCTCCTGCGCCAGCTGTTCGGCCAGCGAGGCGCGCAGCACGGCGTCATGATCCACCAATAAAACGCGCTTGGCGCTGGCCATGTCACTCTTGGGTTCCGGGGCCGGGCGAGATTAGCCCGATTTGGCCGGCGCCAAAAACATAAGGATCGGCAAATTCTGCCGCGTGACGCGCTCGCCGCGATGAAATTCCAGCAATAAAGCCATTTTTCCGCTGGCAGGGGCCTTGCTTGGGTGAGGCAATGAGCATCGACGCCGCCAGCCCCGTTGCCGCTCCGCCCGTTCCGGCGGACCAGCCGGCTGCGTCCAAGGACAGCAAGTCCTCGGATTGGGATTTTTCGTTCCACAATCTGCTGTCGATCATCAATCCCTTGGAGCATCTGCCGGTCATCGGCACGCTCTATCGCACCATCACCGGCACCCATATCGGCGTGCCCGAACGGATCGCGGGCGACGCGCTTTATGGCGGATTGTGGGGCGCGGTTTCCGGCGCCGCCGACGCGGTATTCGAAGCGGTCACGGGCAAGGATTTCGGCAGCACCATCCTGGCCCTGTTCACGGGTCATCATTACGACAAGGCCCTGGCCAGCAATGCCAAGGCGCCCGCGCAGACCCCGGACGTCCAACCCACGGACATGACCGCCGACATGACGGCGCTGCAGGCCTCGCTCGATGCCAAGGGCGTGGATGTCGATCTGGCGCGCCGTGCCATGTCGGCCTATCGCAAATCCATCGACTTGCCCGGCATGGCGCTCACCACCCAGGTTGCCGCCGCCACGAGTTGAGTTAAGCTCGGGCGCATGGATCTGATCGTTTCCAATTCCGCCGCCGGCCCCGTGATGAACTGGGGTGCTGGCCCCCGCCGTTGCGCTATCGGTCCTCATGGCATGGGCCGGAAGAAGGAAGGCGACGGCAAGACGCCGATCGGCGTTTTTCCGCTGCGCCAGCTGTTCTGGCGCGCCGACCGCACGGAAAAACCCAAAACGATTTTACCGGCGCGCGCGCTGCTGCCCGAAGATGGCTGGTGCGATGCGCCCGGCGATCCCAACTACAACAAGCTGGTCAAGCATCCCTATCCGGTCAGCGCCGAGCATCTGTGGCTGGACAGCCATGTCTACGACATCATCGTGGTGGTGGGCTTCAACGACGATCCGGTGGTGCAGGGCGCGGGCAGCGCGATTTTCCTGCACCTGGCGCGCGACGGCTATACGCCCACGGCGGGCTGCGTGGCCTTGACCGATCACGATTTGCGCGCGGCGCTGGCGCAATTCCGCGCCGGCGATAAGCTCAAGATCACTGGTTGATTTTAGCGCGTTCTTTTTTTCGGTCGCGCGGCCGGACGGAAAACCGCTCACACTTTTCCTGGCCGCGCTCCAAAAATCGCACTGCCGACCCGCACATGGGTGGCGCCGAAGCGGATCGCCATTTCGAAATCCCCGCTCATCCCCATGCTGAGTTCGCTGAGCCCATTCTCCTTCGCCAGCTTGGCGAGAAAAGCGAAATGTGGCGCCACATCATCTTCAACCGGCGGAATGCACATCAGCCCGGCCAGCGGCAATTCCAGCTTGCGGGCATAAGCGATCAGGGCTTCGGTCTCCGCCGGCAGCACGCCCGCCTTCTGCGGTTCTTCGCCGGTATTCACCTGCATGAACAGCTGCGGGCATCTGCCGCTTTTGTCGCGCTCCGCCGCCAACGCATCGGCCAGGCGGGTGCGATCCAAGGTCTGGATGGCGTCGAACAGCGCCGCCGCATCCTTCACCTTGTTGGTCTGAAGCGGGCCGATCAGATGCAGAACCAGGTCCGGAAATTCCGCTTTCAGTTGGGGAAATTTGCCTTGGGCTTCCTGCACCCGGTTTTCACCGAACAGGCGCTGACCGCAGGCGATGGCTTCGCGGATTCCGGCTTCGGCCACGGTCTTGCTGACCGCGACCAGCTTTGTCTGTGGCGCGGGCGCGATCGCCGCCTTCCGCGCCGCGTCGATGCGGGCCAGTATGTCGGCCAGATTCTCTGGGATGCTCATGACGGCGCAGAACCTAGCAAGAGCCGCCGCCCGCCTCAACGCGGGGCTTGATGTTATGGTCGCACGGCCGGACGGAAAACCGCTTCGCACTTTTCCTGGCCGATGCTCCCTGGCTTTGATGACGGATGACGACCGCTTGCCTGATCCGGTCGCCGCCGCTCGCGCTTTGCCGAAGGGCAGTCTGGTGATCGTGCGCGCGCGCGACGCCAAACGGCGTCACGCCCTGGGTGACGCGTTGCGGATGCAGACGCATGGCTTGATCCTGCTGGCGGCGGATGATCCCGTGCTTGCCGATTGTCTGCATGGCCTGCATCTGCCGGAAGCCCATGCCCGCGACGCGGCGCATTGGCGCGCGCTCCGGCCCCATTGGGTGATCACGGTGGCGGCGCATTCCTCGCGTGGCCTGCAAGCGCCCTATGCCGATGCAGCCTTGCTGTCGCCCGTCTTCGCCACAAAAAGTCATCCGGGCGCAAAGACGCTTACGCCCGTGCGTGCGCGGTTGATGGCGCAACGCGCATTGCTGCCGGTGCTGGCGTTGGGCGGCGTGACGGCGCGCAATGCCGCGCTGCTGCCGGGATTCTCCGGCATCGCCGCGATTGGGAGCCTGGAAGCATCGGCCAGGAGCCGGTAGCAACAGCGTGCCGGCGGGAGCCGCGAAGCGGCGAGCGGTTTTCCGAGCGGCGCCGGAGGCGCCCTTTGAAATAATTGGGCGCGTCCGCGCCCGGGACGTGCGACCCAATAAATCAAACGTGCAGATTGAGATGCAGGAAGCTTGCGTCCATGTCGAGGCGCGGCCCGCCATTGAAGAACACGCCGCTGCTACGCGCATAATCCAAGCGCTGCCAGCCGCCGGTGATCTGCCAGTTGTTGTTCAGCACATAGCCGATGGACGCTTGGTACCCATTCAAGCCCAGGCGAGCCAGTCCCGCCGGACTGCCCGCGACCGCGTTGCCATATTCGACGCCCGCGACCCAGCTTCCATAGGTCGCGGCGGCGCTCACATGCAGCGCGCGGGTGGTGGCACCGTCGAAACTCCGCGTGATGTCGAAGGCATAGGCATTGCTGTGGCGATAGGAGCCGCCCAGCGACAGGCTGAGATCGTCATTGACGGTGTAGTCGGCGCGAAGGCCCGCGCCCAGATCGCTCACGCCTTCCTGGCGGCCCAGCTTGTGCTCGCCCCGGCCTTCGGCGACGCCGCCATAACCGGTGAGACTGACGGGCCCGAAATCGGTGGAATAGCGCATTCCCGCTTCCCAGATCGCCGCCTGGCGTCCGGGCACATCCGGCCCGGCGGTGAGAAAGGGCAGCACCTGTTTGCCCTGGTTGGGCGTGAAGGACAGCGCCAGCTGCGCCCCGAACAGCGCCGGGCTGACATAGGCGAACTTCGCATAGTTGGACGAGGCGCCCACCGACGTGCGCAAGGCGAACATGTCGGTGACGGCGTGCCGGCCGGGCGCCAGGAAAAAACTCGTCTGCGGATCATCCAGCGACACCTGGGCGTCCACCTTGGGTCCGCCTGCCGCCACCACATAGCCCGCGCCATCGGTCTGGCCGATCTCGACCCGGCCAAGGCCGGTGCGGACTTCGCCAAAGAGTTTCTCGAAGAAATCCCCGCCATAGCGGCCCTGCGACAAGGGATCGCTGACCGCCAGGGTCGCATTCAGGCCCAGTGAGAGACCGCTGTCATAGTCGCGGTGCAGCCGGGGCATCAGCTTGGCCGAGCCGGACGCACCGGGCTGACCCTTCAGATTGGAATCGAAAACCGCCCCGCTGGCGGTCCCGCCCACGGAAAGCTGGGCATCGCCAATTTCGGCCTGGAATTGCGGAAGGCTGGGAATATCCAGCGCCATGGCGGGCCCGCCCGCCGCCAGGCCGGCCAGGATTAACGCCGCGCCTGCGCCGCGCAAGGCGCGCTGATTGCTTTTTTGAAATCCCAGCCTGGTCATAAGCCCTTCTAACATAAGCCAAACCGGGACGCTTGCGACAAGGCGCGCGCCGTTGCGCGGGGGGCTTCCTGCCAGTATAAGCCGGAACAGCCAGGGGGTGGACGGTAACCCTGATAGGCCCGTCGAAGGAACGAAACCTGATGCGAATCCTGCCGATTTTGCTGTGCGCCGTCGCGTTGCCCGCCCTGGCGGCCTGTGGCAGCGACAAGACCAGCACCGACATGGAAACCGGCGCCACCATCGTGGCGGGCGGCCCCGGCAAGATGACACTGGGGGTCAACTCCTACCTCTGGCATGCGGCGCTCGACACCATGTCCTTCATGCCGCTGGCCAGCGCCGATCCTTTTGGCGGGGTGATCATCACCGACTGGTATGTGGCGCCCGGCGCCCCCGACGAGCGGCTCAAAGTCACCATCTACATCATGGACCGCAATCTTCGGGCCGATGGGCTCAAGGTGGTGGTGTTCCGCCAGACCCGCGCCGCGGGCGGCTGGAGCGACGCCACGCCCAACCCCGACACGGCGCACAAGCTGGAAGATTCCATTCTCACCCGCGCCCGCGAATTGCGTCTGGCGACGTTGAACCCGCGCGCGTAAATAATAAGGGCAAAGCCTGTTCGACGGGCTTCATCGCCGCGTATCGAAAGAGGCTTGTCACATGGCGCGTTACAACGCCAAGGAATCCGAAAAACACTGGCAGGGCGAATGGGAACGGCATCAGCTGTTCAAGACGCCCGACTATGGCGACAAGCCCAAATGCTATGTGCTGGAGATGTTCCCCTATCCGTCGGGGCGCATCCATATGGGCCATGCGCGCAACTACACCATGGGCGATGTCATCGCCCGTTTCCGCCGCGCCCAGGGCTACAGCGTGCTGCATCCCATGGGCTGGGATGCCTTCGGCCTTCCCGCCGAGAATGCGGCCCGCGACAAGGGCGTAAGCCCTCGCGATTGGACCTATGAGAATATCGCGCATATGCGCGACGGCCTGAAGATGCTGGGCCTGTCGCTGGATTGGAGCCGCGAATTCGCCACCTGCGATCCGGACTATTATCACCAGCAGCAGAAGCTGTTCCTGCAATTCTATCAGGCTGGCTTCGTCTATCGCGGCGAAGCGGATGTGAATTGGGATCCGGTCGACCAGACCGTGCTCGCCAACGAGCAGGTGATCGACGGGCGCGGCTGGCGC